>NZ_JBZCSF010000037.1:0-1368 GCF_058273125.1 Effusibacillus sp. SKA8 | reverse complement strand
CTGAACGAGGCATTCTGGGCGTGGGTCGACGGGTATTACCACCTGCGCAAGCACGGCAGTACGGGGCAGTCTCCCAAGGAGCGAGCAGCGGCGAGCAGCCGCGTGCCCAAACGGGTTTCGGAGGCGGAGCTGACGGATAGATTCCTGTGGGAGGAGGAGCGCACCGCCGACAAGACCGCTTGCGTCTCCCTGATGGGCAACACCTACGAGGTCGATCTCGCACTGGCCAAGCGGAAATTGACGCTGCGTTACGACCCGTTTGACCTAACGGTCATCCAGGTGTGGACCGAGGACAAACGGTGGCCCGACGCCCAGCCTGTGGATTTGACCCGACGTTATGACCGCCGGGTCGCCTCGGCCGTGAAAACGGACAAGACGACCGCGGACCACGTCTCGTTCTTCCAGGCAGCAGACGAGCGGCGTAAGCAGGCGGCTCAGGAGTCCCCGCTGCGATTTTCGGAAATGAAGTCGGGTGAGCGTTCATGACACCGCAGGAGAAGTGGGGATTTGAGAAGCTGCCGTTTCGGCGGGACGTGGAAGGAGATGAATTTTACGAGACAGCCGCACACCGGGAAGCCTTGGCTCGGATGGAGTGGGTGCTCGAGCAAAACGCCTTGGGGCTTCTGACCGGTGAGGTGGGCAGCGGCAAATCCACCCTCATCCGGCGGCTGATTGGCGGATTGGACGAGCTGAAGTGGCTGCCCATCTACATTTGTGTACCGGGCCTGCGCCCGAAGGAGTTTTACGGGGAGTTGCTCTCCTGCCTTGGCGAAACAAGCCCCTATTCCGCAAGTCGTGCGAGAAGACTTTGGAATGAACGGGTTCAAACGGGCGGGCTTCATGGAGAGAGACGGTGGGTGGTGGTCATCGACGAAGCACAGGATCTCTCCGATGAGATGCTGCAGGAGTTGAGATTCGTCCGCAACCAGAGGATGGATGCCATGTCGTTGTTCCCGCTCATCCTCGTAGGGCAACCGGAGCTGGGCCGGAAACTCCGGTTGAAAAAGTACGAGGCCATTTCACAGCGGATTGAGATGGCGTACCACCTCGGCGGGATGACCCGGGAAGAGACGGTCGACTATGTGCGGCACCAAATTCGACTGACCGGAAAGACCGTGCCGCTGTTTACGGACAGCGCCTTGCATCTGGTGTACGCCGCCAGCCGTGGCATTCCTCGAGTTGTGAACCAAATCTGCCTGCAGGCCCTGTACGATGCGGCCGCCAAGGACAGCGACGTGGTGGAAGACAGCCACATCCAGCGGGTACTGACGGACCTGGACCGGCAACGGGGAGCAGTCGGGTAACCGGCTGCCTTTCTCGTGTCTGGGATGGCTGTCGGCACGATGTTCATTCAGCTGGCGGAATGGC
>NZ_JBZCSF010000036.1:0-1471 GCF_058273125.1 Effusibacillus sp. SKA8 | reverse complement strand
AGGCTATCTTATCACCTATTTTAACGTTATTCAATCACACATACTGAACAAGACCAAGCAAATACAACATTTTACGGAAAACAGTTCGCTTCTACGCTCCAATTCCTCACATTCTCTCAGTTTTTCCCCTATGACAGAATACACGGTTTCAAGCCTACCAAAATCACGATCAATGAAAATGGGGGTCGCAAAAAGAATAGAACCGGGAGAGAGACCCGAAAAATAAAAAAATTTGTCTCGGGATCATTATACCTGAGTTGCGCGAATGATCTAAGTAAAACAAGACAAGCACAAAAATAAAAACCCTTTGAGAAAATACCCAAAGAGTTTCGTATGGAGCGGGCGATGGGAATCGAACCCACGCGACCAGCTTGGAAGGCTGGAGTTCTGCCACTGAACTACGCCCGCAAATGGCTATCTTTGCAACCCACTGGTTTGGGATTAAGAAACCAAAAGAAATGGCGGAGAGAAAGGGATTCGAACCCTTGAGGCGCTGTTAACGCCTACACGATTTCCAATCGTGCTCCTTCGACCAACTCGGACATCTCTCCATAAAAACTGGTCGGAATGCAGGGATTCGAACCCTGGACCTCACGCTCCCGAAGCGTGCGCGCTACCAAGCTGCGCTACATTCCGACGCACACCCGAACCATGACGTTCGGTTTGGTAATGGTGCCGGAGGTGGGACTCGAACCCACAAAATCACGATTTTGAGTCGTGCACGTATGCCAATTCCATCACTCCGGCATATTCAAAATTGGTGCGGTCGAGAGGACTTGAACCTCCACGAGCTTGCGCCCACAAGAACCTGAATCTTGCGCGTCTGCCAATTCCGCCACGACCGCAAATTCGGTCCGCCAAAGCACCCCCTCCTCGGAGACAATGCTTTGAAGGATACCCAAAAACCGCTTGGCTGGGGAGGTAGGGATCGAACCTACGCATGACGGAGTCAAAGTCCGTTGCCTTACCGCTTGGCGACTCCCCATCGGTGCTCATTCATTATTTTAAAGAGTGGTGGCTCGAGAGGGAATCGAACCCCCGACCTACGGGTTATGAATCCGTCGCTCTCACCAACTGAGCTACCGAGCCAAAACAAGTATTTATGGTGGAGGGAGAAGGATTCGAACCTTCGAAGGCGATGCCAACGGATTTACAGTCCGCCCCATTTGACCACTTTGGTATCCCTCCGAGTGGAGCCACCTGCCGGGATCGAACCGGCGACCTCATCATTACGAGTGATGCGCACTACCGACTGTGCTAAGGTGGCGAATATCTTTTTGGGTCTTCAGGAAAGTATCAGGCACACTCCCAAACGCTTCTCTCCACTTTGCCAGATTGTTTATGGTGGCTCGGGACGGAATCGAACCGCCGACACGAGGATTTTCAGTCCTCTGCTCTACCGACTGAGCTACCGAGCCAAATAACACGAAGCGACTGTACCTGTTAAAACAGGTACACTCACATACCCGCA
>NZ_JBZCSF010000035.1:0-1567 GCF_058273125.1 Effusibacillus sp. SKA8 | reverse complement strand
CTTAGAAAGGAGGTGATCCAGCCGCACCTTCCGATACGGCTACCTTGTTACGACTTCACCCCAATCATCGGTCCCACCTTCGGCGGCTGGCTCCCTCCCTGGAATAGGTCAGGTTACCTCACCGACTTCGGGTGTTACCCACTCTCGTGGTGTGACGGGCGGTGTGTACAAGGCCCGGGAACGGATTCACCGCGGCATGCTGATCCGCGATTACTAGCAATTCCGGCTTCATGCAGGCGAGTTGCAGCCTGCAATCCGAACTACGAACGGCTTTCAGGGGTTCGCTCCGGATCACTCCTTCGCTTCCCGTTGTACCGCCCATTGTAGCACGTGTGTAGCCCAGGACATAAGGGGCATGATGATTTGACGTCATCCCCACCTTCCTCCGGTTTGTCACCGGCAGTCACCTGTGAGTGCCCAGCTCCCCTGCTGGCAACACAGATCAAGGGTTGCGCTCGTTGCGGGACTTAACCCAACATCTCACGACACGAGCTGACGACAACCATGCACCACCTGTCTCCGCTGCCCCGAAGGGAAGGCCTGTCTCCAGACCCGTCAGCGGGATGTCAAGCCCTGGTAAGGTTCTTCGCGTTGCTTCGAATTAAACCACATGCTCCACTGCTTGTGCGGGCCCCCGTCAATTCCTTTGAGTTTCAGTCTTGCGACCGTACTCCCCAGGCGGAGTGCTTAATGCGTTTGCTTCGGCACTGACGGTCTCGAAACCCCCAACACCTAGCACTCATCGTTTACGGCGTGGACTACCAGGGTATCTAATCCTGTTTGCTCCCCACGCTTTCGCGCCTCAGCGTCAGCGATCGGCCAGCAAGGCGCCTTCGCCACTGGTGTTCCTCCATATCTCTACGCATTTCACCGCTACACATGGAATTCCCCTTGCCTCTCCGACCCTCAAGCCATCCAGTCTCCAAGGCACTCCCAGGGTTGAGCCCCGGGTTTTCACCCCAGACTTAAACGGCCGCCTGCGCGCGCTTTACGCCCAGTCATTCCGGACAACGCTTGCCACCTACGTATTACCGCGGCTGCTGGCACGTAGTTAGCCGTGGCTTCCTCCTCCGGTACCGTCCCAGCAGGAGCATTCCCTCTCCTGCCTCTTCGTCCCGAAAGACAGAGCTTTACAACCCGAAGGCCTTCTTCACTCACGCGGCGTTGCTCCATCAGGCTTGCGCCCATTGTGGAAGATTCCCTACTGCTGCCTCCCGTAGGAGTCTGGGCCGTGTCTCAGTCCCAGTGTGGCCGTCCACCCTCTCAGGTCGGCTACGCATCGTCGCCTTGGTGGGCCGTTACCCCACCAACCAGCTAATGCGCCGCGGGCCCATCCGACAGTGACGCCTCAGCGCCTTTCCCAAAAGGAAGATGCCTCCCTCTTGCCTATCCGGTATTAGCACCCGTTTCCAGGCGTTATCCCGGTCTGCCGGGCAGGTTGCCCACGTGTTACTCACCCGTCCGCCGCTGGCTTCCAAGAAGCAAGCTCCTCTTCCGCCCGCGCGACTTGCATGTATTAGGCACGCCGCCAGCGTTCGTCCTGAGCCAGGATCAAACTCTCAACATG
>NZ_JBZCSF010000034.1:0-1798 GCF_058273125.1 Effusibacillus sp. SKA8 | reverse complement strand
GGCGCCTTCTTTCACATATCTTTCAGCAATCGCTCGCCCCAGACCAGCCGTCGCACCTGTGATAATGGCTACTTTTCCTGCTAATACTCCCATTTAATTCCCTCCTGCCACGAACTTCTGTGAATATACCTACTATGAACCCTTGATGAAACTTGCCGGCGGCCTGCGAAGCTTGGACCACGATTCCAATGTTTCCTGCATACTTCTCCATACTTTCGTGGGTGAATCTGGATCTAATACTGCCTGTTCGGCAATAAATTCAAATCGGTTGCCCCCAGGTTCCATGAAATAGGCGTACAGATTTGGCCCGATGGGATGACGTCCAGGCCCCAATTCTACATCGATGCCAAACTGGGCGAGAACATCACATGCCACTTTAATCTGTTCAATATTTGACATGGTCCATGCAACATGATGGAGGGTTTCGCTTGGTTTTTTCGTGATAGTCGACGCAACGTCGTGATGATAACCGCGAAATCTCATGAATGTCATCATCCATTTCCCATTCATCTCTGGGTCGACAATGTCAGAAATCCTAAAATCCAGCAACTCTGTCAGAAATTCTGTATCTTTGCGCACATCCAGCGACATCAAATTAATGTGGTCAATATTAAGGGGAGCAGCGGCCACATTTCGTGGATATGCCGGTTTCGCAGGGTTGATATAACGATTGTCTTTTACAAGAACGAGCTCCATGGGAATCCCGCTTGGTAAATTAAATCGAATACCTTTTTCCTGTCCCGGTTCCGTCTCATCTTGTCTTTCTACCTTTACTCCATTCCCCCTCAACTTTTTGTCATACTTCATCAGTTCCTCTTCGTTATCGACACGAACCGCAAAGTGAGCAACCCCTGTACCGCCTTCTCTAACAGCAAGGTCATAATTTTCATCGTAGCCGCATCCTAAGTACACAACCCCATCCTCTCTGCCAATCTCCACCAATCCCATGGCATTCTTGTAAAAGTCTATAGCCTTTACCATATCGTTGACGCGTATTTCGACATGTTCAAACCGTTGAGCTTTGGGCAGACCCATATGTCATCCCCCTTATTCTTCGTCCGAACCAAAAGGATCCTCGAGAAACCTTGACAATTCTGTTGGTTTAGCCAAGGTTAGAGCTTCCAATTGCATAGCGTCCAGAACAACTCTTGACCCTATTTTCCTAGAAAAAATTTCCAATCTTTCCCCGTTCCTAGTAAATACTTTTCGTACTTCAACGCCTGTAAATTCATTGGAAATCCGAATGGTCAGTTGTCTGTTTTCCATAATTTCCGATCATCACCCAACGTGTGGATTTAGATGAAAATGGCAAAGTTATTTGTCGCTACCGTACTCTGATCCAAATAGACTACCCGTTTAGCCAGTTTCCAGTTTCCGTCAACTTTCCTTAACACATCATGACGTTCAGCCGAGAGCAGATCAAAGGTAGGGTTGTCGAATTTGTTTCGATATACCAGTACATTTGAAACCACTTTTACTTCGTCTTCTCGTTCTGTCTGCCTCACCCGAACATTCGTAATGAAATGTCTGGTCCGAGAGGGCGGATCTTCCGCCCAGTTATACTCCGAGTAGGCCCGGGCAATCCTCATTTCCATGGAACCCAATGTCTCATTCATATGATAGGCAGTGGAACTAAACTCCGAACCTGCCGCTCGTTCCCGCGTAAACCTCACCGGGATTTGGTAGACAAAATCTTCTGTAAAAAGGGCGAACCATTCGTTAAACAATCCGTTATCTAAAAGCTCCGCTTCTTGATTCAAAAAATCGACATATTCCATATACTGAGAACGATCCATTA
>NZ_JBZCSF010000033.1:0-2485 GCF_058273125.1 Effusibacillus sp. SKA8 | reverse complement strand
TGTAACCGTCAAGTACCTTTGAACAATTTTCGCTAATTTATTTTCAACAACTAACAACTTCCAAATATGGTTTGGCGGTGCTTGAGTCGGTAACTGTCCCCCGTCAGGTGAATCACTTCGCTTCGATGCAGGATGCGGTCCAGAATAGCGGTCGTGACGGCCGGGTCTCCAAGCAGTTCTCCCCAGTCTTCCGGTCCTTTGTTGGACGTCAGGATGATGGAGGCCTGCCCGTACAACTTGTTGACCAATTGGAAGAACAAGTGGGCTTCCTGCCGATCCAGCGCCATGAACATCAGATCGTCCAGAATCACCAGATCGGAACGCACGATCCGCTTCACTCGCAACTGGGCGTTTCGGGAAATCTCTTGCGTCTTCAAGAGATGCAACAACTGATCCATCGTGACGAAACTGACACTATATCCTTGATTCAGTGCTTCAACGCCCAGTCCGATCGCCAGATGCGTCTTCCCGACGCCTGGCGGGCCCAAAAAGAGCAAGTTATAATGCTGCTCCAGCCAGATCAGTTCCCGAAGTTGCTGCAACTGGCGTTGTCCCAGGGACGGCTGTTCGTCGACCCGGAATTCGTCCAACGTTTTCAGTTCCGGGAACGCGGCGCGTTTGTACCGGCGGGCAAACTGCTTTTCTTCCCGTTTTTTCAACTCGTACGATAGCACGCGATGCAAACACTGGCGGTAACTCCATTGCCGGGTTTCGGCTTCCAAAAGGAGTTCGTCCAGCGCCCCAGCGGCGGCGGTTAACTGCAGCGCGCTGCATACGGACTTTAGTTCCATCGTCGCTTCCTTCATCGGGCTCCCTCCAGGATGGCTTGATACACGTCAAACGGGCGAACTTGCGGCTTCATCTTCAGCTTCTGCCGCTGGGGCTCTTCCAACAACCGGACATCGGTCGGAGCCGCTGGTGCGCCGGTCGATTTCAGAGCCGCGTAATAGTGCAGGGCATCCACGAAATCCGTGGCCTGGTAGAGTCGATGTTTCAGACAATAGCTTAGCGCTTGCGCTAGCGTATCCGGATCCGCGTCTTTGGCGTGCCGGTCGATCCATTGCAACTGATCCCGAATGTAACGCGGTTTTTGTTCGCGGATGACCGTCAGATAGGATCGCGCTTGATCCGGATCGGGAAAGCGAGCGGCGACGTGCTCCAGATAGGCATCAATCCCCTTGGACCGATCCCGGGCATGGTTGGTATTTTTGATGAGTTTGCCTTTCCCCGCATGCAGCGGATGGCGTGCCAGCTCCTCACCGGTTGTCGGGTCGTACGCCACCAACTGCTTGTCCGGCATCACCCGAATCCCTACGGACGTGTCCGGGCCGGTGTAGGTTCCAAGCGGCAGCGAGTACCGGTTCCCCTGAAAGACAATCGTATTGTCTTTTCGCACCCGTCTTGTTATACTGGGGGCAGAATTGGTTTGGATTTTTTGGGGAACCGGCAGGAGATGGCGCCGCTCTTCGGCGAACACATCCGCCGGTATTTTTTTGGTCGTATGGTGCATCCGCCCGTTTCCGGTCCGATCCAGCCAGGCCAAGCAGTCCTCGTTCCAGCGGTCGATGTGGGGAAACGTCCGATGACGGGCAAAGTTGCGTTTGACGAACCCGACGACGTTTTCCACCCGCCCTTTGCTTTCCGGATCCTGCTTGCGGCACATGCGCACTTGAAATCCGCGTTGCCGGACGTAGGCAGCGAATTCGGCTGTCAGGATCAAGTCACCATGATTTTCGCTGACGAGCAGCAAGTGATCCTGATCATAGACGATCTCGCGGGTCATGCCGCCGAAAAATTCGAAGGCATTCTCATGACAACGAACGACGTCCGCTGTAGTGAACGGTCGATCCTGCCATTCCACGTATTTGTACCGGGAATGGGACAGGACGAACGTCATGCACCATAACCGTACAGGACGCTGATGAAGATCGTGCGTTTTCGTTTCGCCGAAATCGACCTGCATCTGCTGTCCCATGGGAGGATCTTCAATCGCTTCGTACTGGCGCATGGGCTTGCTTTTCGGGATGCCATGCTGCTCACGCAAGTGCCGGACAAAGTTCCGCACGGTACTCTCGCAGACGTTGGCATCCAAGCGCCGTTCCTTCAACCAGTCATGAATCTGGGCAGCCGACAGATCGGGATATTCCTGCAACCATTGGAGAATTTGAGATTCGTACGAATCTAGTTTCTTACGCCTTGTCTTCATCGATTCGACGAACGCCTGCATCTCTTCCGGCGACATGTCCAGATATTTGTACACCGTGTTTCGCGAGATGTTCAGTTTACGGGCAATCTGGGAAACGTTAAGCCCTAGTTGTTTCAGTTGATAGATTTCGATGTACATAGGCCACCTTTCTGCGAATTTCATTCTCCTCACCCTACGCTGACTGAATTTCCAGCTTGATTATATCGGGGGAGGGAGAATCAGGGAATTCGTGTTCAAGATTATTTCGTATCTCTTGTTAATTTTATTTTAGCGGTCACA
>NZ_JBZCSF010000032.1:0-2506 GCF_058273125.1 Effusibacillus sp. SKA8 | reverse complement strand
GGGTTAGAAGATCAGTACCCCAAGGGTGGTATCCCAACGTCGGCTCCACCAAAGCTGGCGCCCTGGCTTCTTAGCCTCCCACCTATCCTGTACATGAACTACCCATCTCCCATATCAAGCTGCAGTCAAGCTCCACGGGGTCTTTCCGTCTTGCCGCGGGTAACCTGCATCTTCACAGGTACTACAATTTCACCGGGTCTCTCGTTGAGACAGCGCCCAAGTCGTTACGCCATTCGTGCGGGTCGGAACTTACCCGACAAGGAATTTCGCTACCTTAGGACCGTTATAGTTACGGCCGCCGTTTACTGGGGCTTCGGTTCAAAGCTTCGGGTTCCCCCTCACCTCTCCCCTTAACCTTCCAGCACCGGGCAGGCGTCAGCCCCTATACGTCGCCTTTCGGCTTCGCAGAGACCTGTGTTTTTGCTAAACAGTCGCTTGGGCCTTTTCACTGCGGCTCCCTCGGGCTCCAAACCCTACCGGAGCGCCCCTTCTCCCGAAGTTACGGGGCCATTTTGCCGAGTTCCTTAACGAGAGTTCTCCCGCGCACCTGAGGATTCTCTCCTCGCCTACCTGTGTCGGTTTGCGGTACGGGCACCGGCGCACTCGCTAGAGGCTTTTCTTGGCAGTGTGAAATCAGGGACTTCGGTACTCACGCTTCCCTCGGCGTCACAGCTTGAGGTTGTAAGTGACGGATTTGCCTGCCACTCCCTCTCGCTGCTTGCACGGCCACGTCCAGCCGGCCGCTTCCCCTATCCTCCTGCGTCCCCCCGTCGCTGATCCCCACGAAAGTGACGAATCGCTTCGCAGCGGATTCCGAGTACTTTCGTGGGGCCCCATTTTCTTAGAATGGGATCGCGCGCGCGGTGGTACTGGAATTTCCACCAGTTGTCCTTCACCTACGCCTTTCGGCCTCGGCTTAGGTCCCGACTGACCCTGGGCGGACGAGCCTTCCCCAGGAACCCTTAGGCTTTCGGTGGACAGGATTCTCACCTGTCTTTTCGCTACTTATACCGGCATTCTCACTTCTGTACGCTCCACCAGTCCTTCCGGTCTGACTTCTCCGCCTACAGAACGCTCCCCTACCACAGATCGTTTCCAACCTGTCCATAGCTTCGGTGTCCGGTTTGAGCCCCGTTACATTTTCCGCGCAGCGTCACTCGACCAGTGAGCTATTACGCACTCTTTAAATGGTGGCTGCTTCTAAGCCAACATCCTGGTTGTCTGTGCACCGCCACATCGTTCCCCACTTAACCGGTACTTCGGGACCTTAGCTGATGGTCTGGGCTGTTTCCCTTTTGACCACGGATCTTAGCACTCGTAGTCTGACTGCTGGAGATAAGTCCATGGCATTCGGAGTTTGACTGAGTTCGGTAACCCGCGAAGGCCCC
The DNA here is from genome assembly GCF_058273125.1 of Effusibacillus sp. SKA8. Taxonomy (NCBI): domain Bacteria; kingdom Bacillati; phylum Bacillota; class Bacilli; order Caryophanales; family Alicyclobacillaceae; genus Effusibacillus; species Effusibacillus sp. SKA8. Next base: position 1,118 of record NZ_JBZCSF010000032.1, on the reverse strand, counting down.
TCCCCCAATCCGTGCTCTACCTCCATGACTCTTACTCCAACGCTAGCCCTCAAGCTATTTCGGGGAGAACCAGCTATCTCCGGGTTCGATTGGAATTTCACCCCTACCCCCACCTCATCCCCGCACTTTTCAACGTGCGTGGGTTCGGACCTCCAGTGAGCGTTACCTCACCTTCATCCTGGACAGGGGTAGATCACCCGGTTTCGGGTCTGCGTCCACAAACTCTCGCCCTACCTTCGCCCACGAAAGTGCAAGCACTTTCGCGGGGACCCGGATTTTAAGACGCGCTTTCGCTGCGGCTCCGGCTCTCCGCCTTAACCTCGCTTGTGATCGCAACTCGCCGGTTCATTCTACAAAAGGCACGCCGTCAGGCTTTCCGGGGTCCCCAAAAAGTAGTACTTTTTGGGGTGGAATAACGCCCTCCGACTGATTGTAGGCACACGGTTTCAGGTTCTCTTTCACTCCCCTCCCGGGGTGCTTTTCACCTTTCCCTCACGGTACTGGTTCACTATCGGTCGCCAGGGTGTATTTAGCCTTGGCAGGTGGTCCTGCCGGATTCCCACGGGATTCCTCGTGTCCCGCGGTACTTGGGGTCCGTCTCGGAGTTCTCTTCGTTTCGGATACGGGACTCTCACCCTCTCCGGTGGGCCCTTCCAAGCCGCTTCTCCTACAAAGAGAATTTGTAACTCCTTGCGAGACGCCCCGCAACCCCGATCGTGCATGCACGATCGGTTTGGGCTCCTCCGCCTTCGCTCGCCGCTACTGACGGAATCACATGTTGTTTTCTTTTCCTCAGGGTACTTAGATGTTTCAGTTCCCCTGGTCTGCCTCCTCACGGCCTATGGATTCAGCCGCGGGTACCGGACCATTACGTCCGGTGGGTTCCCCCATTCGGAGATCCCCGGATCAAAGCCCGCTTACGGCTCCCCGAGGCGTTTCGGCGTTCGCTCCGTCCTTCTTCGGCACCTGGCGCCCAGGCATCCTCCGTGCGCCCTTTGTAGCTTAATCTACAAGGTTTCTCGGTTGATTCCCAGTTGAAATTTGAGTTACTGCTTCAGCAGTTACCTCGCAATTTTGTGTTTCTCCCATTCGCTATCCGGTTTTCAAAGAGCAATTTG
>NZ_JBZCSF010000031.1:0-2565 GCF_058273125.1 Effusibacillus sp. SKA8 | reverse complement strand
GAGGAGGTCTTTGTTATGAGGTTTGTAGGTTTCAATGTCTATGACGACAATGATAATCTTATAGAAACTCTCCCTGCTATTCTTATTGGAGGAGGGACGGTTATCCTTCAAACCGACAATTCAGGAAGTTTTATTTCGCAAAGCGTTGAAATAACCGCCCAAGTACCGCCCAAAACAGAACTTGTTGAATTTGTCGAACTTGAGACCGGGAAAACCATTGCTACCATAGAAGCGGTTGAAGGGAAAGCCGTAGTGGAAATCCTGATTTCCGAACCGGGGTCAAAAACGATCATCGTCGGACAGCCGACACAGACTAGACTCAATCAGGTCACCGTTACGGGCACCTTACAGTCGAAGCAGCCGATCACGAGCCTGACACCAGAAGAACGCTATGTAGCTTTGAACCCATCTGTCAACTCGCTTGACGAGTACAAAAAAGCTAAAGTCGACTTACTGCGTTGGCAGATGGATAAGACAATCCTGGCCGGGTTCACGTCTACTACAACCGGCCACCAATACTTTTACGAGGAGTCCGATCAAAGGAAATTACAGGGGCAAGCCGCTCTGCTTTCGTTGGACCCGTCGATTTCCGTTGTTGAGTGGTTGACGAAGGACGCCGGTCTGGTGAGCCATACGCGAGACGAATTTATTGCTGTCTTAAAAGAAGCGGGCCAGTTCGAGCGAGAGCAACACATGAGGTTCTATCAATTGGAAGCACAGGTATCTGCAGCAAAAACGATAAGTGAAATTAATACTATTGTGTGGTGATCCCTTTGGAACCCTGCGATATAATTTTTGTGAAGCGTAGGCGAAACGCTTCTATCATAGACAAGATCATAGCTTGGATGATCCGATGGGCTACAGGGAGCGAATACTTCCATGTAGCCTATTTTGTTGTAGGTCAAACCGTGTTTGAGGCCAACAGTTTTCGAGAGGCAGGATACTCCAGCCTGGATGAATACGAAAACTATCAAGTTAAACGGCTTATTTTTCCATATCAACAGCGGCAAGCTATTCTCAGCCGCATACTCGCTACGGAAGGGAGCCGTTACGGATGGGGGGAGGTGATTGCCCTCCTGCTCCGTAAAAAGTTTGGGATAAATGTTTATTATGACGATCCGAAAAAGTTTATCTGTTCCGAGGAACTGGTAAAGGCGGTGCATGAAGTAACAGGTATTCGAATGATTGATCAGACAACCGGTGACGTTACACCGGGTGATTTATGGGACAATCAATATCTGGTTAGTGTTCAGAACTAACGAAGGGCGCTTTCGGGCGTTCTTTTAATTTTAGGAGGGATTTCTGATGATGCCGTTAATAACAGTTGACTTTGGACATGGAGGCCCGGATGGTGGTGCTCAAGCTAATGGTTTGGTGGAAAAAGAGTTAACCAAATACTTGGGGACAAAGGTAGCAGTAGGTCTGCAGCGCTGTGGGTTTCGTGTGCAACTTACCCGACAGGGCGATGAGTATGTTGGGCTTTCTCAGAGGGCGGACATGGCAAATCGGGCTGGTTCAAATCTCTTCTTGGCTTTCCATAACAACGCCGGAGGCGGGACAGGGTTTGAATCCTTTATTCAACCTGGAGACTACTCTGGTAAAGCAGAGACCCAGCGCATTCGCATGATCGTTCATCAAGAGATTGTTGCCTACAATGGACAGTTTAGAATCGCGGATCGCGGGATGAAAGAGAAAGATTTGGCTGTGTGTCGAGAGACAAACATGCCATCCATTTTATTTGAAAACCTTTTTGTTGATAGCCCTGAAGATGCTACCTTTCTTAAAGATGAAGCATATATGCAAGGGTTAGCGGAAGCATATGTTCGCGGCGTATGCCAGGTTTTCAATGTTGCATACCTCGCACCGGCACCCCAAAATGCGGGAACAGGCAACGATTCCGGAACTGACTGGAAGGAGCACGAATTTAACGAGCAGATTCAGCGAGTGGTAAAAGAAGGGATTATGCGCGGATATGACGACGGCCCGATTAAATTCGGCCCGGACGATCCTTTCACAAGGGGGCAAGCGGCTGCGGTCGTCTGCAGAATCCTGGACAAGGTAGATGAAAAAATTAAAACTGCCAAGGAGTTGAAATAGACCATGAAGGAGTTAATTACCCCATACATTTCTCAAGGGCTGACAATTATTATCCAGATTGCGGCCATTGCTCTTTTCTATGGCCTCGGAGTCCTTAAACGCAGGATTGAAACCTACATTTTCACTCATGCGGATGCCCAACAGACAGAGCTCTTGCATCTTTTGGCTCGGGAAGCCTACGCGTTCGCCGAAACGGCTTATCGGGATTTGGCTGGACATGAGAAGTTGAGTCACGCCTTGAATTACCTTGAGAATCAAGCAAAAAACAGAGGGATTCTGTTTGACGCAACTGCAGCAAAGGTGGCAATTGAAAAAGCGTGGCTGGAAACCGAAGGTGTTCAGAAACGCTTCGCGAAATAAATTTATCCCTGGCCGTGAGCCGGGGATATTTTTTAACCACAAAACAGAACAAACGTTTTGACTATGCACATATCTCAGGGAACGGGATGGGGAGTGGCTAAAACACAC
>NZ_JBZCSF010000030.1:0-3001 GCF_058273125.1 Effusibacillus sp. SKA8 | reverse complement strand
ATTGGCTCATATCGAATGGTATGCTGCAGAAACGGGTGTATTCAGTTCATGCAGTCAGGAGGATTGATTCGGGTGACTTTCCGGTTTTTGGGGAAGTCACTGGAAGCCTACTTGACCATTTGCCAACTGTGGAAATCATAGGGCTTGAGGGAAACGCGAGAGTATTGCGAGCAGAAATTTTCAGATGTGGGATCAAGATGTGGTTCTTGAGCCAAGCCCAATAATGTAACGCTGTATACTTGTTGGATTCTTTGCTTTTTTGATATAGTCCTTGTAGTTTCCCATATCTTCCTTTCAACTTTCGGGGTAAATATACGCATATGTTCACGTTTGCCCCCTCTTTTTTTCACAACGAAAAAGGGGTAGGAAAAACTCCTACACCGCTACAGCATTTAATTTTGAGCGAGTTTTGTTATTTTACCTCTTTTTGTTCGAGGAGTTTGAACTTATAGACTTTCTATTTCAGCTTTTCTTGTCCAAAAAAGTTAACTGAATTCGCCTCACTTATGATACGGTTCTGCGCTCCTTTTTTGCTGGTAAACATATATCGTCACCGAGCCATAGGGAGATTTGCTTAAGTTCTTTCCTATCTTTGGACACATGAATCTCCTTAATAATTGCCCTAATCAACTCTTTCTTCTCCTGCTCATCAGCTAGATCAAACAGTTCGTTGAAGTTCGCCAATATTTCCACCACTAAATTGGCGTTAATATCCACCCTTGATTGAAGTTTTGTTAGTTCTCTTTCAACTTTCTCTATCATTTCGGTCATTTCGTCAATCTCGGACTGAAGTTTACTCGAAAGTCGATTGAAATTGGCTACTTCCAGTTCCCCGGCAAGATACTTTTCATCAAGACTGTTTATTTTTTTCTCATGTTCAGCCTTCCTAAGGTTCAGTTCATTAAGGTTTGCTTCTAAGGGGGTTTTATCCCTTTTGTATCCTTCATCAATTTTGTCTAAAATATCTTCAACTAAATCCATATCGGCTATAAGTTCTTTCAGCACATTTAATACTTCCTGCTCTATCCAATCCGCAACAACAAGATTTGAAGAACACGCTGCTTTTCCTTTTTGGTGGTATGCCTGGCACATATAGTAACGATAAAAACCTTTATCCCCCCGCTTCTTGTTCTTACTCATAACCATTCCAGCACCGCATACAGGACATTTCAAGACACCGGATAAGAAAAAGTTACCGCTAAAAGATTTGATAGGGGTAAAAACTTCAGCATTAGCCTTATTCACAGCTTGAACTTTCTCCCATAGTTCCATAGAAATTATAGGTTGATGACTTCCTTTACGTTCAGGCATTACATCTACCTTGCCTTTCCTGCGCTTTATGTTCCAGTCCTCTTTCTTCCCCCATGTATTTAATCCTGCATATTCCTTGTTATTCAAAATCGTTTTAATTGCTATGGTACTGAAATTGTTTCCCTTTTTTGTTTTGTGACCGCTACTATTCATTATATTTGCAATTGTCTTGTACCCGTGTCCTTCTGCTCTAAGTTCAAAAATTTCCCTAACAATATTCGCCTCTGCCTCATTAGGTACGAGTTTTCTATCAACAACATCATACCCAAGCATTATCCCCCCATTAAACTCTCCATTGCTTGCTCTCTTTTTCATTCCTGCTTTAACCCTATTTATTATTACATTTCGTTCATATTCGGCGAATGTACCTTGAAGACTAATGAACATTTTACCCTCAATGGTAGATGAATCAATGTCACATGTACTTACAAGCAACTTTATACCTCTAGGCGTTAGTTCATCATCAATGAGGGTTAGAATATCCTTATTACTTCTGGAAAGTCGGTCGAGCCGCCAAACAATGATTGCTTCAAACTTATTGGCGGTCATGTCTCTAAACAATCGTTGAATTTCAGGTCTATTGTAATCCTTGCCCGAATATCCACCATCAGAGTACACATCATAGATCGTGTACCCCTTTCTTTGTGCATAGTTAACAAGTTCTTCTTGTTGGGCTTCAAGTGAGCATCCTTCATTTCTTTGTTCTTCTGTACTAACTCGCGTATAAATTGCAGCATATTTTACCTTTTCCATATGGCATCCTCCCCAATTAAGAAAAGGGATAGGTACATAGCCAGCACCTATCCGCATTTTTCTTGTTATTTTTCCTTAAACATTTTTTCAGCATATTTCATAATAAGGTTCGCAAGTGTTCTGGCTGCTTCAAGTTTTTTAAGTTCTTCCTGTGTAGGAATGATGAGAGCAGTCTTATCTACATGGTTCATGTTGCAAACCCCTTTTTTCAATTCTTAGCTTGTTGTGTTTCCTTGGCGTGATTTTTACTATATTACCTGAATATGGGTTTTTACAAGTATTAAGCCCCAAAATCACCGAATACTACCTTGTAATTCATAAGGATATCAATATCACTCCCTTCTTCAAAGGCTATTAACATTAGCCCAATAAAAGATGTTAAATCTAATTCCTTCAAAGCACTGTTTATAATTTGCGGGATATCTTTACCTTCAGGAAATTTTATAGTAACATTGTCATCGAAAATTGCTTTTCCGGTCTCAATAATAGAATCAATAATTTTCTTTTTATTGCTAAAATCTTCATGTATGATAACCATTTCAAGATATACCCTTAGCAAATAGTAGAACTTATGCCTCATGTCAAAGTGGTTGATTAGGTGTGAGATATCAACCTCTCTCTTTTGTTCCTCATTCAGAGAACTAACGTAGGTTTCCAAATGACGAATCAATAACCCTATTCGACACTCCATTCCAAGAACAGACATCCCCACATCCATATGTTCCTCTAATCTTGCTCTTACTTTTTCTTCCTGCTTATTCATTTCATTGCCTCCTTAAAAAATCTAGTAGTTTGTGTGGCAATAAACATATTGCAAAACTATAAGATTTTTTAAGTCGAATAAACAAAAAATTTTTCTTTCTGGAGTGCGAACTTTAGTTCAACCTGTTATTATGTTGCTCACAGAAAACCCTTACAAGGCTCTTCAATTAACTGT
>NZ_JBZCSF010000003.1:0-186699 GCF_058273125.1 Effusibacillus sp. SKA8 | reverse complement strand
AAATTGGTAAATGCGAATGTACAATAAACAAATGTACAAAAAACATTTGAACAGAAAGTAAAAAGACGGGACGGGAAGGCGATTCTGCCTTCCCTACCTGTGTTGCAGCGATAATAGCAATTTGATGATGAGATCGCCAATCAATTTCTGGTCAATGGAAGCCAAAGCGATCGAATTGTAAAGATGGTACCCGTCAAGCGTGGCAATCATGGCGGCAGCCGTTTGCCGCATGTCAGGATCCGCAATGTTCCTGAATTGCGGAAACTGTTTAAAGATCGAAATGAGCATATCGACCCAGTTCTGATAATGAATGGTCATTTGTCGTTTTATTTCTTCATTTCGGATGGCGTTCACACAGAACTCAAAATAAATGGGAGCCCATTTGTCTTCCCGGGTGAGTTCGATAAAAAGCGCCACGCCTCTTCGTACGCTTTTTTCCAAATCCTCTTCAGGAGTATAAGAATCGAAAAACTTCTGCTTAAAATTTTCCAACCGATTCTCCATCAGTTTGAGAAACAATTCCTCTTTGCTGTCAAAATGCACGTAAAATGCCCCTTTGGTATAGCCAGCCTCCTTGGCGATATCTTCGATGGACGCTTTTTCATATCCTTTTTCGGCGAACATTTTCAGGGCCGCTTGCATGAATCTCCGGTAGGATAGATCCCGCTTTATCTGGTGTTTGGTCCTCTTTTCCATTGCAACCTCCTGAAAACTGCGTCTTGCGGTTAAGCAAATTAACAAGTAATGTTATTGTACCACACTAAAATTTCATATCGCTAATGAGATGCCGTCAGGGAAATATTGACTGCCCCGGTATGATCACATTATATTTTATTTACCATCCGGTTGGTATTTAAAATGTTTTGAGGATTACCTTGAAAATGATTCAAAAGTTTGTATTATCTTTTGCCGTTAGCGCATCATTAAAGAGAAAAAAGGATCGTAGTCCCTGGATATTCACCCGAACAAAAGTTTCTGGGTCTTTTGTATGTAGAAGATACTGATTTGAAAAAACAATCCACTTCACCGTTTAGCCCCATCCATCTCTATCAATTTGGAACCAAATATGTCATGGACCCGGCCCAGGCATTGAAAAGACGGGAAAATAGACATTACCCGGATCGGAATCTATGATTCAATCTAGGACCGTATGATCAAACTTCTGCTTCAAAACGGATCAACAGATGGGAAAAGCATTTTTGTAACCCATTTTTATGAATTGGGGAGTCGGTTACCCATTCAAAATCCATTAAGTAAAATTGATATAAGCACATTTCAGGTTGACGTTTTAACAGGATCGTTTCAGGGCAGCTTCTCTTGCATCCCACGATTATAAGCTATACGTAGGAAGTGACCTGGATAGCCAACTGACGGTTGCCGATGAAAAGACGTGTAAAGTGGAGAAAACAATAAATACCAAAATGCCGGCTCTGTATATTACAGAGGTGCGCTGATTTTCATCATGTTTGTAGAAGCGCGTGTTGGTTTATAACGGCGCGTGACCCTGAAAACCTGATTAAATGGCGGAAGCGTGTGGGAATCGAACCCACCTGCGACACCCCGTGCCGCACACTCGGTTTTGAAGACCGGGAGGGACACCAGTACCCCATCCGCCTCCAGAGTTCTGTCTTTTGTCGTTCTGTCTTTTGTCGGCGTATGACCAACGCATTTTTCAATATACCAAATTGCATAAGGTAACTCAAGATCCCGCAATCACTCACGTAAACCGGCTACCACTTGCAAACCGAAAGTAATAGAATGTATAATCTTTTGTGTGTTGCATCCGATTTCAGTTTGCCGGGGAAGGTGTTTTATGAAACGCAATCGTTTGCTGGTGCTCGTGATGACATTGATTCTGTCGTTGGTTGCGGCTGCCTGCGGTGGAGCGACCAAGCCGCAGGGTGCAACTTCGACTCCGCCGACGGATAAAACGGAAAGAAAAGACTTCCTGGTGGGGGTGATCCCTGCCGAGACGAAATTCAGCGAACAGTCCAAAGAAAAAATGCAAAAATACTTGTCTGAAAAAATCGGCCAAAACGTGGTGGTAAACGCGTACCCGGATTACAACGGGGTTGTGGAGGCGCTCAATTCCGGCAAAATCCAGATGGCTTACCTGGGACCGCTCACCTACGTGATCGCCCACCACAAGAGCGGAGCCAAGCCGGTTGTGGCCCGTACCACGAATGGCGGAAAACCGTATTACTATTCCTACATCATCGTTTCCTCCGATTCGAAGCTGAACACGCTTGACGATCTGGTTGCCAACTCGCAGGACATCAAATTTGCTTTTGGCGATCAGAACTCCACGTCCGGTTCGCTTGTACCGGGGGCGGAATTGCGAAAAAGAGGTGTGTTCACGGACCGTACAAACCACAAGTTTAAGGAAGTGAATTACACGGGCTCCCATGACGTGACCGCAAAGTCCGTCGAAGCGAAAAAAATTGACGCCGGTGCCATTGACTCGGCGTATTTCGAAAAAATGATCGAAAAAGGCACAATCAAGAAAGAAGACTTCAAGATCATCTGGAAATCCGACCAACTCTTCCAGTACCCGTTTGCAGTCAACAAAGATGTCAGCGACGACATGGTGAAGAAACTTCAGGACGCATTCGTGCAGATTCAAGATAAGGACATTTTGGACGCGTTTGCAGCTGACGGTTTTGTGGTCACAAAGGACGAGGACTATGCTGCCATCCGGGCTGTTGCGGAAGCGGAAGGACGTCTCAAATAAGCGGCGGTGATGGGGTTTGTTGCCAAAAGTTCAGCTTGTGCGGCGAATTTTGCTGTTCGCCGCGCTTCTTTTGATGGTCATATGGAGCGTGCGCGGCGTTCAACTGAAGCTGTCCGATTTCCTTGACATTGACAACACCATCCGGTTTGTGTGGCGGGATTGGCTCCCGCCCGATCTGTCGGTGCTGGGAGAGGGGGTCAATCAATCGTTTTTGACGTTGCAGATCGCCGTTAGCGGAACTTTTTTTGCGTTGCTTGCCGCACTCCCATTCAGCTTTCTGGCGGCACGCAACACGGGAATACCGGGGATTTCCGGTGCCCTGCGGGGCGTTTTGGGCTTTATCCGTTCCGTTCCGGAGATCGTGTGGGGGCTGGTTTTTATTCCGACGATCGGACTGGGGCCGCCAGCCGGTGTATTGGCGATTTTGATCCATAATGTGGGAGTGCTGGGAAAACTGGTATCGGAACTGGTGGAAGCTTCTGATGAAGAAACGCAGGAGGCGGTTGTGGCGGCTGGCGGCAACCGGCTTCATGTGATTCGCTTTGCGATTCTTCCTGACATTTTGCCAAACGTTTTGTCTCAGTACTTTTATCGTTTGGAAGTTGGCATCCGCACCTCGCTGATCCTGGGATTCATCGGAGCGGGCGGAATCGGTAACATGCTGTTCCTCGATTTTAAAGTGTTCAACTATAAAGCGGTGCTGAGTGAAATCCTGATGATCATGGTGATTGTCTGGTTGATTGACTCTGTTGGCGCCTGGGTCCGCAAAAAAGCGATGTAAGGATAAGGTAAGGGTAGAGCGGAAAATCTATCCAATCCGCACCCGATACTCCCGCAACCATGTATCGACTTGCGCCAGATACGCGTACATTTGTGGAACGCTCATGAGCTGGCCGTACCAGGGCAGGTGCGTGGCATCCGCATCCGTCCGGATGAGGGTGCGGACGGCTTTGACATCGATCAATTCCAGCAGGGGAGAGGACGGATCTTCCAGAATATCGGTCAGCCAGCGGCGGACCGCATTTGTGTAGGCGGGATTGTGCGTCTTCGGGTAAGGGCTTTTTTTCCGGTCGAGAACATCCTCCGGCAGAATGCCGCGAAGTGCCCGGCGGATGATGCCTTTTTCCCGACCGTCGCAGCTTTTCATCTCCCAGGGAATGTTCCACACGTATTCGACCAGCCGGTGATCGCAGAAGGGCACCCGGCCTTCCAGGCTTGCCGCCATTGTCATGCGGTCTTTCCGGTCGAGCAGTTGCGCCATGAACCAGCAGATGTTCAGATAAAACATTTCACGCCTGCGGGCTGCCAGGGGAGCTTCTCCCGGCAGGCGGGGGACTTCGGCAAGCGTTTCTTCGTAACGGCGGGCCACGTACTCTTCCGGTTGGATCCGCTCAACCAGCTCGGGGTTCAGCAATTGTGTCCGTTCCCGCGTCTTGCGCAGCCAGGGGAAGGTGTTGGCGTACATCGCCTCCTCCTTGTGAAACCATGGATACCCGCCGAACAGTTCGTCGGCGCATTCGCCTGATAATACCACCGTCGTGTTTTTCTTGATCTCGCGGGCGAAAAGGTAAAGCGAAGAATCCACGTCCACCTGGCCCGGCAGATCCCGCGCAACCACGGCCGTCCGCAAAGCTTCGACCAGCTCCGGCGTATCGATCACGATCGAGCGGTGGTTCGTGTCGAAATGCCCGGATACCCGTTTCACCCAAGGGGCGTCGGAATTCGGCTGGAATTCATGGGCTTTAAAATATACCTCATTGTCGGTGTAGTCGATGCTATAGGTGTCGAGCTTCCCGCGTCCCTCACGTTGAAAGGCGAGAGCCGCAACGGCGGTGATGGCGCTGGAATCGAGCCCGCCCGAGAGCAGGGTGCCGATTGGAACGTCCGACACCAACTGGCGCTCGATGGAATCGATCAAAAGCTCCCGCACTTTTTCCGCGGTTGTGTCGAGATCGTCTTCGTGGGGACGGCTCTCCAGTTTCCAATACCGGCGGATCGAAAGTCCGTTCCGGTCATAAGTCATGCAGTGCCCGGGCCGCAATTCCCTGATTCCCCGGAAAACGCCGTGTCCGGGAGTGCGGGACGGTCCCAGCGCAAAAATTTCGGCCAGCCCTTCCGCGTCCACCGCAGGTTCCACGGAGGGGTGGGCAAGCAGAGCTTTTAATTCGGAACCGAACAGGAAAGCACCGGGTTTTTCCGCGTAAAAAAGAGGTTTCACGCCCAGCCGGTCACGGGCGAGAAACAGGTGCTGCTCCGGTTCCGTCCAGATGGCAAAGGCGAAAATTCCGTTGAGTTTCCCAACGCAGTCCGCTCCCCATTCGATGTAGGAAGTCAGAAGGACTTCGGTGTCGGAGTGGGAGCGGAACACATGGCCCCGCGTCTTTAATTCCCGCCGAAGATCCTCCGTGTTGTACAGTTCTCCGTTGTAAACGATCGTGTAGGAGCGGTCGCCCCGGCTGCAGGTCATCGGCTGCGTGCCGCCCTCCGGGTCGACAACAACCAGCCGGCGATGACCGAGGGCGGCATGCGTGGAAATCCAGTATCCTGCCGCATCCGGACCGCGATTTTGCAGTGTATGCGTCATGGCTTCCAGGACCGATTTTTGCCTGATTAGGTCCTGGTTCCAATCGATCCATCCAGTAAGTCCGCACATCGTATACATTCACCTCGCAACGGTTTTTGCAGCTCCAGACAGCCCTGATGAAAAGGGATTTGGAGCATTCTATGCCGAATGCCGGGCAAATGTCACGACTGCGGGGAAGACTATATTTTGAAATTGGCGACCAGACTTTGCAATCTTTCGGCAGTTTGCGCCAGGGAGGAGGCGGATGCAGAAATCTCCTCCATCGAGGCTAATTGTTCCTCCGCGGCAGCAGATACGTTTTGCGTGCCCGCTGCGGTGGTTCCAGCCACTTCCGTAATCAGGCGAACAGACTGCACCACCTGTTGCGAACCGGCCGACATTTCCTCCACGGCGGCGGAAACTTCTTCGATTTGGGCGGCGACATGGTCGACGGAACCCTGAATCTCTTGGAATGAGCGGCCGGCGGTGTTTACAACCTCGATTCCGATGGAGACTTCTTTGGTCCCTTTTTCCATTGACCGCACCGCCCGCGTGGTTTCGTTTTGGATATTGCCGATCAATTCCGCGATTTGTTGGGCGGATTGCGCCGATTGTTCGGCGAGTTTGCGCACTTCATCGGCCACCACCGCAAACCCCCGCCCGTGTTCGCCCGCCCGGGCCGCTTCGATCGCCGCGTTTAGCGCCAACAGGTTGGTTTGCTCCGCAATTGCCGTAATGACTTCCACGATTTGCCCGATCTCCCGCGAACGTTCACCAAGTCCCTTAATCATCCCCGCCAGCTCGGTAACCGTATCGCTGATGGAGTTCATCTGGCTGACCGCCGTTGTAACCGCCCGGTTTCCTTCCTTGGCGGTTTCGGAAGCTTGCAGGGAAGCCATGGTCACACTCTGGGCGTTGGCGGCGATTTGTTCGACGCCGGTGGACATGTCGGAAATGATCTTGGAAGTTTCCTCCACGGTTTTGGCTTGTTTTTCGGCGCCGGTGGCGACTTCTTGGATCGTCAGGGCGATTTGTTCCGTCGCCTTGCCGGTTTGTTCGGATGTCGCAGACAGTTCTTCCGCCGAACTTGCTAGATGATCCGCCGTTTCTTTCACTTCCCGGATCAGATTGCGCAGATTTTCCACCATTTTGTTCACAGCCGAAGCCAGTTGGCCGATTTCGTCCTTCGAATCGATGCGGAGGCTCTCCACATTCAGATCGCCGACGGACACCCGGTCGGCGATCTCTGCGACTTTCGTCAGGGGATGCGCGATCATCCGGGCGATGAACCAGCCCAATACAACGGCCAGGGCGACCGTTGCGAGAATGGTTGTGGTCATAATTCTGTTGGCAACTACGGCATCGGCCTCGCTTTGCGCTTTCATTTCTTCCGCCGATTTGTCATTGTAATCGGCCAATTCTTGCAAGGCGTTGTTCACCCTGTCCAAAGTGGCGGATGCGGCATGAAATCCCTGCAACGCTTCCGCCTGTTTGCCTTCCAGCGCCAGTTGGATGAAACGGCTGCGCTGTTCCCGGTATGCGGCGAGTTCTTTCTTTATTTCTTCGTATTTTTCTTTTTCAAACGGTGTCAGATCGGTTTTTTCGTAATCGGACAGCAGCTTGTTAACTTCTTCGGTTCGCGAGTTTATTTCTTTGAGGTGTTCCTGCTGTTTGGAAGGATCATTGGCCAAAATAAGTTCGAGCGCCACCGCCTCGTTGGCCCGGGTGTTGGCGCGGGCCGCGTTGATCCATTTGATCGGCAGCAAGTTGTTTTGGTACATGTCATATGTAGTCGTATTCGCTTTTTGCAAATATTTATAACCGGTATATCCGACCAATGACATGAAAACGGCCATAATTAACACGAGTCCAATGATCTTTGCGGATGTTTTTCGATTGCGTACCCATTGCATAAGAATTCCCCCAATTCAGTGTTTGTCCTGCCGTGCTTCGTTTCGCTGCCTTGCGGCAGTATTTCCTATTTCGACAGAAGACCGGTATACTCCTGTCTCAAGAGCCGTTATTCCCAGGCGACCAAAGTCACTCCGATCAGAATGACCAAAACGCCGATCCAGCGGGTTAACGGAACGGTTTCCTGAAACAATCCCCAGGCGATCACCACACCGAACACGTAAGCGAGACTCTGCAAGGGATAAGCGATGCTCAAACTCATGCGGGACAGTGCGACAAACCACAGGCCTGTCGCCAGGACGTACAAGAACAGCCCGAAAATGACATGCGGGGATAAAAACGCTTTCCAGAGATTGTCGACCGTTACGCCGCCGATCCGCTCCAGACCGAGTTTGAAAAAAAATTGTCCGGCCACAAGCAACAGGATATTTGCCAACAGAAACACGTAATTCATCGAACGTTTTCTTTCCTTTCGGCGGGAGGTTGCAGGCGGGGATTCAAATCGTTCAGATTCCTTTTTTCCAGTTCGGCTTTCAGGACGGTCAGTTCCTGCGTCAGGCGCAGAACGCGGTCCGAAAGCCGGGAAGCGACAACGGTCAAGTGCAGGATCAGGGCAAAGCAAAAAATCAGCCCGAGCAAAAACAAAACGGCGGGCGCGTATTTGATGTCCAACATGGCCGCCAACCATTCCAGCACCGCGGTGTTGGACGAGACGATCACAAAACCGGCGCCGACAAGCAGCCACAACAGGGAATACTGTTCTTTCAACCGCTGGCGGCGCACCAGGTCGAGTACGACAAGAATGAATCCAACCGAAAACAAAAGGGAAAACCAGTAGACGTTCATGCCTGCTCCCTCGCTTTCGGGTAACGCAGCACGTTCATGAACAGGGCAAGCGCAACCTTGACCATGTAATAAACGGATTTCAGCGGCGTAATCGAGGAAGTCCCGGCCTGCCGCTCGCGCATTTCCGTCGGCACTTCCAAAAGTGTGTATCCCTGCCGTTTCAGATACACAATCGCCTCGACTTCCGGGTAATCGGTCGGGTAATAGGAACTGAACAGATCGATTAGCCGCTTGTTGACAACTCGGTAACCGCTTGTGGTGTCCTTGACTGCTTGTCCGGCAAGAACCGTCACCAGACCGGAGAAAAAGAGCATCCCGACGCGGCGCATAAAAGAGGATTTGTAGGCGGTCCGTTCCACATAGCGGGAGCCGAGAATCATGTCGCCATCCCCGTTTTTCGCATGCCGCAAAAGGCGGGGCAGGTCGGCGGGGTCGTGTTGGCCGTCCGCGTCAATCTGGACCGCATATTGGTATCCGTTTTTGTGAGCGTACAGGTATCCGGTCTGCATGCCGCCGCCGATCCCGACGTTAAACGGGAGGTTCAAAACGGTTGCACCGGCCTGCCGGGCAACTTCGGCCGTGCGGTCGCGGGAACCGTCGTTGACAACCACGATATCGGCTTCCGGTACATGTTGGCGGATGGAACGGATCACATGAGCGATGCTTTTTTCTTCGTTATAAGCCGGAATAATCACCAGTGTGTCGGAGCTCATGCATATCCTCCTCTCTAAGATCCGGCCGGTGTCTTGCTTCTGGGCGACCGGGAGAACAAGCGAAAAACGGAAGGCGGACCGCGAATGCGGCTCCCAACAGCCATCCGATCAAACGATTGTTTTCCGACACGGCAGATCCCCCAGAACGAAAACGGGAATGTAGAAAAACGGGATAGGAAAGTCTTTACAAACCGGCTCGCTATAACTACAGTAATGATCATATACCGGAACCCCAACTATATACAAGACAGAAAGGAGAGGTGACGATGTTTTTGTACCGGGTTGAAGCGTCAGGCAGCGGGTTTCCGCCGGTCGCGGTGATCGTGCTGGCCGATTCGGACGAAAAAGCGTTCATTTTCGCACAGGCTCAAATCGAACGGGATTTTTTGGGATCGATTGAAATCCGGGATTTTGCGATCGTCCAGAAAAAACCGGTTTCTCCCGGAACCGCGTACACGGTTGAGAAAAATTAGCGTTTTCCTTTCTGCCGGGCAGCGTCTGCGAACGCGTGGCGGAAGAGGCCGAGTGTCCGGTCCGTTCAAAATCACGGGAGTGACCCCAACTCCCCCTTTCGCAATCGCTCCAATGCCGCAGCGATATCCTCGGCAAGCGGCGCTTCCAATTCCATCCGTTTCCCCGTGCGCGGGTGGCTGAAGGATAAACGGGAGGCGTGCAAAGCTTGGCGTTTGATCAAAGCGGAAGCCCGTCCGTACTGCCTGTCCCCCAAGATCGGATGCCCGTGGTGAGCCAAATGCACCCGAATCTGGTGCGTCCTCCCCGTTTCCAAAGTCAATTCCAACAAACTGGCCCCTGCCAGCTTTTCTTTCACCGCAAAATGAGTCACCGCCGAGTCCCCGTCTTCTCTGACTTTGCGTTTCGCCGGATTGAGGGGATCTTTCCCGATGGGATAAGCAAGTGTCCCCGTTTTCTCCTGTAGTTCCCCTTCCGCCAAGGCCAGATAGACCCGTGCCAGTTTCCGTTCCCGCAATTGCCGGTCGAGATGCTGGTGAGCAAAGGCGGATCTGCCGACGATCAGGATGCCCGATGTGTCCCGGTCTAAGCGGTGAACCGGCCGAACCGGCAGCGTCAAGCCTTGCGCTTGCCAGTGCCAGGCGATTCCGTTGGCCAGAGTTCCCATCTGGCCCGGCTGAACCGGATGCACGTTGATCCCTGCCGGTTTGTTGACGACCAGGATGTCTTCATCCTCATACAAAATGTCAAACGGAATTTGCTCAGGCACCAGGGACTGCCGCGCCGACACTTCGGCGGCGACTTGCACCACATGCCCTTTTTTCACCGGCCGCTTGAGAAAAGCGGGCTTGCCGTTATACAAAATTCCCCTGCTGCGGGTCAGCTTCTGGATCATCCGCCGGGAAACCCCCATCGGACCGGTCAGAATCTCCTGCAAAAGCGCTCCCTCTAGTTCGGGAGGAATGGTATATTCAATCCAAGAACGTTTCGTTTTCATGTGACGACCTGCCTTCCGGGTAGGCTTAACAGGGATATTATCACAGGTTCGCCAATTACACAAAGCAGAGTGGGGGAGTGACTCGAATGCAACAATGGTTGTTTGTAGGGATGATGGTGGTGGCCGGCGTAACGATCGGGTTTCAGTCGCCGATTAATGCCGCGCTGTCCAGAAAAGTCGGCGTGCTGGAGTCGGCAGCAGTGTCGTTTTCCGTCGGATTGACGACACTGTTGCTGATTGTGGCTGTTTTTGGAAAAGGAAACTTGCGCGAAGTGGTTCACGTTCCTTGGTGGCAGTGGCTCGGCGGTCTTTTGGGCGCCATTTACGTCACGACGATCATTGTCGGAGTGCCGCGCATCGGTGTGATGACCGTAATGGTGGCGGCTTTGGCCGGGCAATTGGCAATCGGGCTGTTGATCGATCATTTCGGCTGGTTTGGGATTCCGGCGCGGCCGGTCGATTGGCAAAGGATTGCCGGCGTGGCGTTGATGTTTGTCTCCCTTTGGCTGATATATGGCAAGAAATAGGGATTCGCCAAAAGAAGATAGACAAATTTTTAAAAAAATCATATATTTAGAATAAATTATTTATATTGAACGGGAGGAGTGAATGTGGAATTTGTTACAATTTATGAACTTTCCCGTATGGCAGGAGTTTCCACAGCGACGATTCGACTTGACATAAAAGCCGGCAAACTTCCCATCGCGGCCCCCGGCAGCAGAGGCAGAGGAAACCCGACCAGGATCCGGGTCGCGGATTTGCAAAATGCGGAACGCATTCAGTATCAGCAACTGGCCCGTCGGCTTTTGAAAAACGGGATACACGGCCATCCGGGCGGAAAGGACTCGGAAAAGTTGAGCGTCAATGAATTGGCCAGGCGAACCGGACTCTCGCCCCAAGTTGTGCGGAAAGACATTATTGAAGGCAAATTGAAGGCGGAAGGAGGAGGCAGGCGCGGAAGCCCTTATTATATTTTTTTGGAGAACCTTGCCGCTGCCGACCGGGTCGAATACCGACGTTTGATTGAAAATTACCGGCGTTCTAGCGAGCAGGGGCTCCAAAATGAAATCGCTTCCCTAAAAAGGGAAATCCAATCGCTGAAAGAGCGGCTGGCGAAGTTTGAAAACGAGATTGCGGAACTAAAAGACAGGGACGTGACAGACAAAACCGCTGGCCAGAGCGCAATGGATTCCAACGTGCCGCCGACGGAACTCATTGAGATTCGGCTGGATGCGGTTACGTTGCCGGCTGTTTTCCAGGGATACTATGTAAGCGAATACAAAATCAGGAATTTAAAAATGCGAATCCGGAACGGCGAACCCTTGGATCCGATTCAGGTTCGCCGGCAGGATGACGGATCGTACATCTTGCGGCGCGGCATCGCCCAATACCATGTGGCGCAGGAGTTGGGGCTGGCCGTGCTGCCCGCGTATCTGGAAAGTTCAGAGGAATAAAAAGAGTCCCTTCTTTTGTTGAGAAGGGACTCAAACTTTTACGAACGGCGCCTCGATACGTCGGAATGATTTACGGTAATTCCCAACCTCCCTGCTACCCATCCGGTTGTACTCGCTTGCAGTACGATCGTGATCAAAATTGCCAAGAAGGCAACAGCGGCTATTGCATCCATATGCGCTATTCCGGTTCCGGCGATGATTCCGAGAAGGGCGGCGGGGATGACGCCGGTTTCCCGCACCCAAAACATGAATAGAATCTCATTCCATTTCCACTTGGCTTTTCGGTCCGGGAGCGTACTGGTGATGACCGTGAGCGGTCGCGCCACCAGCATAAAGATCGCCACTACGGCAAGACCGGGCAACCAGTAAGATGAAAGCGTTGCAAAGTTTACTTGAGAACCTAACAAGACAAAAATCAGCATCCGCATCATTAATGTAATTCCATCATAAAAATGCGCCACTGTATTGAGTTTGTGATCGCTGACTGGCAAACGAAGCGAATTATGATTGCCCAGCATGACGCCGGCGATAAACGTCGCCATAAACCCTGAAAAATGAAACAGATCCGCAATCACGTAAGAAGCGATTGCAGAAGTTGTATAAGCTACAGCCGGATACTCCCGAAAGAATCCGTACCGGTTCTCCGATATGAAGACGGCTGACAACCACCCGATTACCAAGCCTACCCCGATTCCTCCAAGCGCCATTTTTATAAAATCGAGAATTGTGTCAGAGAATGAGAATGTTTGCGTCCCCGCCGCCAATGTCAAAACCGTAAAGGTCAGTATGGAACCGGTCGCATCATTAAATGCGCTTTCACTTTCCACCGTCTGTTTTACCCGCTCATCGATTTTCACTTGCCGGAATACAGGGATTAAAGTCGCCGGATCGGTTGAGGCGATGATGCTTGCCAACAGCCATGCGTAAATTGCGGGTAATTGCAAGAAGTAAACGGCGGCTACCGCTGTAATAGCCGCGGTGATGACAACACCCGGGACCGCTAGAAGCAGAATCGTAGGCCATACTTCTCTCAGAACTTGAAAACGTATGGCTCTTCCTCCATCAAATAAGATTAACGATGCCCCTAAAATCATAATGAACTGATTCGCGGTTGAATCCGCAGGCAATCGGACCAGGTTTAACAAAGGACCCGCGACTACACCCGCGAGAATATAAATAGCGACATCAGGAACTCTTAGATAATGTGCTAACTTGCCGGCAAACATGCCTGTTACAAAAATGATGACCGTGAGTAAAAGCAGATTATGTACGGCTGTGATTGCAGACGATTCCAATGCCGGTTTCCTCCTCGCTTTATTTCATTTACTATACCATAAGTATGTATAAAATTGTATTTTTGTCCAGACTTTACAGAAGAGCGGGAAGGGGGGAGGCGTGAACATGTTTGTCGAAAAGCGAATTGAGAAGAGGGGGCAATTCTCGCTCTTGCCTAATTTTGAATGATTTTAAAAAAATACGTACTCCAGATTGAGCTTTTTCCTTGGTTGGTATACAATAACATACGGGAAAGCCCACTATATACTGTTGTTGAGGAGGGAATGAAAATGCCAAAAGGTGCTACGGAAACAAAAACCTTGAAAGTCGGCGACAAGGCGCCTGACTTTACGCTGAAGGCGCACGGTGACCGCACCGTCAAGCTGTCCGACTACCTTGGCAAGAAAAACGTATTCATCGCGTTCTATCCCCTCGATTGGACGCCGGTCTGAGGTGCTCAGATGCCTTCGTACGAGGACGATCTGTCCAAGTTCGAAGAGTATGATACCCAAGTTTTGGGTATTAGTGTAGACAGCATTCCAAGCCACGAAGCTTGGCAAAAATCGATTGGCGGCATCAGTTATCCGCTGTGCTCCGACTTCTATCCGCACGGCGAAGTCGCCAAAAAGTACGGCGTACTCCGCGAAAATCCGGACGAACCGGCATACGGCGCTACCGAGCGTGCGCTGTTCATCATCGACAAAGAGGGGATCATCCGCTTTATCGATGTTCACCCGATCGGGGAACAGCCGGACAACGAAGAACTGTTTGAAATCCTGCGCAAACTGTAACCGGCAGGTGCAAAATAAAAAAGGGCATATGCGTTGCATATGCTCTTTTTCAATCCCGGCGGTTCATCGGCAGGTTGCTTTATTTTTTATAGCGGTTGACCGGGCGGCCGATCGAGCCGTATTGCACCTCGAGCTGAATTTCCCCCTTTTTTTGCAGGTATTCGAGATAGCGGCGGACGGTGACCCGGGCAAGGCCGGTTCCGGCGGCCACTTCCTCAGCCGATACGGGATGGTCTTGTGCCGTCAAGTAGTTGAGAATCTGCTGCAGCGTATGATCGTTCAACCCTTTTGGCAGGAGGGTTCCCCCGCTGCGGGTGGAGTCGTGCTGGCGGATCCCGGTGATCACGTCCATGTCCGCCTGCTCCAGATGGCGATTTTCCTGCAGTTTTTTATGCATGTACCGGTACTGGTCGAGGGCGGTGCGAATCCGTTCAAAGCGAAACGGCTTGAAAATGTAGTCCACCGCCCCGAAACGCAAGATTTGCTGGATATGTTGGGGATCCCGGTTGGCGGTGACAAGGATCACGTCAACGGGAAGCTCCCGCCGGCGGATCTCCTTCAGAACCGCCAATCCGTCCGTATCATGCAAAAAGTAATCCAACAGCACCAGATCTGGATCGGTTTCCGCGATGACTTTCCACGCCTCAGCGCCGCTGAAAGCTTTCCCCACCAGTTGATAGCCGTCGATCCGCGACACGAATTCCGCGTTGACTTCCATGACCATCGGGTCGTCTTCGACGATGACAAGACGGATTGGTTCCATCGGTTTGTTCACTCCATTTCCCATTCAGGTCCGGGCAATATGACAGTGAATGCGGAGCCTTGCCCCGTTTCGGATTCCACGATAATTTCGCCGCCGTGCAAGTCGACAAACTGCTTGACGAGATACAGTCCGATGCCTTGTCCCCCGGCGCCTTTTGTCGTGAAACCGTAGTCGAAGATTTTGTTCCGCACCTCGGGCGTCATGCCAATTCCGTTATCACTGACGCGGATTTCGACCCCGTCTTCATTGCCTTCGAGGAACAGGGAGACCTGCTTGTCGGGCCGGTCCGCTTTGCCGGCTGCGTAGATCGCGTTTTCCAGCAGATTTCCCAACACCAGCAACAAGTCGGATTCCTTGATGTTGGCGGGCAGCACCGGCAAAGAGGAACGCGGATCGACCGTCAATTCGACGCCTTGTTCCCTGGCATGGCTGATCTTGCCCAAAATCAGCCCCGATATGCTGTAATCACTGATTCGTTGGGTCAGGAAGTGGGTTTCCGTTTCCTTCTCTTCGTTAAAGCTCAGAATCTTTTCCACCACTTCTTCATACCGCTGCAGTTGAATCAGGCCGGCGATGGTATGCAGTTTGTTTAAATATTCGTGGTTTTGGGCACGCAGCGCGTCGATGAATTTTTTGACCCCCGTCAGTTCCTCCGCGAGCTGGTACACTTCTGTCCGGTCCTGAAAAGTGGACATTGCCCCCAGGACTTTGCCGTTTACAATGATCGGAACCCGGTTCGACAAGATCACGGTATCGTTGATTCTCCGGAGTTGATGGTATTGCGGCTTGCCGTCGTGAAGCACGTCCGGCAGGCGGCTGTCCGGAATCACTTCCCGCACCGGTTTGCCGATCACCTCCTGCGTGATGTTCATCATGCGGGCGGCTTGTTTGTTGAATACGGTGATCCGTTCATTGCGGTCGATCGCGATGATTCCCTCCGCAATCGACTCGATCACCGCTTCCCGTTCTTCAAACAAACGGGCGATGTCAAGCGGCTCCATGTTGAACATCTGCCGCTTGATCCGGTTGGCCACCCAAACGGCGCCGAGTATCCCGAAAAAGGTTCCCAGCAGCAACGGAAGGTACAAGTTCAGCCGGTATTCCCACGCGATCTGCAGAAATGACGGCACAAGGGCGCCGACGACCACAACGCCGAGCTGTTTTGCTCCCTCTTCATCCATCACCGGAACGAAGGCGCGGATCGAGTCCCCCTTGACTCCTTGCGCCCTTGACACATAAGACTGTTCCGTCAGGGAAGGGCCTTCGTCGCCCCCTTCGAAGCGGGTGCCGATTTGACTTTCCAGGGGATGCGAGTACCGCACCTTGTCCATGTCAAACACAACCACATATTCCACGTCGGTGGCAAGCCGGACGCGTTCGGCAATCGGCTGGATGATCCGCCACCCTTCCGGGTTTCGCAACCCTTCCCGCAGGCTGGGGGATTGGGCGAGGGATTGCCCGATTGCCATCACCCTTTTTCCCAATTCCTGTTCGTACGCTTGGGTCATGCGGTTGATCATGCCGAAGCTGCCGCCGATTACCGACAAAAAGACGATAACCGAAACTGTAATGGCGATTCTGGTTCGCATTTTCAGGCGACTTTGTCTCATAAGCCAAGCTCCCTAAAAAATTCTTGACCGAGCTTTTGTTCCATTTCCCGGTAAAGCGGCTGGTAAAACCGTTTCCAGTCCGCTTTTTCAGCGTCGCTCAGCGTGTCGATGCGGATGCAGTCGCAGTTGTAAATTTCCCGCAATTGGACCTGTTCGATTTTGCCGGCCTGGGTTCTTTCCCAGTTGGTGACTTCGTCCATCGTTTGCGCGATTGTCCGCTGGAGATCCGGCGACAAACGGTTCCAGAATTTTTTGTCGATCACCACGAGATAGCCGAGGTAGCCGTGACCGCTGAGGGTCATGTATTTTTGCACCCGGTAGAACCGCTTGGTGTAAATGTTGGAAATCGTGTTTTCCTCGCCGTCGATGGTGCCTTTTTCAAGTGCGGCGTACACGTCGTTGAAATTGATTTCAACAGGATGCACCTGCAGCAGGGTGAACTGGTGGTTGAGGACGGCGCTCGGCATAATCCGCATCGTGGTTCCTGCCAGATCCTGGGGCGTTCGGATCGGGCGGACGTTGTTCGTAAATTGTTTGAATCCGTTGTCCCAGAAGCCGAGAACCACCATGTTGTTTTGCTCCAGGGATTTGGCAATCCGCTCGCCGATCGTGCCGTCCAGTACTCTGTGATACCCTTCCAGGTCGGAATACAGATAGGGAAGATCGAAGGCACCCAGCTCCGGCACGATGTGGGTGAGCTTGGACAAGGTCGGGGCGATGATCTGAATGCGACCTTGTTGCAGGGCTTCCAGTTCCTCCGAATCTTTGTACAGGGAACCGTTTGAGAACACCTGCACTTCGACCTTGCCGTTGGTCCGTTCCTTCATGAGCTTTGCGAACAAACGGGCAGCTTGTCCTTTTGGCGTGTCCTCGCCCACCACATGCGAAAAGCGGATGATGATCTTGTCGTTCTCCCCGACCTGTTCGTGGTCGGCGGCTTTCGGGGCGCACGCTGCCGCGAGCAAGGCGGCGGCCAGCAGGAAACTGAGGGGCAGCGTTTTGATTCGCACTCGCGTTCACCTCGCTTGACTGTGATTATCATCGCACATTCCGCAATGGATTCAAAGCTCAGGCCGTAAGAACAAAAAGACCAAAAGGAACTATATGTTCAAATTCTTCCTGACAGCGGGTGAATATGATTTATTTTTCGTAGAAGTCTCATTTTTCATTGCAATTTCTTTTGTATCTATTGTAAGCGATTGCAAAGAGGGGGTACACAGAAGATGAAAAAATTTCGTCTTACATTGACGGCGCAAGTGTTGACCGGCCTTGCGCTGGGGATCGCGCTGGGATTTTTCTCTCCGAAAATCGGTGCGCAGATGAAACCGCTCGGGGACTTGTTCATCAATCTTATCAAAATGGTCATTACCCCGGTCGTGTTCCTGACGATCGTCGTCGGGATCGCCAATATGGGGGACATGAAAAAAGTCGGCCGCGTCGGGGCGAAAGCGATTTTGTACTTCGAGATCGTCACGACATTCGCCTTGGCGATCGGCCTTGTCGTCGTCAACTGGATGCAGCCGGGTGCCGGCTTGAATCTGGCGGCGTTGAAAAAAGGGGATATCAGCCAATACACAAAGGCGGCGGCGGAAACCGACTGGGTGCAGTTCTTCTTGCACATCGTGCCAAGCAACGTGTTTGACGCTTTTGCCAAAGGCGACCTGCTGCAGGTCCTGCTCTTCTCCTGCTTGTTTGGGGTGGCGCTGTCGGCGCTCGGCCAAAGGGGCAAGCCCGTTGTCGACTTCTTCGAACGCTGTTCCGAAGTGTTCTTCGGTATCGTCAATATGGTGATGAAGCTCTCCCCGATGGGGGCGTTTGCCGCGATCGCCTACACGATCGGCAAATTCGGCATCGGCGCTCTGATCCCGCTCGGGAAGTTGATGATCAGCGTTTATGTGACCATGATCCTGTTTGTCGTGATCGTGCTGGGCCTGATCGCGAAAATGTACGGTTTCAGCATCTTTAAGTTCATCCGTTACATCAAAGACGAAATCTTCATTGTTGTCGGCACATCCTCTTCCGAATCGGTACTGCCGCGGATGATGGAGAAAATGGAAAAATACGGATGTTCCAAGCCGGTCGTGGGAATGGTGCTGCCGACCGGATACTCGTTTAACCTTGACGGCACTTCGATCTATTTATCGATGGCGGTCATCTTCATCGCCCAGGTGTACAACGTTCACCTGGATCTGATGCAGCAATTGACGATCATGGCGATCCTCATGTTGACTTCCAAGGGCGCCGCCGCCGTAACGGGCGGAGGTTTCGTCACGCTGGCGGCCACGCTTTCCGCCACCCATTTTGTGCCTGTTGAAGGCTTGGCGCTGCTGCTTGGCGTCGACCGTTTCATGTCGGAAGCGCGCGCTTTGGTGAACCTGATCGGCAACGGCGTCGCGACAGTCGTGGTGTCAAAGCTGGAAAAGGATTTTGACGAAAGCAAGTTTGCGGAGCAAAACCTCGCCCTTGGAAAAGGCGAAGCCGTTTCGGAACAACTGCCTGCGAACGCTAATGAAGTTGTTGGGAATTGATAAAAAGGGGCTGTTTTACAGCCCCTTTTTTGCATAATGGTTTGGAAATTACGGGTGGCCCGAGCGAGACCAAGAAGAATTTTATGTCCAAAAAGTACCCGACAAGATGAAAGAATAGCGGTTTCCTCCCTCAGTCAACGATAGAGTCTGTACCCGCCGGGTACAGGCTCTCTTTTTTTGCTGGCTCTTTTTGCTTTGTTTGGTAAGCCAATCTATGTTAAAATTGAATGAATCCTCATTCAACGACAGGAGGTGCCATATGCCGCATCCGATCCAATTGGAGCGCCCCTGCAAGGGAGTGGTTTCGATCGCGATTCCGACTCCTTTCCGGATCGGGGACGTAAATGTGTACTTGCTGGAAGGGAAAACGCTGACATTGGTGGATACCGGCCCTAACACGGAGCAGGCCTGGAATGCGCTGGTAAAAGGAATCGAAGGAGCAGGCTACCGGTTGTCCGATTTGACCCAGATCGTGCTCACTCACTTTCACGAAGACCACAGCGGACTCGCATACCGCCTGAAGCAAGAGACGGGGGCGACGATTTTCGCCCATCCGGATACGGCCGTTTGGTTGGGGGAAGACCCCGTTTTTGTCGAACGGCGAAACCGTTTTTTTGTTGACCTGTATCAACGGGGCGGATTGCGTCAGGATCAGATCGGCAAGATCATGTCCTCGTACGAAGCGCTGCGCCGGTTCGGTCATCCGTGCGAAGTCGACGCGGTGTTGGCGGACGGCGATGAACTGAACTCGCAACCGGAATGGCGAATCCTTTACACGCCGGGACATTCCCAAACGCAGCTTTCGTTATACCGGGCATCCGACCAGACCATGCTGCTGGCCGATCACTTGATCGCCCATGTCTCCTCCAACGCTTTTCTTGAACCTACCGTCCGGCCGGACGGGGAGCGGGTGAAACCGTTGATTCAGTACCGGCGGGAATTGGAAAAACTGAAGCGGCTGCCGGTTCGGCTGGGGCTGTCCGGCCATGGTGCGCCGATCACCGACCATGCGGCCTTGATCGAAAAAAGGCTCGAATCGCAAGACCGGCGTGCCGACAGTATCGTGGAACTTCTGACGGACAGGGAGAGGACGGCGGCGGACATTGCGTTCCGGCTGTTTCCCCGGCATCAGGACCAACTGCCGCTGATCATGTCGGAAACGATCGGCCATCTCGAATGGCTGGAAGCGGATGGGCGGATTCAAAAAACCAGCCGGGACGGAGTCGACTGGTATCTAGCGCGGGACGGATTGTCCCCGGCCGATCTGCCATGACGTTCGTCCGGCCAGGAAATGGTTGTTGATCAGCGCCAGCAGGATCGTTCCGACGGTCAAGGCGGTCACGCCGTGCCATTGATACCGGTGCCACAAGAGGCCGGGCAGCCAGGCTCCGAGGCTTCCTCCGACATAGTAGAAAAATTGGTAGAGCGCGGCAGCCGCACCGCGGGAACGGGCGGCGACATCCCCGACGTAGGCGGTGGCCGCCGATTGCGACGCGAAGTTGCCCAAAGACATCAGGGACAGCCCGAGGATCACCAGCAGGATCGACGGCCACAGCGTCAGGAGGATGCCCATTCCGCCAATCAGGTGCCCGAGGGCCATGGTTGCCCGGCGGCCGATTTTGTCGGACAGGTAGCCCGCGGCGGGGGCGGAGAACACCCCGCAGACAAACGTCACAAAGATCAGCGAAGTCTCGGCGACTCCGAGCGAAAAAGGCGGCTGGCCCATGTAAAAGGGCATATAGGTAAAAACTCCGATAAACGCGAAAAACTGGGAAAAACCGATAAAAAACGTCCCGACCAGCGCGGGGTTCGTGAAGTGAACCAAAAAGCTTTGGCTGAGTTTTTCCGTTTGGTGACGCGATCGAGGCAGGAATTTCCAGATCATCAACGTGACGATAACGGCAATCGCCGCAAAAACGGTAAAGGGGGCCTGCCAGGAAACATGCTCGGCGATAAAGCCGCTGATGATCCTCCCCGCCAAACCGCCGACAACCGTGGCGCTGACGTAGGTTCCCAGCACCCTACCCCTTTCATGCACCGGAAATTCTTCCGCGGCGTAGGCCATCAACAGGGCGGTGACTCCCGGTATGCACAATCCCTGCCAAGACCGCAAAATCAGGATTCCCTCAAAGGAATCGGTAAAACACAGCATTGCGCTCGGGACGATCAAAAGGGCGTTGGCAAGGAGAATCCCTTTTTTCCGGTCCCAACGGTCGGAAATCGGGGCCAGTATCAGGGAAGCGACCGCCAGCGCGACAATCGGCAGGGAAATGGTGAGGCTCGCTTTCGGAACCGAGATGGAAAACACCTCCGCCAGCATGGGAAGCAGCGGCTGTGGCGCATAGAGTATCGCAAATATGTTTGTGGTTGCCAGAAACACAATCAGCAGGCGGGGCATCGTGAAACTCCTTTCATGACGAAATCTTGGAAGCTTACCCGAGGACGTTGAAAATTCTGTGAAATCCGAGCCAGATTCCACCGCTTAGAACTGCGGCGAGGACGGTGGCGGCCAACGCTTGCGTCAGGCGAAAAGGTTGACCCGGCAAACCGATGGCGGCTGCCGCGAGGAATCCGCCGATCAGCCCGCCGATATGTCCCGAGTTGCTGATTTGCGGAACCAGAAAACCCAACAGCAGGTTCACCGCCAACGTCGTCCAGATGGCGCCGCCCATCGTGCGCCGGAAGAAGTCTTTCCGCTGGGTGCCGAAATACAAGAGGGAGCCGAGGATGCCGAAGATCGCCCCCGAAGCACCGACCGCGGGATAAGGGGAAAAGGCGAAACTCGCGATGTTCCCGGACAGCCCGGCCAGCAGGAAAACGAGCAAAAAGCGGTTGCTGCCGTAAATCCATTCCGCATCCCGCAGGGAATACAGAGCGAAAGCGTTGACCAGCAAGTGAAGCGCCGACGCGTGGATGAACATGGGAGTAAACAGGCGCCAGTATTCGCCCGCCAGTATGAGTTCGTTGACTTTTGCGCCGAATCTGAACAGGATCAATGGATTTTCCGCCGGACCGGTTGCGGACATCCACAGAAACATCCCAATGATGATCGCCAACAGGGAGTGAACCGCCTTGGAGGATTGCTGCACAAACACGTTTTTCCATTCGGCGCCGCGTTGTTCCAGAGTTTGCAGAATGTCGTTCTGCAGCTCCTGCGGCGCATACGCTTCTTCCACGCGGGCCGCGGCTTCCAGCACCGCCGATTTCGGAAGAATCCCTTTGCCAAACCACGGGAGGTTGGAGGCCAGAGCCTTTTTTTCAAAATCGAACCATGCGGTGTAAATCGCAATATCCGGCGCTGTCTGGTGCCGTTCAAGCGATCGCAGCAGCCGTTCCTGTTGTGTGTCGGGCGAATCCGGATACGTGATCAACTGCAGCACGGTGATTCCCTTGTAGGGATGGTCCCGCAGAATATCCCTCGCTTCCGCGTGTGAAGAGTCAAGAAAATCGGGCAACGAAGCGAGCTGTTGCCCCCGCCCGATCCGGATCAGGACCCCCCGGCCCCCGTCCGCCTTGAACAGCGACGTTTCCGGAAACAAGGCTCCCGGCGGGAACCATGTGTAGCCTTCCTTTTGAACCAGGTTGCGTGCCAAAGCGAGTTCAAACGATTCCATTGCACTCCACCTCACCCACAGTTTCTCCTATTGCAAGGTTTTCCGCAAGTGTAAGGTGTTCCGCAAGGCCGTCGCGCAAGGGCTGGCGACAAAAGGGGCGAGAAAGGGAGGATCGGTCCGGAAGATCCGAGCAATGACGATTGGGGCAATGACGACCGGGGCCCGCCACAACCGGCCTGCCCGGTTGATTTTTTCCATCGAGTGTGCCTATAATTGTTCATAAACGGTTGCTTTTGTATGTTTCGTCGCATGCGAATTGGAAACATTCGCATATACTAGTCATGACAAATTTGAAGGTCTGGGTTTGCGAATGTGCCGCCGTTTGTTGGTGATACTAGCGACATGCTGGCACCTTATTTTTGGAATCTATGGAGGGGTTACTGATGGAAGATTTGCGTCAACGCGTGCAGGACGCACTTGATAAAATCCGTCCCGGCCTGATGGCCGACGGTGGGGATGCCGAGCTGATCGATGTCGATGCCGAGAAGGGCATTGCGACCATCCGCATGGTGGGCGCTTGCGGCGGTTGCCCGATGTCCACGATGACGCTGAAAATGGGGATTGAACGGACGATTCGCGCGGCGGTTCCCGAAATCAAAGAAGTAGTCGCGGTTTAAGAAATTTTTCCTTCATAAAAGAAGCAACCGCAGTTCCATCATCGTATCGGAGAGGACCTCACATGGCTGACGTTCTGTAATGATTGCCACACGTGAGTCGTGCGTCACGCACGGCTCAATGTTTTTGGAACAGGCGATATGCGACAAGGGAGGGGTTGCGGCTGTGAAGATTGGCGCGAACGTGTCGGTCGCCAAGACGGGAATGCTGGCGGCTGTCGAAGAGACGATCTCTTACAAGGCAAACACATTTATGATTTACACCCGTTCCAATCGGGGTGGGAAAGCAAGGCCGATCGAAGAGTTCAACCGGGAAAAAGCGGTTGCGATGATGGCCGAACACGGAATCGTCGATCCTGTTGTGCACGCTCCCTATTTGATCAACCTTGCGTCCCCGGCTGAGGATACGTGGGAATACGGGGTGGAACTCCTGCGGGAAGATATCAGAAGAACCTCCTATCTCGGAATCAAATATGTCGTGTTTCATCCGGGTTCGCATGTCGGGCAAGGGGTTGACTATGCCTTGAAGCGCATTGCGGAAGGGTTGAACGCGATTTTGACCGGTGACGAGGACGTGTTTGTTTGCCTGGAGACGATGGCGGGTGACGGGTCGAAGGTCGGCAACAGTTTCGAAGAGATCGCCGAAATCATCTCGCGGGTCAAGCATCGGGACCGCCTGGGGGTGTGCGCCGACACCTGCCACTTGTATTCTTACGGCTACGACATCGTGAACGATTTCGACGGTGTCATGCAAAAGTTCGATGACATTATCGGACTTGAGCGGTTGAAAGTGTTCCACATCAACGATTCCAAAACTCCCTTCGCTTCCCGCAAGGACCGCCACGAGAACATCGGTTTGGGGTCGATCGGGACGGAGGCGTTGAAGCGGATCGTGCACCATGACCTTTTAAAGGACATGCCGCTGATTCTGGAGACGCCGGAGGGCCGTTACAAGGAGGAAATCGCGTTGTTGCGCGGAGAGATCGAACGGCCGGAGTACATGGGGTGATGTCTGTTCAACCGCTTGCAAATCATTTATAATGTGCGTAGACACAGGTGTCTGATTACGCTTATCGTGCATAAGTGACTTGGAGGAAACGGCATGTTTTCACAAATTGGAATTCCCGGCCTGATCATCATCTTGGTCATCGCGCTGATTGTGTTCGGACCCAGCAAGCTGCCCGAACTCGGGCGGGCGTTTGGCCGCACCCTGCGGGAATTTAAAGACGCGACCAAGGATTTGGTCAGCGACGATAAGGACGAGAAGCAATCCGCCGCTGCGGAAACCAAATCCGAGACCAAGGCGGAGGCAAGCGCGGTGAAACCGGAAGCCGCGGCGAAAAAGGAAGAACCGAAAAACGCCTGAAACTCTTCATCCCCACCCCTTAAAGCTGACACGGGAGAAGCTCTCTGTGGTACGAACCCCTTTAAGGGGAGGGATGTGTTTTTCACATTACGAACCAGAGATGCATGGCAAGCGCGACAACGAATCCCAGCGCGATGGCGCGGTGGACGATCCGGCTCAGCAAGGGGCTCGCCGTCAAAGCGATGCCGTCGAACGCCAAGAGCGCCAGAATGATCAAGGTGACCAGCCCGGTGGCGGAGCTGCGGTTCCAGCCATAGCCGGTTTTTAAGAAGGCGTATGCGTGAATCAGCACCATTCCCAGCGCCAGAAGACCGGTCATCGTGTGCAGGGGGCGCAGGTAACGGATTGTTGCGGCCAAGACGGCGCGGAATTTTTTCGGAAATTTGAGGGATTCGCGGGTGAGCAAAAACCATAGCACCCCGTGGATCAGCGTGATGCCGGTGAAAACCAGCGCGGTCAGGCCAAACCCTTTTCCGTCGGGACGCCAGTTTGGCGCAAGCGGGGTCAAAATCCAAATCCCCAGTCCGATAACCAACAAGAGCAAATAAAACGATATGCTGTTGCCAATGGTTTCAAACCGTTCCAAAAAGCGTTCGGCGCGTGTCTGTTGAATCATGCCAGTCTCCCCTCCAACATGCTTAGGCATGCTTAATTATAAGAGCTTGCCCAACAAAAACCAACATATTTTTGTGGGCATATTCATATTTTTGCAGGCATATTTTTGCAAAGTGTCGAAAGATTCGGATACATATTGGCAGACAATCGGCAGTTGTACGATCGTTTTAAAGGAGGTGAAGGGATGGGGCAAGGAAAGAAAGGAATGCCGTCGGAATGCCCTGTCACCTTGTATGTGAATGGGGAAGAACTCCTGACGATTCAATTGACGCCTGTGGATCTGGAAGATTGGGCGATCGGGTTTTTATTCGGGGAAGGTATGATCACCGGTTCAGATGATGTTCTGAAAATCGGGATTGATGACCTGCAAGCCATTGTCCGGGCCGAGATCAAGGGGCCGGCGGGCAATCGCCCCGCGAAAGGAAGGAAGCGTTACATCACCTCCGGATGCGGCAAGGGGGTCACGTATTCTTCCGTACAGGATGCGCTTGCGCTTCATCCGGTTCCTCCCGGGCTGGTGGTAACACAGGAGTTTCTTGTCGATTGCATGCGCCACATGTACAGGGAAGCTGTCCTGTACCAGGCAACCGGCGGTATGCATGCCGCGATGGCCGCTTCTTTGCTGGGGCCGTTGTTTGTAAGAGAAGACATCGGCCGCCACAATGCGGTCGACAAAGTGGTTGGAGCCTGTCTCAAAGCGGGTGTCAACCCGGCCGACATCGTGATCATGACGACGGGCCGCATCTCCTACGAGATGGTCACGAAAGTCGCCCGTTTCGGCGCCAGCATGGTTGCCTCCCGAACCGCCGCCACCGACCAAGCGGTTTGTTTGGCTACCCGTCTCGGCGTGGAAGTGATCGGGTATATCCGTGGTCGGATGCTGCAAGTTTACACGGACGGTTCCCGTGTCGTTCAGGCCGCCGCAGCGGAGATGCCCGTATGATCCGTGAAAAAGGTTCCGGATATGTTGCGTTTTTTTGGACGACGGCGCAGCTTTTGGCTGGGCGTTCGTCAGCGGAGTATCCCGGGACCTTTATATAAAAACAATAAAATTTGGTTGACAAAAAAGTATTTTAAAAGGGAGGAGAAGGTCAATATGGCGATTTCCCGCCGGGAGTTTCTGAAACGCACGGGCGTGGTGGCAGCGGGTCTGACGGTCGCATCGGTCGGCGGACTTGACGTGAAGCCTGTCAGGGCCCGGGTCAACAGCATCAAACTCAACGCGAAAAAGGGGAAGCAACACCCGAGTGTATGCCCGTATTGCTCCATTGGCTGCGGCATGATCATTACTTCGGATGAAAGCGGTAACATCATCAATATCGAAGGAAACCCCGACAGCCCCGTTAACCTCGGATCGTTGTGTCCGAAAGGCGCTGCGGCGTTCCAGTTGGTAAACAACCCGGAACGGCAGAAGAAAGTTCTGTATCGGGCGCCGGGCTCCAAGAAATGGGAGGAAAAACCCTGGGACTGGGCGATGGACCAGATTGCGCAGCGGGTCAAGAAAACCCGGGACGAAAACTTTATTGAAACCTACCAGGGCAAAAAGGTCAACATGAATCCGGCGATTGCCTCGCTTGGCGGTTCCACCATGGAAAACGAATGGAACTACGTTTGGGCGAAACTGATGCGTTCGCTTGGCGTCGTGAATCTTGAAAACCAGGCCCGTATTTGACACAGCTCGACAGTGCCCGGTCTGGGCACCAGTTTTGGTCGTGGCGGCGCCACGACGACGCCAAGGGATTTGGCGGAAAGCGATTGTATTGTCATCATGGGTTCCAACTTTGCGGAAAATCACCCGGTCGGGTTCCGGTGGGTGCTGCAGGCCCGCGACAAAGGCGCTCGCGTCATTCACATCGACCCGCGCTTTACGCGGACTTCCGCCCTGGCAACCGATTACGTCCCGATGCGCTCCGGTTCCGACATCGTGTTCCTCGGCGCGTTGATCAACTATGTGATCAGCAACGAGAAGTACTTTAAGGAGTACGTGGTCAATTACACCAACGCTCCGTTTATCGTGAACGAAAACTTTAAGGACACGGAAGACCTGGACGGTCTTTTCTCCGGATTCGACCCCGAGAAAAGAGTCTACGACCAGAAGACGTGGGAATTTGAACGGGACGAGAAGAAGCTCCCGGCGGAAGAACCCAAGACGTTGTCCGACAGGATCGCCTACGAAACGAAAAAAGGCCGTCCGAAAATGGACCCAACGCTGCAGCATCCGCGCTGCGTGTTCCAGATCCTGAAGCGCCATTTTTCCCGTTACACGCCGGAAATGGTGGAACAAGTCTGCGGCACGCCAAAAGAGAAGTTCCTGATGGTGGCGGAAACCATCACCAAAAATTCCGGACGCGACCGGACAACCGCCTTCTGCTACGCAATGGGCTGGACGCAGCATACGGTCGGCGTGCAGATGATCCGCGCAGGCGGCATCCTGCAAAGCCTGTTGGGGAATATGGGACGTCCCGGCGGCGGCATCCTGGCGCTGCGCGGACACGCGAACGTACAGGGTGCGACAGACCTGGCGACCCTTTGGGACACTTTGCCCGGCTACCTGCAGTTGCCGATCATCACGAAAAAGCACGATACCCTGACCGATTACCTGAAGGCCGAGGCGAAGCCGACAGGCTGGTGGGCCAACTACCCGAAGTATTTCGTCAGCCTGATGAAAGCCTGGTACGGCGATGCGGCGACGGCGGAAAACGACTGGGGTTACAATTACCTGCCGAAGCGCATCAAAAATCACTCGCACTACAACATGTTCAAGGACATGTACGACGGCGTTGTCAAAGGATTTTTCGTCATGGGGCAAAATCCGGCGGCAGGCGGCCAGAACGCCACTTTCCACCGGAAAGCGATGTCCCGGCTGGAGTGGCTTGTCGTGTGCGATCCGTTCCTGACGGAAACGGCGACTTTCTGGTATCAGGCGCCGGAAGTGGTCAACGGGGAAGTGAAGCCGGAAGACATCAAAACCGAAGTCTTCTTTATGCCGACCGCCGTGTTTGCGGAGACGGACGGCAGCTTCACCAACACCAACCGGATGATGCAGTGGAAGGAAAAAGCAGCGGATCCCCCCGGCGATTGCCGTTCGGATACGTTCTTCACCTACGAACTGGGCGTTCGTCTGAAGAAGTTGTACAAAGACAGCACACTGGATCGCGACTGGCCGATCAAGAATCTCACCTGGGAGCATTACGCCCCCAATCCGGGCGATGGCTGGAAAGTGCACGAACCGAACGCTCACGCGATTTTGAAGGAAATCAACGGCTATACGATAAAAGACGGCAAACCGTTGAAGAGCTTCACGGATCTGAAAGACGACGGTTCCACCGCCTGCGGCGCCTGGATTTATACCGGTGTGATGCCGGATGAGCACGAAAACAAGGCGGCTTCCCGCAAAAGCGACAATTACATGTCCCTCGGCTGGGGCTTTTGTTGGCCGGCGAACCGCCATGTTCTGTATAACCGGGCGTCCGCCGATCCGGAGGGCCGTCCGTGGTCGGAACGCAAAAAGCTTGTTTGGTGGGACGAAGCCCAGAAAAAATGGACCGGTCTCGACGTGCCGGATTTCCCTGCCACGAAGCCGCCGACCGCGAAGGCCAAAGAAGAAGGTATCGGCCTGGACTTCCATTCCGGAAGCGAGCCTTTCATTATGAATCTGGAGGGCCGGATCCAGTTGTTCGGGGCATTGGCCGACGGTCCGTTACCGACCCATTACGAACCGGTTGACACCCCGGTCCAAAATCCGCTTTACAAACAACAGCACAACCCGGCAGCGATTTACTTCAACGTCGACCAGAACAAAGTGCACGGCATCGGCAACGAAAAGTATCCGTACGTGATGACGACATACCGCCTGACGGAGCATCACCTGTCCGGCCCGATGACGCGCTGGCTGCCCTGGCTGGCCGAACTGCAGCCGGAATTGTTCCTGGAGATCAGTCCGGAGCTGGCGGGACAACTGGGCGTCGCCAACGGGGAATGGGTAACGATTGAGACGGAACGCGGAAAAGCGGAAGCGAAAGCGCTCGTCACCCGCCGCATGCAGCCGTTCAAAATCGGCGGCAAAGTCGTGCACCAAGTCGGCCTGCCGATTCACTGGGGCTATGCCGGTATCGCGAAGGGCAGTTCGGCCAACGAACTGACGCTGATGGTCGGCGACCCGAACGTTTCCATCCACGAATCGAAGGCGTTTACGGTCAATGTGCGCAAAGGCCGCATCAGACAGGGGGTGTAACCGATGGCGGAAAAATCATTGGGCATGTTTGTCGACACGTCGCTTTGCCACGGCTGCAAAGCCTGTCAAGTCGCCTGCAAGGAATGGAACGAACTTCCGATGGAAGAGGAGATCCGGTTTCTCGGCACCAGTTATGACAACACGGGCCATCTGTCTGACGTGAACTGGCGGCACGTGAAGTTCGTGGAGTTGTTCAGCGAAGACCGCAGCGACTCCCGCTGGTTGTTCCTGAGCGACTCCTGCAAACATTGCCAGCACGCGGGCTGTATGGAAGTCTGTCCGACAAACGCGATCATCCGCACGGAATTTGACACGGTCTACATCGATCAAGACACCTGCATCGGCTGCCGGTATTGTGTGACGGGCTGTCCGTTCGGGGTCATCGAAGTCAGCCATGTCAAGGGCACCGCGCAAAAATGCACCCTTTGCTATGACCGTTTGCAAGCCGGTCAACAGCCGGCCTGCGCCCAGGCGTGTCCGACCGATTGCATTCAGTTCGGCGAAGTCCCGCAACTGATGAAGCTGGCGGAAGAGCGCGAGAAGCTGCTTAAGAACATGGGCTACAAAAACGCGCAGATTTACGGCAAATCCGATATTCTCGGCGGTTTGAACGTGTTCTACATGTTGACCGAAAAACCGGAAGTCTACGGGCTTCCGACCAATCCGCAATTGCCCCAGAAGAACATGCTGAAAAGCTACATGTTCTCCGTGGCGGGCATGGTGGCTGTCGGGCTCTTGGCGCTGCTGTCGTTCCGCAGCCGGCGGATGAGCCAGAAAGTCGATTCTGACAAAGACCGGTCCCAGGTCATGTAAGGAGGAATGAAAGATGCCTGTAAATCCGTATGATTACTTCACGCATCAGCTGACATCCCCTGCATGGCACTGGCAGATCGTATGGTACCTGTTCCTGGCGGGGATTGCGGCGGGAACCTACATTACAGCTTCCATCGCCCGGTTCGCGGGCACCGAGACGGATTTCCGCGGAGCGACAAGGGGTTATCTGCTCGCTCTCCCGATATTGGCCGTGTGTGGGTTGTTGATCACGTTTGACCTTGAACGGCCCGAGCGATTTTTCAATCTGTTCTGGTACAAGCGGGAAATGGTCCCGATGATCAAGCTGACGACTCCGATGTCGATCGGCGGGAACATGGTCGGTGTGTTCGGGCTGTTTGCGGCGGCCGGTTTCTTATACGCTTTGGTCAAAATGGGAAAGATCAGGCATCCCTTTCTGGTAAAGCTGGCCAATGCCCTGCATGAAGGACCGTTCTCTAAAATTTTCCTTGGAGTGGGCATGCTCCTGGCCTTCTATGTCGCGACCTATACCGGAGTTTTGGTCAACACGACGCAGTTGCCGGGATGGACGGCCAGTTCGCTGGTTCCGGTGCTGTTCCTGGCGTCCGGGATGTCGGCCGGTATGGCGACCATGGTGCTGCTGACGCCGCAAACGCAAGAGATGCTTGAGTACAAGCACAAACTGGAACGTGCCGACATGTACATGATTTTGTTCGAGTTGGCCGTCCTGGTGGCGTTTGTGATCTCCATGGGTGTCTGGGCGCACAAGGTGGCAAGCGGCTTTTACGGCGTCCTGCTGTGGGGCGGCGTGGTCGGTCTCGGTCTGCTGTTTCCGCTGTTCCTCAAGTGGAAGCCGCAACTGTTTGGCCAACGCACGCCGGTGATCAGCTGCCTGCTGATCATTCTCGGCGGCTACTTGCTCCGGTATGTGGTGGTCATGGGGCCGCAGGCGGGATATCACGGTTTTTAAAGCAAAAACAGCCGGAAGTCAGACAAAAAAGGGCGGTGAAGGAGGTTCACCCCCTCTTTTTCTATTCAAACAATAGGATAAAATAGTTTGTACGTACTATGAAAGCGGGGGTCCCTGGATGGCAAAATCGGACGTCGTGGAAAGCGTGAAAAAACGCTGGCAGCAGTTGATGGACAAAGAGAAACAGTATAAGGACATAGCCAAGGTGCATATCGATTTGGTCGAACGGATGGAGAAACACGTACCGGACATCGAGCCGCTTGTTCTGGAGGAGGCGGCGGTGCTGGCAAAACTGCGGGCTGGCACCCCTTTGCTGGAAGGGGAAGCAGATCGGATCGAACTGCGTTACGCGGTGTCACTGTTTCGCGAACTGGCGGACTGGCCGGGGACCGGCGATGCCCGGAAACAGTTGAAAAAATGGCAGAAGAGTCTGTCCGACGCCGATATCGAGCAGGTGTTGCGCGGTTGGCTCAAAGGAGATCCGGAGCCGTTCACCCGCTGGACTTTTTCGTCCGGACTGTCGCAAGACGTGCTGTCGGTGATCCTCCAATACAGCTTGCTTCCCACGCTGCACGCCTGCGGCGGGAAGCTCCTTCCGGCACACGCGTTGTTGCTTGAGAATTGGCGGGAAGGATATTGTCCCGTTTGCGGCGATGCGCCCGCGCTGGCGGAAATCCGGGATTCCGAGCGGTTCCGTTACCTGCGCTGCATATCCTGCGGCGGCGACTGGCCCTTCAGGCGGATCGCCTGCCCAACTTGCGGGAACAACGACCACGAGAGACTGGAAAGCTATCTGATCGAAGACCCGAAGACCGGTGCGAAGCAGCAAATCGACGTTTGCGAAGAATGCAAGTCGTACGTCAAAGTGTTGAACAAGTTGCAACCGGCTTCCCCCGTCATGTTGATTCTCGACGATCTTTCGACGACCCATCTCGATCTGTTCGCCGTCGAAAACGGCTACTTCAAAGGCGGAAAACCGGATGGCCCCATTCAATAGCCATCCTGTCGGTGCAGATGCCCCCCGATCCGGCGTGATCATCCTGGCGGGCGGGAAGTCAAGCCGGATGGGGACGAACAAGGCGTTGCTGCCGATCCGGGGCAAGCCGAACATCGAAAAGATTCGCGACGAAATGAGCAGACTCGCCTTTCGGGACGAGTTTCGGGACGAGGCCGGACGCGCTTGCCGATCCCCGTATTTTGTCGTCGTTACCAACGAACCTGCGGCTTATCGGTTTTTGGGGGAACCGGTGGTTGGCGACCGGTATCCCGGTCTCGGCCCGTTGGCGGGAATTCAGGCGGGTTTGCAGGCATCGCCGTGCGATTGGAATTTGGTTGTGGCATGTGATATGCCGTTTGTCACGGCGGAGGCGGCACGGTTTTTATTCGGACAGGCGATGGGGGAAGAGCGGATCAAAGGCGCGGGAGCCGGCGTTGCCGAATCAAACGGCTTCGGGAACGAGCCGAGTCACGGCGTTGATGCGGTTGTGCCTCTGATCGGGGGGCGGTTGCACCCGCTGTTTGCGGTCTATCACAAGCGGTGTGCCGATCCGATCGAAGAACTCCTGCTTGCCAAGCGGCTGCGGATGGTCGATTTGCTTGGCCGGCTGCGCGTCAAACAGGTGACGGAATCCGATTTTCCCGATTTGATCGACACGGAACGCATCTTTTTCAATATGAACAGACCGGAGGAATGGCAGCAAGTCCTACAGTGGCTGGAAACCGGGGGGAGGGGGACCGAATGAAGTTCTTTCAAGTGCGGGAAACACGCGACGTGATTCGAATTATTGAAGAAACGTATGCACCGCTGGACCGGACTGAAGAAGTTTCCTTATATGAGGCGTTTGGCCGCGTCTTGGCGGAAGATGTTCATGCGGGCGAGGACGTCCCGGGGTTTGACCGTTCAACCGTCGACGGGTATGCGGTCCGCGCCCAGGACACCTTTGGCACGTCCGAATCGATGCCCGCTTTTTTGGATCTGACGGGTACGATCGAGATGGGACGGGAAGCGGGAGCGATTTCCCCGACGCAGGCGAAGTATATTCCGACTGGCGGAATGATGCCCGACGGGGCGGATGCGGTTGTGATGATCGAACATGCGGAAGAGGTCGGCTCGCTGTTAAACGTGTACAAGCAAGTGGCTCCCGGGGAGAATGTGATCCGCAAAGGGGAGGACATCCATGCGGGACACCGCGTACTGAGGCGCGGACATCGCCTGGAGCCGCAGGATTTGGGAGTGTTGGCGGCAGTCGGGGTGTCGCGCGTAAAGGTGTTTGCGAGACCCGTCGTCGGATTGCTGTCGACCGGGGATGAGATCGTACCGCCGGAAACGAAAGATTTGAAGCCCGGAGAGATCCGGGATATCAATGCGGTCGCGGTCGGCGCCGCCCTGCAAAGCATGGGGGCGGAAGTGATCTACGGCGGCATCGTGAAGGACGAATACGTCGAGTACCTGAAACGGGCCCAGGCCCTTTTTCAAAAAGCGGATATGCTGATCATGTCGGGCGGGAGTTCGGTCGGAACGCGGGATTACACCGTTCAGGTGATGGAAGCCCTCGGGGAACCGGGAATCCTCGTGCACGGAATCTCGGTCAAGCCCGGAAAACCGACGATTCTCGCTTTGGCCGGCAGGAAACCGGTGATCGGCTTGCCGGGCCATCCGGCTTCGGCTTTGATCATCTTTGACCTGATTGTGCGGCGGATTGTCAATCGCCTGTATGACCGGACGCCGCACCCGTTCGATCCGCGGATCCGTGCCCGCCTGAGCCGGAATCTGCCGTCGGCGGTGGGGCGTTCCGATTATGTGCGGGTGCGTTTGGAAAAGCGTGACGGAGAAATGTGGGCGGTGCCCGTATTTGGAAAATCGGGCCTGATCTCGACGTTATCGGAGAGCCACGGCGTCATCGAGATTGCCGCGCCGAAAGAAGGTTTGCTGCAGGGGGAATGGGTGGAGGTCAACTGTTTTGTGCGGGAAAGGGGGATCATGAGTGAAGAGGAAGATTTATCTGGAGGATACGCCGCTGGAGCTTGCGAAGAAGAGGCTCCTGGATGCTGTTGAGTTTGCGCCGCGGGTGGAGCGGATTTTGACCGCCGACGCGTTGGGGCGGGTGACGGCGGAACCGGTTTTTGCCGTTGTCTCGATGCCGAATTATCACGCTTCGGCGATGGACGGAATCGCGGTGAAGGCCAGTGAAACCTACTCCGCCAATGAGAAGAACCCGCTCCGCCTGAAAAAGGGGACGGATTTTCAGATGATCGACACGGGCGATCCGGTTCCCGACCCGTTCGACGCGGTCATCATGATTGAAAACGTGCATATGATCGACGAGGAAACGTGTGAGATCATCGAACCGGCCAGCCCCTGGCAGCATATCCGGCAAATCGGCGAGGACGTGGTCGCCGGTGAATTGATCGTGCCGGCGCACCATTTGCTGCGGCCGGTGGATCTCGGCGCGCTGCTTGCCGGAGGCGTGGTGGAAGTTCCGGTGATCGCCAGGCCGCGAGTGGCGATCATCCCGACCGGCACGGAGCTGGTGCCTCCGAGAAGCCAGATTGGACGCGGGGAAATTCCGGAATTTAACGGCACCGTGTTTGCCGCCTATTTGCAAACATGGGGGGCAGAACCGGTTTATAAAGGGATTGTTGAAGACAATTACCAGAAAATTAAAAACGCGGTATCGGAAGCTGTGGAAACCTGCGACATCGTGCTCCTGAACGCGGGTTCTTCCGCCGGATCGGAAGATTATACCGTCCACGTGATCCAAGAGTTGGGCGAAGTGATGATGCACGGAGTTGCAACCCGGCCGGGAAAACCCGTTGTCATCGGAAAGGTGAACGGAAAACCGGTCATCGGCCTGCCCGGCTATCCGGTGTCCGCGTATCTGGCGCTGGAATGGTTTGCCCGTCCGCTGGTGCATCAATATCTGGGGATTTCGGAAACGGAGCGGCCGAAAGTAAAAGCGACCCTTGGACGCCGGGTTGTGTCGGTGATGGGGGCGGAAGATTTTGTCCGGATGACGATTGGAGCGGTCGGGGGCAAATTCATCGCAAATCCCCTGACGCGGGCCGCCGGTGTCACGATGTCGATGGTCCGGGCGGACGGGTTGTTGCGGATTCCGGCTACCAGTCTCGGCTATGAACAGGGAGAAGAGGTCGAGATCGAGCTGTACCGGCCGATTCAGCAAATTGAAAAAACGATGGTGTTTGCCGGCAGCCACGATATGACCCTCGATTTGTTGGCAACCGCCGTACATAAAGCGGTTCCGGATCGCTTTCTGTCCTCCGCGCATGTCGGGAGCATGGGAGGGATTCTCGCGATCCGCAAAGGGGAAGCGCATGCGGCCGGGGTCCATTTGCTCGACGAACAAAGCGGCGAATACAATATTCCGTTTGTCAAACAGTATCTGTCGGGTATGCCGGTGGTGCTCGTTAACCTGGTGTACCGCCAGCAGGGATGGATCGTCCCGCCGGGAAACCCCCTCAACATCCGAACGGTGGAGGATCTGAAACGGGACGGGGTTACATATATCAACCGCCAGCGCGGGGCGGGCACCCGGCTGCTGTTTGACCATCTGTTAAAACAAGCGGGCATTGAGCCGCAAGAAATATACGGATACAACCGGGAAGACTTCTCCCATCTGAGTGTGGCGGCGGCGGTGGCGGGAGGGACAGCCGATTGCGGGCTTGGAATCCTGTCGGCCGCAAAGGCGCTGGGATTGGAGTTTGTCCCCGTGGCGGAAGAACGGTACGACTTGTTGATGACAAAGGAATTCTACGAAAGCGAAGCCGGACAGGTATTGTTGTCAGTGATGACTTCCGGGGAATTCCGCCGGCAGGTGGAAGCGCTCGGCGGCTACAGTTGCCGGGACACGGGGAAAGTGGTTTTGGTTTGTTGAAAAATTATCAAATTGTATCTTGCCAAAACAACTGTTGTACCGGCCTGTTTCATGCTATACTACGGTTAACAAGTGTGTTTAGCTATAGTTACGAATTGATTCGGAGGCACTGTGGAGCCGAACGCCGATGTTGAGGGGAACGGGGAAGGGGCTGATTCGATCCGTGGCTCAATTTCGCTACCAAGCTTTCAATCGTAACGGAAAGAGCTTGCGCGGGCATATCGAAGCCGCCGACCAGATTGCCGCCACTGCCGAGTTGCGCAAACAGGGGCTTTTTCCGACTCAACTCGTGCCCGTAACGAACACAAGCCTTTTGAAACGGGAGATCCGTCTCGGCTTTCTTTCCGGAAGGCGTGTGAAACAGCAGGATTTTGCGCTTTTTTGCCGCCAGTTCGCGACTTTGGTCCGGGCGGGCGTTTCCGTAACGCGTTCCTTGGAAATATTGGTCGCCCAAACGGAAAACCGGACTCTGAAAAAAGCGCTGGAAGAGGTGCATCAAGAGGTCCGGCAGGGCATGTCCCTGCAGGAAGCGTTTGCGAATCATCCGAAGGTTTTTTCCGAAATATTTGTCAATATGGTGGGAGCGGGCGAATTTTCCGGGCAGTTGGAAACGATGCTGGAGCGGATGGCCACTTTTTTCGAACGGCAACGCGCCACTTCCCAAAAACTTGTGTCCGCGTTAATCTATCCGATCACGGTTTTCTTCATCGCGATAGGGGTCAGCGTGTTTCTGCTTGTATCGGTGGTTCCGACATTTACCGAAACCTTCGCGAAACAAGGGGTGGAACTGCCGCTGCCAACGCGAGTGGTGCTTGGCGTCAGCAATTTTTTGATTCATGACTGGTATTGGGTGTTGGGGACAGGGCTGGGCGTTATCATCGTTTTGGCCGCAGCGTTGCGGAATGATCGGGGGCGTCTCCTTTGGGACACGCTCCGGCTGCGGATTCCCATATTCGGCAAACTGTATCAGAAGGGGGTTATCGCCGGATTCGCCCGCACGTTTTCGACGTTGGAAGCGAGCGCGGTTCCGATTCTGCAGGAGCTTGAATTGACGAAAAAAGTCATCGGCAACCGGTTGTTTGACAAAGCGATGGAAGAAGCGCAGCAAAGCCTGCGGAAAGGGGAACGGCTGTCCGACGTTTTGGAAAAGTATCCGCTCTTGTTCCCTGCGATCGTGACGCAAATGGTCGCCATTGGGGAAGAGACCGGGGAACTGGGACACTTGTTGGAAAATCTGGCCGGTTTTTACGAGACGGACGTGATGGAGATGTCGTCGCGGCTCAGTTCGTTGGTGGAACCGCTGATGATTCTGTTTCTGGCGGTGATGGTCGGGGGAATTATTTTATCCGTGTATCTGCCCATGTTCTCA
This sequence comes from Effusibacillus sp. SKA8, assembly GCF_058273125.1. Classification (NCBI taxonomy): domain Bacteria; kingdom Bacillati; phylum Bacillota; class Bacilli; order Caryophanales; family Alicyclobacillaceae; genus Effusibacillus; species Effusibacillus sp. SKA8. The sequence continues at coordinate 149,580 of NZ_JBZCSF010000003.1, read as the reverse complement.
ATGATGAACTTTGTCCAATAGCTGCCCACGGTGCGAACCCAGGGGGGCAGTACATATATCATGTTTTGGAAAAGGGGATGAGGAACATGGAAGAGATGAACGCGCAACAGATTGAGGAGGGCATGGGGAAAGAGGCTGCTGAACAAAAGCGGCGGAAGCGGCAGAAGGGGTTTACATTGGTTGAGATGTTGGCGGTTGTGGTAATTTTAGTCATTGTTGCCGGTGTTGGGTTTGTTGCTGTTGATAGGCAAATCAATAGTTCAAGAGGGAATGCGGACGTAGTAACATTAAAACAGATTGCGGATGCCGTATCAAGACTTTTAATGGATCACCCAGATGCAACCACTGTCACAATGACCGGTACCGATGATGCTGCTAATCATTCATATGTATTGGTTCCAAACTACCTAGCGAATGCAGTAAATGATCCTTGGGGGGGAACCTATACCATTACAGTCAATACAACTTCCTTCACCGTTAGGGGATCACACAATTATAATGGGAATTTGCCTGGAAATAATCTTGGGATGCAATTAAATAATAATGGTCAGTTAACGTTGACGGTAAATCGATAATGACGCTCCCCTTTTTGGGGGGATTTTTCTATTAGGAAGTGCATCCGAGTAAGTGTCAGATAACGTTTTTTATTGTTATATTTCGTTTTTGGGATTGATAATCGGTTCTTTCCTTAACGTTGTCGCTTATCGAATTCCAAAGGGGGAGTCGATTGTTTATCCCCCTTCTCACTGTCCAAACTGCAATGCCCGTTTGAAACCGTTCGATCTTGTTCCAGTCTTCAGTTGGTTGTTCCTGCGGGGAAAATGTCGTCACTGCAAAGCGCCCATCCACTGGCAGTATCCGGTGGTCGAAGCGATCACCGGCCTCCTTTGGGGGGCGGTGGCGTGGCGGTACGGATGGTCGTGGGAAACTTTAATGGGGCTTGTTTTTGTCAGTTTTTTGATTCCGCTTTCGGTGATTGATTTGCGGGAGTTTCTTCTGCCGGACGTGCTTACCTATCCGCTTGCCGGAATCGCGCTGCTTGGACGCCTTTTGATTGGTCCGGAACCGTTTTGGTGGTATTTGGCAGGCGGTGCGGCGGGAGCGGGTGTTTTGTTGCTGCTTTGGTGGCTCAGTCCTTATCTGTTTGGCAAGGAAGGAATGGGGCTTGGCGACGTAAAGCTGATGGCGGGAATCGGTGTGGTGGTTGGCCTTACTGGAACTGTCCTGACCCTTTTTCTGGCGTCTTGCAGCGGTTTGTTGGCGGGATTTCTGTGGCGGCGAACCCACCGGTTTTCCGGCGGGCAAATCCCTTTCGGCCCGTTTCTGAGTTTTGGGGCTGTTGTTTCTTATCTGTTCGGGGAGTCATTCGTTGCATGGTATGTGAACCTTTTGGCATAAAGAAGGTGACTGCCATTTTCCGGGGAAAACGGCAAAGGATCAGCGAAAAGCAGGCCGGATTTACGTTGCTTGAAGTTTTGACGGCGGTCGTGTTGCTCGGGATCATACTTATCCCACTTTTGACGTTTAAAAGCACGGTGTCGCAGACGGACGTTTCGAGTGGACAGCGCAGCCAGGCAATCGGATTGGCCACAGCCATGTTGGAGTTAATGAAAAAATCCCCCTCCGGACTGAATTCTTCCTTCCGGCTTACCAGTACGGTTCGTGTCTCCGGAAGCGTTGTCCCGGAGAACAGCATCGATCAGACGGTTGCTGTACCTGCAGCGGGAAATTCAACGGGCTGGCAGGCTTTGCGCTACGTTTCGGGCACCGATACGGGCATGGCCTATAACATATCCGTAAACGATGTCGACGCGAATTTCGTCAATGTCACGGTACAAGTGCGATACCGGGTTGGCGGAACTGATCGACAGGAATCGCTCTGGACGATTTACAAAAAGTAGGTGGATTTCTTGTGGCCGACAATGAAAAAGGCCTGACCTTCGTGGAAGTGTTGGCCGCCTTGGCTGTTGCGTCAATGGTGCTGGGCATCCTGCTGACTCTTCAGTTATCCTTGGCGAAACAGGAGAGATATACGACGAGCTTTAATGCGGCGAAACGAACCGTGCTGCTCGCAAGTGACACATTGGCTGCCAGGATCAAGGACGCTTCGGCGATCCAGGCCGACTGGACGTCAACCTCCGTTACCTATTCGTTGGACACGGGAGATATGTTTGCTTTTACGCAAAATGCGTCTGATCCTTCCCTCTGGGATGTCGTCCATCAGGATGCAAGCGGCCATCGTGTGCCACTGGGAACCCTTGGATTTACGTGGGAAGACCGTCCGTCTTCCGCACCGGCGAACAACTTGGATCATTTGGTGCTCACCTTCTGGCAGACATATACAGACAGTACGGGGGCGGCGAAACGATACGTTTTGACATCCGGATACCACGTTTCGGTTGTCAAGTGAAATGCCGACCAAGTGGGTGATAGGGATGCATGAGGGGAAAAAAAAGAACGAGCGGGGTTATGTGCTGCCAATCGCGTTATTGCTAGCCGCTTTGCTGGTAATGCTGACCCCCGCTTTGCTGTTGGCCAGCAATACGGGTTTTCTAATCTCGAAAAAAAACAGCCAAACCAATCAGGCCCGCTTTTTGGCGGATGCGGCTTATCAATCCGCTTTGCGGATCATCTACCAGTCCGCCAGCGGCGGGCAACAGTCACCGCCGTTTGCGCTAAATGCGTCGAATGAATCGGGTATTTTGCAGAGTATAACAAGCATCAACCAAACGTCTGCTGCAACCACCGACAACGGTTCGTACAGCGTGTCCTATTTGCCGGGTTACAGCAACCCGCAGATCAACAATGGCCAAAAATTTTATTATCTGCAGGCGAGAGGCCAAGTCGGCTCCATTGTTTCCACCATAAATTTCAAGCTGGCCTTTTCGCAAAACGTTGCTCAAATCGTTGTTCCACCGGGCGGTTTTAGCCCTCCGGGCAATATCAGCAATTTGGTCGTGTATGATTCAAATGCCCGCCAGTTGGCGCAAAGTCAATATTCTGCCGCTTTAAACACAACATCCTATTCGCCAAATGTAACTTGTACATCCTGCACTTTGCAGAAAATCGACCAACTGATTGACGCGAACACCAATTATGACCCGTTGGTCATCAGGGTGACGGGCAGTCTGGCCCTGAGCAACAACGAATCTCATGCGTTCAGGCGTTCGAACTCCAAACAACTGGTCATCGTTGCCGATCAAATCAATCTCGCGAACAATGCGTCCTTAACGGTGCAGGGGACACTCGTCAGCAACGGGGCAATCTCGACCGCCAACAACGCCAATCTAAACGTCGCGGGCGACCTGGTGGGGAACGGGGCGATCTCCTTTGGCAACAACGCCATAGTAACCGTTGCAGGCGATTTTATCGCAAAGGGCAGTTCTGATCTCGATGTCAGCAACAATGTTACATGTAACGTATCCGGCCGATTGGCGGTGAACGGCGGGATCAACCTTGCCAACAACAGCAAGCTTGCGGTCTATGGGTTGCTGACGGGTAAAGACGTTGAAATAAAGAATAACGGGGATCTGAAAGCCCTTGGCGGAACCGCAATTCTTGACACTATAGAACTAAGCAATAATGCCAAACTTACGTTTAACGGCCAACTGACCGCCGGACAAAGTATTACTTTAAAAAATAATGCGTCATTGATCCCCGGCTCCGGGTCAGGCGGGTCGAGCCTGATCTTTACCGGCGTCCAAAAACTGTAGAACATGGGATGGAATCCTGCAAGAGATGGCTGTTGGCCTTTGTTGTAGGGATGTATTGAGGGAGGCGCTCCATGCGGTTTTCACTTAATCGTCATTCAGGCGTAGGCATCGGTTTGGAAGAGGACCGGATCGAGGTGGTTCGGGTTCGGGGCGGTCAAGGGGCTGCCGATGTGGCGGCGCATGCGGTGATTCCGTTTCCGAAGGCCGTTTACGAAAATGGGCGGGTGCTTGACGCGGAACGGTTTGCCGCCGAACTGAGCCATACCTTTCACATGCAGGGCCTCCCGAAAAGAGGGATCACCCTGAGTCTCCCGTCTTCCGTCGTCGTGTTGCGTATGCTTTCGATGCCGAAGGTCAACCGGAAACAGATGCGCGGACTGCTGGAATTTCAAATTCAGGAGGAAATCCGGTTGCCGATTGCAAATCCCGTTTTCGATTTTGATTATTATCCCGCCGCTTTTCAGTTCGACGAGCCGGCCCAAGAAGGGGAGACGGCGGAAAACGGCGCCATGATCCTGCTGGCCGCAGCGCCGGGAGAGATTGTGAACGGCTTGGTGGACGGGTTTCGGGAAGCGGGTCTGCGGCTTGCCGCGATTGAAGCCAAAGGATTCAGCATTCGGCGCGGGATGAAAGCGCTGGGCAGGTTGCCGGAAACGGGCGCCATCGTCGCAGAGTTTGGCGCCGAACACGTGGATGTCCACTTTTACCAGAAGGGCGTTTTGTTGATGACCCGTTCGCTCGACATGCGGGTGGACGACTATGCGGGCCAGTTCGACAAGCCCCTGTTGCGGGAGGTTGCCGCCGCGGGGGAAGCGGAGGGGCAAAGGAACACGTTGCCCGGTCAATGCAAGTGGAACCTGTTGGACGGGGAAGAGAATGAAGCGAACTTGGACTCCTTTGCCCGGGATCTGGCGTATCAACTCCAACGCTTCCTCTCGTTCGTCCAATATTTTTTGAAACGGCGAGACATCCTGCTGGATGCCATGTTTTTGACCGGTCATGTGCCAAACGCAAAACGGCTGTCGGATCACCTTGGCACCCAATTGGATCTGACGGTGGAGTTGTTAAATGTGCCGGTCGTTCGCCAACCGGGGAGTCCGCCTTTGCAAAACGTGAGTCTGTCCGCAACAGGCGCCGCGCTCAGGGGGGTGGTTTCCGATGCAGATTAACCTGTTGCCGCATCCCTCCTCTTCCGTCCCGTACCGGACAATCCTGCTGTCTGTTGTGGCGGGCGGGTTGTTGCTCGGAAATCTGTGGGCGGCTTTGAACTGGGTGAATTTCACAAGCGTGCAGAAACAGGCGCAACAAATCCTGGAGAATGAAAACAAGAAACTGCCGAAACTGCAGGAAAAAGCGAATCAGATCCAAAAAAATCAAGAACTGGAACGCCAGTCCCAAGCCTTGGAAACCTGGGCGGCCAAACGTCCCGGACTTCAGGACGAACTGCATTTGCTTTCGTCGCTGCTGCCGCCGAAAAGTTACCTGACAGCGGTTCAGTACAAGAGCGGCGGCGTCTATGAGCTGCAGGCGGAACTTCCGGATCTGGAGTCGGTCGCCACGTATTTGCACGATCTGCAGAAAAATCCCGGGATTGCCGCGGTCATGGTGAAGTCCGTGTCACTTCAGAAAGCGGCGCCGCAACAACCTACATCCCAATCCCCGTCGCAGCCGGCAGACGGATCGAAAACGGGAAACGCCGGGAACATAACCGGACAATTGCTTTCGCTTCTTCCCTGGCACGCGGAAGTTGCCTACGCGTCAGGACCCGGGGGGCCTATACCGGGACAAGATCCGGTTCGGGGGGCGCAGACGAACTCTGGCGCACAGACAGATTCTGGCGAACAGGCAAACCCCGGTGACCGGACAAGCAACCGTTACAAATTGGAACTTCAGGTGACGATTTCGCATTAGACGCGCAACGGACGGAAAGGAATTGCCAGCATGCTGTCATCATGGACTTTTCCCCAAAGGCTCATATTGCTGACGTCAGGTGTTTTGCTGCTTTCGGGCGGGACGTTCTGGTACTTTTCCCACCAGCGGGAGAAGGCGGCCGTTGAAATGCAAACGCAGGCGAATGCGGTCATGCAGCGGGTCAACAGCTTGCAGCAAAAGGCGACCCAACAGGTCCCTTCCCCCGACCTGACAAAACTGGGCCGTGCCATTCCCAACGAATGGGAGATGGCGTGGTTTTTTGCCGATTTGACGATCACCGCCAGAGAAAACGGCGTCACGCTGACAAATGTTTCGCCGCAGGCAAAGACCGGTCAAGCGGCACCGAATTCCCCCGCCGGACAGCCGAACGGCAATCAGCCGGCCAGGCAAGATGACAAGGCGAAAGCCGATTTTTCCAGTCCGCCGCCGGAGTTGTCCGGTGTGGCTTCGCTTGAAATCGCGCTTGCGGCGGAAGGCAGCCCGGTGAATCTGTTGTCGTTCGTCGACCGGTTGCAGCAGTTGCCCCGTTTCGTTTGGATCAACGAATATAAACTCGATTTCAACGCAAAAGGCGGCTTGCCTCTGGCGGGAACGGAGTCCCTGTCCAAACTGGATCTGAAACTGACGATCTACTCCCGGGCGCCGTGGGATGCGAAGGCGGCGGCAGCGGTCGAATGGCCTTTTCCCATCGGTCCGGCAGGGAAGGAAGATGCTTTTGGAAGCTCCCCATAGGCAAAACGTTGCATGATCTGATTTTGGCGAGAGAGGAAGGTGACGAAGCATGGCCCGGAAACGGCTAGGCGACCTGCTGCTCGAGTTCGGCCTTGTCACGAAAGAGCAGCTTGAGCAGGCTTTGGCCGAACAAAAAGTGACCGGTCAACCCCTTGGCGAGATCCTGACCCACAGGGGTGATATTTCGGAAGAACAACTGATTGAAGTGATGGAATTCCAGCTTGGCGTCCCCCATATGGACATTGACCGGTTTGACATTGAGCGCTCCGTCATTGAACTGGTGCCCGAGGAATTGGCGCGCCGGTATAAGGTGTTCCCTGTCCAAAGGCGCGGGAACCGGCTGACGCTGGCGATGGTGGACCCGTTCGATTACTTTGCGATCGACGATATCCACATGACCACCGGTTTGCAGATTGACCCGGTGATCGCGACGCGCGACAGCATTCAACGGGCGTTCGAACAATATTACGGGTTGAAAAGGTCGATTTCCGAAGCGCTGATGGACGTCCAGCCCGAGGAGATCGACGAGGAGGATGTCCGTGCGGAAGACGCGCCGATTGTCCGGTTGGTCAACCAATTGATCGAGCAAGCGGTCGACAAACGGGCGAGCGACATCCATTTTGACTCGCAGCGCACCGGGGTGGCGGTGCGCTTTCGGATCGACGGCATGTTGATGACCCAGATGCGGCTGCCGAAACACTTGCAGCCGGCTATCACGGCGCGGATCAAAATCATGTCGAATCTCAACATCGCCGAACGGCGGTTGCCACAGGACGGCCGTATCCAGCTGCAGGTCCGCGGACGGCCGGTTGACGTGCGGGTGGCCACGTTGCCGACCATTTTTGGCGAGAAAGTGGTACTGCGCTTGCTTGACATGAAAAACGCCATCACCAAAATCGAAAAACTCGGTTTCTCGGAAACCAATGAACAAGCGTTTCTCAAAATGATCGGTTTCGCCCACGGGATCGTCCTTGTCACGGGGCCGACCGGGAGCGGCAAGACTTCGACTCTCTACGCGGCGCTGCACCATTTGAATACGGAACAGCAGAACCTGATTACCGTTGAGGACCCGGTCGAATATCAGCTTGACGGCGTTAATCAGGTGCAGGTCAACCCCGCAACGGGGCTGACCTTTGCCGTGGGGCTGCGTTCGATCTTGCGCGAGGACCCGAACATCATCATGGTGGGGGAAATCCGGGACAGGGAAACCGCGGAGATCGCTTTTCGGGCGGCTTTGACCGGGCATCTGGTTCTCTCGACACTGCATACCAACGATGCGCCGAGTGTTGTGGCGCGCCTGTTGGATATGGGGCTGGAACCGTATTTGATCGCCTCCGCCATGCGGGGGGTTGTCGCCCAGCGGCTGGTCCGCCGGATTTGTTCGGAATGCCGGATTGCTTACACCCCACTCCCCGACGAGGCGGCAGTGCTCAAAAAATACAACGTTTCGGCGGAAAAGCTTTGGCGCGGACAGGGGTGCAGCGCTTGTCACCGGACCGGTTACCGCGGCCGGCTGGCGATTCACGAGGTACTGCCTTTTGCGGAAGAGGTGCGCAGCCTGGTGAACCGGCAGCAGCAAGCGGGCGCTTATCGGGAATGGGCGAGACGGCACGGCTACAAATCCATGCTGGAAGACGGATTGGAAAAAGCGGTGCAAGGCCTTACCACGATCGAAGAGGTCTTTCAGGTTATAGTCCGTGAAGGGGAGTAAGAAAGAGTCAATAAGCTGAAAGTGGAGGGATTCTGATGACAATGATGGAAGTGTTGCTGCGTGAAACGGTGGAACGAGGAGCCTCCGATTTGCATCTTACCGTCGGTGTTCCGCCTTATCTGCGCATCGACGGACGGCTCGTCCCGCTGTCGTACCCTCCGTTGACAGTCGAAGATTGCCGCGATTTGGCGGTGGAGATTTTGAGTGAGGAAGGATGGCAGGCTTTTCAGCAAGCGGGGGAATTCGACGCCGCTTACGCGGTGCCGGGACTCGCGCGCTTCCGGGTGAATGTTTTTCGGCAGCGGGGCACGATTTCACTGGCCTTGCGAACGATCGCATTCGGCATCCCATCCATTGAGAGTCTCGGACTTCCTCCGATTACGGAGGATATCATCAAAATGCCGCACGGCTTGATGCTTGTCACCGGTCCTACCGGAAGCGGCAAATCGACCACCCTCGCCGCCATGATCGGCCGGATTAACGAGACCATGCAGCGGCACATCATTACTTTGGAAGATCCGATCGAATATCTGCATCCTCATCAAAAGAGCATTGTGGTTCAACGCGAAATCGGCATGGATACGGCAAACTTCTCAACCGGTCTGCGCGCCGCGCTGCGCGAAGATCCGGACGTGATCCTGGTAGGCGAGATGCGGGATCTGGAAACCATCACGACGGCTATTACCGCTGCCGAAACGGGACATCTGGTCTTTGCCACTCTGCATACTCCCGATGCGGCGCAAACGATCGACCGTATTATCGACGCTCTGCCGCCGAATCAGCAAACCCAGATCCGGTTTCAACTTGCGAGCGTTCTAATCGCCATCTACGCGCAGCGGTTGTTGCCTCGCAAAAACGGGAAAGGGCGGGTGGCAGCCATCGAAGTGCTGGTGAATACCCCTGCCATTGCCAATATGATACGCTCGGAAAAAGTCCATCAGATCAAAAACGCGATCCAAACCGGCATGCGGCATGGCATGCAGACGATGGAGCAGGCCGTTAACCGCCTGATTCAAGAAGGAAAAGTCGACCCGCGGGACGCCGAGTCGCTGCTGATGGAACTGCACCAGTCGGATGGCTTTTGAGCGCTTTTCTTCTTGTGAGCGACACGATGAGTTATGCATTTGATTCCATTCTTGATATATTTAAAATATAGAAAAGCTGTCAAACTGTAATGGGGGAGAGAGGAATGGCAACGAAACTGCCCGATTTGGGCCAGTATCTTTCGGTTTATGTCCCGGAAGGAACCTACCAGGGGACATATGATTCGCGGCTGCAAGAAATAAAAGAAAATGTCCTTTGCCTCGATCCTCTGTTGAACGCCCGCACCAAAACGATCAAAACTCCCCCTGTGGGAACCCGCATGATTGTGACATACACCGATTTGGACGACGGTGTTCCGAATGCGTTTGAAACCAGGGTGGAAGCGCTCAGACCGAACCAAATCGTGGTTCAATCGCCGCAAACGATACGCCGGCAACAGCGTCGTGAGTATGTGCGGGTGCCGGTAACTTTTCCGGTTCAAATCATGGCGGTCGATATGGAAACGCAAACGGTCAGAACCATCCGCGGCATGACGGAAAATCTGTCGGGGGGCGGCATGCTGGTGCTGACCGATCGGCGGGATTCGGTCAAAGCGGGCGATTTTATAGGGCTCAACTTTGAATTGAATCTGGAAAACCAATCCTGGCCGATCACGACAAAGGGGCAGGTCATTCAGGCGGCCCCTTCCTACCGGTACGAGGACAAAACTGCCTGCCGCATAAAATTTGTCGATCTGAGGGAACAGGACCGCCAACACATTATCAAGTTCGTGTTCCGGCGCCAGATTGAACTGCGGGATCTGAAACCGTGAAGAGGTTTTAACCGTCTTATTTTTTCGGCAGCTTGGCAAACGCGCGTTCGGCTGCCGCCACCGTATAATCGATGTCCGCAGGCGTATGTGCGGTCGAGATAAACCAGGCTTCATACTTGGAAGGCGCGAGGCAGATCCCTTCCTCCAGCATCAGCCGGAAAAAGCGGCCGAATTGCTCGCCGTCGGTCGCCTGTGCGTCCGCATAGTCGCGCACCGGTTCGGTCCGTCCGAAGTAGACGGTCAACGCGCCTTTGATCCGGTTGATGACAACCGGGTGGCCGTGCTGCCGCGCCGCTCTCCGCAGGCCGTCTTCCAGGCGCCTCCCCAGTTCGTCCAGCTGTTCATAGGTACCCGGTTCCTGCAAGGCTTCGAGACAAGCGATACCGGCTGAGATCGACGCCGGATTTCCGGCCATTGTACCCGCCTGGTAAGCGGGGCCGAGCGGGGCCACTTTTTCCATAATGTCCCGGCGTCCGCCGTAGGCGCCGATCGGGAGTCCGCCGCCGATGATCTTGCCGAGCGCCGTCATGTCCGGATACACCTTGAGCAGATCCTGCGCTCCTCCGTAATGGAACCGGAAAGCGGTGATCACTTCGTCATAGATGACGAGCGCTCCGTGTTTGTGAGCCAGTTCATTGATCCCTTCCAAAAAGCCGGGTTCCGGAGGGACCATGCCGAAATTGCCGACGATCGGTTCGACGAGCACGGCGGCCACTTCCGGTCCCCAATGATGCAGCGCTTCCTCCAGTCCCGCCAGATCGTTGAAAGGAACCGTAATCACTTCGTTGGCAATCGATTGCGGAATGCCGGCGGAGTCCGGGATGCCCAGCGTGGACGGCCCCGACCCGGCGGCGACGAGCACCAGATCGGAATGGCCGTGGTAGCAGCCGGCAAATTTGACGATTTTTGTCCGGTTCGTATACGCCCGCGCGACGCGGATGGTGGTCATGACCGCCTCGGTGCCGGAATTGACGAAGCGGATTTTCTCCAGGGACGGAATTGCCGCCTGCAGCATTTTGGCAAAATCGATCTCCAGCCGGGTGGGAGTTCCGTACAGCACCCCGTTTTCGGCGGCCCGGGCGATTGCTTTTGCGACATGGGGATGGCCATGTCCGTGGATCAACGGCCCGTACGCAGCCAGATAATCGATGTACCGGTTGCCGTCTGCATCCCACAGGTAAGCCCCTTTTCCCCGTTCCATGAAAACGGGCGCTCCCCCGCCAACCGCTTTAAATGCGCGGGACGGCGAATTCACCCCGCCGACGATGTATTTCAGCGCTTCCTGATAATACCGTTCCGAATTTGTGCGATCCATACCTGATTCCTCCATACAAACAATCGTACCAATGATTTCACGCGGCGTCCAGCCGGCGGACATTTAGCTTTAAGCCGCTGCGAATTCTGTGGCGTGCCAGGGGAAACGCCGGCAGAATGCAAATAACGGAAACATTTATATTGACTGAATAGTAATACGAATGTATAAAATAAAATTAGGAGGGGAGAGGGCAGTGAAAGTCAGCGGGAAGATAGTCAGAAAAAGAGCCTATTTCGACAGCGAAGACGTTAACATCAACTGTATCACGTTTCTTGAAATCGATGACGGAATTATGGTGAACGGGGATAAGATCAAGATCATTCCCATCTTGAGCGAGGATTCGCTGATCCCTCAGACGATCGGGGAGAATGTTGAGGTCGAAGGTGAAATCGTTTTCAAGCAGATCGTCACTTCTTCCGGAAAACGAAATTCTTCGCCGATGCCCATTTTGCAGCCGAAGCGAATCGAGAAAGTCAGTTGAAAACGAGTTGTCGGATAATCCACTGGACTTCCAAAAAAGCCGGGTGGATTATTTTTTATTGCCCGAGTTCGTGGAAAGCGTAAGCCCCCGCCAGGAAGACCAGAATTCCCAGGAACACAAACAGCGAATGTTTTCTATTTTCCGTCGCGTTGACGACCGGCAGCAGGTCGGTTGCGCCGACGTAGAGAAACACTCCGGCCGAAAAAGCGAGGGCGATTCCGATTAGTGTTTGCAGGTGAACGAATTCGCCAAGCCAGACGACGGACAGCGCCCCAAGCAGCGTGGACACCCCAAGATAGACAGCGGACAGCAACGCCTTTTTTCGCGAGCCGTTGCTTGCGAGCGTAACGGACGCAATCGTCAGACCGTCGGGAATTTTGTGCAGCAGGACAGCGAAAAAGACAAGAGCGCCCAGCGCAAGGTCCACTTCAAAGCCGGAAGCGATCGCGACACCGTCAAAGAAGGTATGGGTCAGCATGCCGATCAGGATGCCGACGCGGGAACCGCGCTCATGCCCGGGGTGAACTTCTTCGCCGAAGTGAAAATGGGTGGACACGACATGCTGAAACAGGTATACGGCGAGAAAGCCCGCCAACGCATAATAGGCGTTGGTTCCCGCAAGCGCGAAACTTTCCGGAAGAAGCTCGAGCAGCGCGATCGCGATCAGAAACCCGGCTCCCATTGCCATAAAAGCGTTCAGCGCGTTGCGGGACCAGTTTTGCTTCAGCGTCACGACAACCCCGCCCAGCACGTTCGCCAGAGCGGTTACCATTACCAGAAGAATCATCAAAGCGCTGCCTGACATAAACAAGACTCCTTCCGTTTTGCATTCCCCTACCATTATACAGAAGGAAGGGATGTAAGTCGAAAGGGGGCAAATGGCTCGAACGGGTGATACTCAGCCCCTTTGCATTCCTTGTATAATGTTTCTGGATTCCCAAATTTCCGGGTTAAAGACCATGCGTTGGGGGAGTGGAGATGGAACAAAGGGCAAAACCGAACAAAAAAACAGGGAATTTTAAGCCCCGGCGAACGCCGAAGTGGCTTTCGACGCTGCTTTTTGCGGCGGCCATAGCGGTAATTGCCGGACAGGGCATTTATAAACAATCGGCACGGGCGGAAACGGGCAATTTTAAACTTGGCTTTCCGCAGGCGGCGGTCGCCGAAACCCCGTCGTCCGGGTCCGGGCATGATGGGCACCAAGGGCATGGCGACGACAAAATACAGCCTTTGCAATCAAAAGGGTGCGTCCTTGATTTGGCCGATCAGTCCTGGCCGAAAAGCTGGGTACAGCCTTGGACGGTGGCCTTGAGCTCCGGTCACAGAGACGGAGTCAAAAACAACGGATGCGCAACGTATCGCGTGCGATTTGAAATTTCCGGCTTTCCCGGGGAATTCTCAATCGATTCGGAAGGGGACCATGCGGAGAACACTTTTCTGGAGAAAACCGTGAACCCGGGCCAGTCGATTCCTTTAAGCCTGACGTTCAAAATCGGTGCAGACGCCCGCACAAGCGCCCTTGTTTTTCAAGGGGAATTGAAAGCGGTTGATCGGAATACGGGGGAAGTGCTGGGAAAAACCCCCATCGTGATCATCAATTCGAAATTGGATCCGACAGGGGAACTCCGGAAACGTTTTCTCCAAACGGCGGCTAAAGGAGGACATTGATAATGGCAAGCGCGGCAACAAGACAACTTCCGGTCAAGGTGAAAGCCCGTCGTCACCTTTGGGTCAGGGGAGTGGGATATGCAACCGGCATTCTCTTGTTTTATGCTCCCTTCGCTTTCTACAACAGGGCGATGGATTGGCTGCTGACAGGCAAGGTTGCACCGGGGCAGGCAATTCACAATTTTTGTCTGCACATTCCGCTGGTCGATTTGTTCAACGGAAAAGGATTGGCCATACTGACCGTAAGTGGGTTCAGCACCTTGCTTGTGATGGTGGCGGCCTTTTTCTTCGGCCCGTTTTTTTGCGGGTTCCTCTGTCCGGCGGGAGCTTTGCCGGAATACCTGAGCAGGCTGGTGCCCGACCGTTTTAAAGTGGATTGGACGCGCAACGTCAGTCCCACGGGAATCCGCTACGGCATGCTTGCCGGCTATGTTTTCTCGCCGCTTCTCGCCGGCTCGGTTGTCTGTTCTTTTTGCAATTACGGTATTTTCCAGAGGATGTTAAACGCTGCGGTGACGGGATCTTTTGTCGCGCTGGGTTCGACCGTCATCCTGACCTTCTTCTTCTGGTTCATCCTGTTCGGCCTGTTTGCAAAAGGCGGCCGCGGCTATTGCAACTTTGTTTGTCCGACGGGAGCGATGCAGAATCTCCTGCATTCCATCGGGGCCAGATTCAAATTTACTTATAAACTGCGGTACGACAAAAGCAAATGCATCGACTGCATGTCCTGCGTACGCACTTGCCCCATGCAATCCGTTATGGCCGCCGAGGGAGGAGGAGTGACCCTGAATCCCCACAATTGCCTGACCTGTCGGCAGTGTGTGGCAAGCTGTCCGACGAGTGCGCTCACATTTGGCAGAGGAGCGAAATACGTGCAGGAACCCGAGATTTTGCCAGGTTCGGTTCTGGGCGAAAGCTGCGGGAGGCTGGAGAATGTTAAGGCATAAAGCTGTGAAGTTCAGAGAATGGTGTGGCAAGAAGCAGATGCAGCTGTACTGGATGGCTGGCGGCAGCGCCTTGAGCACCGCCGCAGCGGCCACTCCCGTAATGCGCGGGACATGCAACGGTTCCTGTCTGGAGTGTGCCGGCTGCGGCTCCGCCCTGATTCTGGCTTTGGCGCTGCCAGTTGTGGGAAAACTGTTAAACCGGTCACAAAAGGACCGGAAAGGCGTTACAAGATTCCCAAATTTTGCAGAGACTGGTAGACAACGAACCCGCCCAGGCCGATGATCAAAACGGACGAGACGGAAGACAGGGTGTCGGCTACCTGCCTTTTTTCCAGATGTTTCACCGCACCGCTGGTTTGCACCACCAAGACGCCGAGCGTGCTCACGGCGATCGCGCTGCCGACGGAGAAAGCCGCGACAAGCCCCAAGCCGACGGGAAGCCGGTCGGCCGTTATCGCCGCAAGCAGAACCGCCAAAGCGCTCGGACAAGGGATCAGTCCCGTGAAAAAACCGATGGAGAACAATTTCGGCAAGGAAGCCGGCGCCCCGTGCTCGTGGTGCGAATGATGATGGCCGCACGTTTCGGAATGAGTGTGGCCGATGGTTCCTACCACCACGACCGGCGGATGGATTTTTTGGTAGAGGATTCGTGCGCCGAGGCAAGTGATGACGGCGCCGGAAACCAATTGAATCCAATGGGTCAGATGTTGCGGCACAAACATTCTAACGGCGTATGAAGCCGCAAAAGCCAACACCACAATGGAGAGCGTATGCGCGACGGCCGATGTGATCCCCAGCAGGATCGCATCTTTTGTTTTTGCGCGGGAAGAGATAAGATAGGCGGTTATCACTCCTTTTCCGTGCCCCGGTTCCAGTGAATGCAATGCTCCCAGCCCAATGGCGGCGGGAATTGTGTACAGCGGTTCCATCAGCTTTCCCCCTCGAAAGAACGTCTCCCTAAGTGACATGTATGCAGACAGGTTTTCCGGTAGAATGGTCTTGCTAAATCGAAATTGTTACGATTTGTGTTGACGGCTGTTTTACAAGCGACTATACTGATTGTGTGATAAATCGGATTCATTACGATTTGATTCGGGGGGAGGAGATCGAATGTATAAATTCGTGAAGAGCGTGTGCTTGTCATTGGCTTTAGGTTCGTTGGTCGCGCTGGCGACCGGCTGCTCGTCGCCGGCCCAAAAATCCGAACCCGCATCGCAAGATCCAAAAAAGCTGCAGGTTGTGGCAAGCTTCTACCCCTTGGCCGATTTTGCGAAAAATGTGGGCAAAGATGCCGTGGAAGTGCATAACCTGGTTCCGACGGGCGTCGATCCGCATGATTGGGAACCGAGTCCGAAAGACATGAAAACCATCGCGCAGGCCGACGTTTTTATCTACAATGGCGCGGGGTTTGAACCGTGGATCGAGAAAGTTCTGGGAAGCGTCGACCAATCCAAACTCGTTGTGGTCGATACGAGCCGGGGCGTCGAATTGCTGAAGGCGCAGGGCGCGGAGCATGAACATGAAGACGAACACGGGGCTGCGCCTCGGGCGGACGAACACAAGCACGGGGAATACGACCCGCATTTCTGGCTCGATCCGGTGAACGCGCAACAACAGGTGCGGTCGATCGCGGAGGGATTTGCCAAAGCGGACGCCAAAAACAAGGACAAGTACGAGGCGAACGCGAAAGCATACATCGGCAAACTGGAAGACTTGCACAAGGAGTTCGAAAGCGAACTTTCGAAAGTGAAGAAAAAAGAGGTCGTCACGACCCATGCGGCTTTCGGCTATCTGACGAAGCGCTACGGCCTGGCACAGATTCCGATCATGGGGCTTGCGCCCGACGCGGAACCGAGTCCCAAGGCCATGGCGGAGATTGTCAAACAAGCTCGCGAACACGATGTGAAATATATCTTTTTTGAGACATTGGTCAGCCCGAAAGTCGCCGAAACGGTAGCGAAAGAAATTCAGGCGCAGACGCTTGTGCTGAACCCGATCGAAGGATTGACGGAAGACGAGCTGAAAAAGGGCGAAGACTACATCTCAAAGATGCGGGAGAATCTGAAAAATCTTGTCACAGCATTGGGGAATTGAGATGGAAACCAAACCGGTTGTCGAATTGAGAGGAGTCTCTTTTCAATACGGGGAACGAGTGGCGGTACAAGGCCTGGACTTGACCGTTTACGAAGGAGATTTCCTGGGGATCATCGGGCCCAACGGCGGCGGCAAGTCAACCGCCCTGCAGCTGATGCTGGGGCTGCTGCGCCCGACGCAAGGGACCGTCTCACTGTTCGGGCGGCCCCTTTCCGAATTTAAGGAGTGGCACAAAATCGGCTATGTTTCGCAAAAAGCGGCCTCTTTTAACGCGAGATTCCCTGCTACGGTGACGGAAGTGGTGGAGACGGGCCTGCTCGGACAGAAAGGAAGCCGGTGGCGGCACCGGAAAGAAGCCCGCGAAAAAGTGTTGGCAGCGCTGGATCTGGTGGGAATGAAAGAGTTTACGGGGCGCAAGATCGGCGATTTGTCGGGCGGCCAGCAGCAGCGGGTATTTATCGCCCGGGCGCTGGTCGGCAACCCGCGGTTGCTGGTGCTGGACGAACCGGTTGAAGGGGTGGACGCGGATGCGCAAAACCAATTTTATGATCTGCTGGACACCTTGAACAAGGCGTACGGGATCACGTTGGTGATCGTCTCTCACGATATCGGGACCATCAGCACCAAGGTCGGAAAGCTCGCGTGCATCAACAAAACTTTGCGTTACCACGGACATGATGTGTCGCTGGTTCACCATCACCACGGATAAATCACAACGGATAAAAAGGAGGAAGTGCCGCTTGTTTGAGATGTTCCAGTATGATTTTATGATCCGTGCGGTGCTGGCGGGGATGATGATAGCGATCATGTGTCCGTTAATCGGTTCTTTTCTTGTCGTGCGGCGGCTGTCCCTGGTGGCGGACACGCTGGCGCATGTCTCGCTGGCGGGTGTGGCGGCCGGGATGCTGATGGGCGTGTACCCGATTTTGACGGCCATGCTGTTTGCGTTTACAGGAGCGCTGTTCATCGAGCAACTGCGCAAAGTGTACAAGACGTTCGGAGAAATCTCGATGGCGATCGTTTTGTCGGCCAGTTTGGCCGTGGCCGTTGTATTGATCGGGTTGGGCAAGGGCTTTAACCAGGGAGTGTTCAGCTACCTGTTCGGCAGCATTGTCGCGGTCAGAGAAGCGGATTTGTGGCTGATTGCCGCGGTTGCCGCTGGTGCGGTCTTGTTTGTGGTGATCTTTTACAAACGGCTGTTTGCCCTGTCGTTTGACGAAGAATTTGCCCGGCTGCGCGGCGTTAACGGCTATCTACTGAACATTTTTTTTATGATGGTGACGGCGCTGATCGTTTCCGTTTCGATCCGGGTGGTCGGGGTGCTGCTCGTCTCCTCGTTGATCGTCATCCCGGTGGCAGCCGCCATGCAGGTTGCCGGTAGTTTCCGCAATCTGATATTCATTGCGGTTGGCATTTCCTTGGCAGGCATTCTAAGCGGATTGACCGCTTCGTTTTATCTGGATCTCGCTCCCGGCGGAACGATCGTGCTCGTTTTGACCGTTTTCCTGCTGGGAACCGTTTCTTTCAAAAAGTTCCGGCATGTGTAACCCAATCCCCCCTCCCCGCGCCTTTGAACGGTGCGTTCCTGACGTTTGCGTTCAAAACAATGCAGCCCGTGAGCGGAAGCAGGCTCACGGGCCTTTGTGAAGGTGGGGCTTTTCTGTTGCACTCTTACGATTTCTCAAGCTTGTTCTTTCTATCAACCCATTCGGCCCAGATTAAATACAATACGCCTATGATTAGTGATAAAACACTTAAGAAGGTCAGAGAGTGATCAACGCTATTCAGCCAAAGTTGAAATTCCTGTTTACCAAATCCCCCATTGATTCCTCCCTGAGAACTTGTACTGTAGATGGATGCACTGAGGTACTTGGTGTTACCGCGAAAAGCATAGAGGAAATAAAACAGAATCCAAAACCTACACTTCTTCTTGTCAAAGCAATCCCCCATTTGAAAATACGGTTCACCGGGCGGCTTGTTTCATTATATGTATTACACTATATGTATTACACTAAAATCGAACTAATTCCTGCTGAAATAATTCTAATTTAAAGAAATAAAAACCAACACGATTCGACATTATGATTCGACATTATGATTCGACATAAAAAATACACCCCTAGAATTACATCGGATTTTCCAGGGATTTTTCCAATGTCTATTCTAAGGGGTGCGCTTCACTTTGACATATTGAGCCTCTTCATTAAAACGAAAATTTGCCGCCGAAGGTTTGGTACAACAGCAATCCGTTCAAGCTTATGACAAGCAGGGCGATCAGGTAAGCCACCCCGTTGACCAGCGGCTTGTTGGCGAATTCCCCCATCAGTTTCCTGGACCGGGTGAACAAAATCAACGGAATGATGGTAAAAGGGAGCTGCAGCGACAGGACGACCTGCGAGATGACCAGCGCCTGCAGCGCATCCACCTCCATGCCGATCAGAACCAGTGCCGGGAGCATGGTGATCAGCCGCGTCAGGAAGGGAGAAAGCTTGATTTGCAGAAACCCTTCAAGGATCGATTGTCCCGCCATCGTGCCGGTTGTCGAAGAAGACAGTCCGGCCGACAGAAGAGCGATTCCGAAGATCAGGCCAGACGCGGCGCCGAGCAGCGGCGTCAGCGTCGCATGGGCCTGCTCGATCGACTCAACCGCGATGCCGTGTGAGAAAAACACGGCGGACGCCATAATAATCATCGCCGAATTGATAAACCAAGCGAGATTCAGCGCGATCACGGAATCGAACTTCGCCATCCGGAGCAGGTTGCGGTTGTGTTCCGGGTTGTCGGGAATCACCCGGCTTTTGATGATATCCGAGTGCAGGAAGATGTTATGCGGCATGACGGTTGCCCCCAACATCCCGATGGCGACGAGAATGCTCGCCGAATCGATGCTTGGGACGAAGATGCTCCGGCCGATCGCCGCCCAGTCCGGTTTGGCAAAGACCAGCTCTGCCACGTATCCGATTCCGACCAGGGCGACCATAGAGAAAATCGCGGTTTCCACTTTCCGGTATCCGAATTTTTTCAGCCACAGGATGGAAAAAACGGCTGCCCCGGCGATCAGCGCCGCAGGAAACATCGGAATGCCGAGCAGGATTTTAAACCCGATGGCAGCACCCAGGAACTCTGCGAGGTCGGTGGCCATCGCGGCCAGCGTCGCCATCGCCCACAGGAAATAGGCAACCGGTTTTGGCAGGTTCTCCCGGCAGTTTTCCGCCAGGGAACGCCCGGTGGCGATGCCCAGTTTGGCCGCCAAAACCTGCAGGACGATCGCCATCAGGTTTGACAGGAGCAGCACCCATAGCAGTTTATAGCCGAAGTTGGATCCGCCGGCGATGTTGGTCGCCCAGTTGCCCGGATCGATGTATCCGACGGACACCACGAAGGCCGGTCCCAAAAAGGGAATGATCTTCCGCAAGGTAAAAATTTTTGCACCGGACAAAACCGGAAACGGCAAACGCTTTGCCATTGCCGTTTGGTTCGTATTCTCCATGGGTTATCACCTCTCCTCACACTCATCCATATGCGTTTGCAAACCTTTTGGTGAAGGGAAAGTATATTTCGTGAATGAAAATAATTTTTTTACAGC
Organism: Effusibacillus sp. SKA8; assembly: GCF_058273125.1. NCBI lineage: Bacteria > Bacillati > Bacillota > Bacilli > Caryophanales > Alicyclobacillaceae > Effusibacillus > Effusibacillus sp. SKA8. The sequence continues at coordinate 129,546 of NZ_JBZCSF010000003.1, read as the reverse complement.
TAAAAAAGTTTCCTCAAACTAAATTTTATCCCTTTGTTGCACTTGTGTCAATCTAATATTATATTAGAATAATTCTATATTAAAGATTGGTTTTTTGCCTTCCCTTCATGTAAAATAGATATCGAACGCATTTCCAATACTTATCGAGGTGAACGTATGTCAGCCGAAGCCAATACGGGTCTGCTGCGCAAGCTCCCGGCTGTTCACCGGCTGTTGGACCACCCGGTCAGCCGCCGGTTAATCGAAACGTATTCGCATGATCTGGTTTCGGAAGCGGTTTCCGAGACGGTCTCCGAAATAAGGCGCCAGATCCTGTCCGGAGAGCGGACCGTCGTGGCGGCGGAAGAGGAATTGCTGCAGCGGGCCGAGCGTTACCTGCGGCGGCGGTTCGAGCCGAATTTTCGCCGGGTTATCAATGCGACCGGTGTTGTTCTGCACACGAATCTCGGCCGTGCGCCGCTGGCTGAAACCGCTTTGGAAGCGATTGAACGGACGGCGAAAGGATATTCGAATCTCGAATTGAAGCTGGCCACCGGTGAGCGCGGTTCGCGCTACGATCATGTCGAGGAGCTGATTTGCCGGTTGACGGGGGCTGAGGCGGCGCTTGTCGTCAACAACAACGCGGCGGCTGTCCTGCTTGTGCTGCGTGAGATGGCAAGGGGACGCAAAGTGATTGTGTCGCGCGGGCAGTTGGTGGAGATCGGCGGTTCGTTCCGCGTCTCGGAAGTGATGAAGGAGTCGGGCGCGATCCTGGTCGAAGTCGGAACGACAAACAAGACCCACGAATGGGACTATGAGAACGCGATCGACGCAGACACCGCCCTGATCCTGAAGGCCCACACGAGCAATTTCCGGATCGTGGGCTTTACTTATCAGCCGGAATTGCCGGATCTGGTGGCGCTCGCTCACCGGCACGGTCTGCCTGTCTATGAAGATCTCGGGTCCGGGTCGCTCATCGATCTGCGAAAATTCGGCATCGGAGACGAACCGACCGTCGGAGCTTCGATCAAGGCCGGGGTGGATCTCGTTTCCTTTTCCGGGGACAAGCTGCTCGGCGGAACGCAGGCGGGCATCATTGCCGGAAAAGCGGAGTTTATCAAACGCATTAAGAAAAACCAACTGACCCGCGCGCTGCGGGTGGATAAGCTGACACTGGCCGCGCTGGAAGCGACGCTGCTGCTGTATCTCGACGAGGAACGGGCGCTGCGGGAAATTCCAACGCTTTCCCTGCTCACCAGGCAGAAAGAGGAATTGCACCGGGAGGCGCAGCGGTTGGCTGAGGGGCTGCGGGCCGTTTTTCAGGACCAGGCGGCGGTGGAAGTGGCGGAAGGAATGTCCCAGGTCGGCGGCGGCAGCCTGCCGACGGAGGAGTTGCCCACGTATCTTGTGGCGGTCAAAACGGGGACGTTCTCGCTCAACGCCTTGGAACATGCGCTGCGGCACGTGGAACCGCCCGTGATGGCCACCATTCGAAAGGAGGCTTTGCTGTTCGATGTCAGAACAATTTTCCCAAGAGAAATTGAAGAATGTGTCAACAGCGTCCGCGACGCCTATAAACGTCTCGGGTGACGCGATAACACCGGCGGAAGCGATACGGTTGACGATGTTGTCGGAAAAAGCCGGCTGAGGCTGCAAGATCGGTCCTGCGGACCTGGCTCAGGTCTTGAGCCATTTGCCGAAAAATTTGCCCGACGCAAACCTTATCGTCGGGTTGGAGACATCAGACGATGCGGGTGTGTACAAACTGACCGACGAACTGGCGATCATTCAGACGGTGGATTATTTTACGCCGATTGTGGACGACCCGTATATGTTCGGCGCGATTGCGGCGGCAAACGCGCTGTCGGACGTTTACGCGATGGGCGGCAAGCCGGTCACGGCGCTCAACATCGTAGGGTTCCCGGTCAGCAAGCTCGACAAGAAGATTCTTGCGGAAATCCTGCGCGGTGGGGCCGACAAGGTACGGGAAGCGGGAGCCGTGATCGCGGGCGGCCATTCGATCGACGACAGGGATCCGAAATTCGGCATGGCGGTGACGGGCATCGTCCACCCGGAAAAAGTCTGGACGAATGCCGGCGCCTGCCCGGGTGACAAGCTGGTGCTGACCAAACCGATCGGAGTCGGCATCGTGACAACCGCGATCAAGCGCGGAAAAGCCACGCCCGAAGCGATCAAGGAAGTCGAGACGGTGATGGCTACGTTGAACAAGGCGGCTGCCGAAACGGCGCGCAACTTTACGGTTCACGCATGCACGGACATTACCGGGTTCGGTCTGCTCGGACATGCGGCTGAAATGGCGCGGGGCTCGTGTGTCGGAATCGAGATTGACGCCAAAGCCGTGCCGATGCTGCCGGATGCGTATGCGTTGGCGCAACAGGGCATTATTCCGGGCGGTTCGCTGAAAAACTACCAATGGCTCGAAGAAGACGTGCAGTACGCGGATTCCATCGACGAGGTCACCCGCAAGATTCTTTGCGACGCGGTGACATCCGGCGGGTTGCTGTTGTCGGTTCCGGCCAAAGAGGCGGATGCGCTGGTCGACTCGCTTAAGAAAAACGGGGTCGATGCGGCGGCGGTCATCGGAGACGTCGTGGCTGACCATCCGAAAAAGCTGGTTGTGCGTTAGCGAAAAAGCAAAACCGGGAGGCAAGACGGAACCTGAAATGAGATCGATGCGGAAAATCGCCGCATTGGGGAACGGGAGAGCGCTGCGAATTGCAGCGCCCCCCTGCGGCAACTTATTTTCTTTCTGCAAACTTACGGATTTACACGTTCGGTCTAAATGTCTTGCAATCGGTTTCTTCCGGCGTGGACGCTTCCTTGCCGCGGTTGCTCACAACGTAAATGGAATCGGCGTTGCATTTGTTTCCTTGTCCCCAATAGGTACAATTGTTCACTTCGCACAACACGTCTTTTGCCACCGGGATCACCTCCTTTTTGCTTAGAATCGGCAAAAAATCCGGAATTTAATCCCGGCAAACGCCATCAATCGCAAATATTCTTTGACAATAAACCGGTTTGCCGCCGCCCATCCGCAAGGAACCGTTTTTTTCCTGACCTCGTGGCAACACTAGGAATATGGAAGGAGGCGGTTCGTCCATGCGGACGAGTTTGCGCGAACAGGTGAACCAAACGGCTGGCACTCTCGCAGTCGGAGTGGACGCGCACGATAACTTGACGGTTGCGGCGCATTTGGAAGATACCGGATACGCCTTGGAAACGGGGATCGCGCAACAAGAGTTGCAAGCCTGGAAAAGGCGCCTGTACAGGGGTTGACGGATTTGCGGGGGGAGGGTAGACTCGAATCGAGCGGAGAGGAGGCGGCATCCATTCGGATTTTTGTCAATCAAATTGGCTTCGATTATCGGGTGGAAGTGGAGCGGATGACCCGCCTGTTTTTTGAAGAGGATACCGTCACGTTCGAAAATCCGGGGCGGCCCGAACTGGAACTGCGGCTTTGGCTGGCGGAGGCGGACGGGACGCTTCAGTCGGTTGCCGAACTGTACCAAAACGGAGCCCTGCAAGCGACCGCCTCTTATCGGCAAGCGCTGCCCCAGGGGGCGGAATCTTCCTTCCGCCGCAAACGGGGCAAACAGACGGTCTTACGTGCGATGCACGACTGTTTGGCCGATTTTACCGGTTCGGGGCAGCCCTGGGGGATTTTAACCGGAGTCCGCCCCATGAAATTGGTGCACGGCTTGTTGGAACAAGGGTTGGCGGAAAGCGCGATTCGCGAAAAATTGGCTGCCGATTACCGGATCGCCCCGGAGCGGATCGGCCTTCTGCTGGAAATCGCGGATGTGCAGAGGGAGGTCATTCCGGATCTGTATCGGATCTGGCATCAGGCCAGCGTCTACGTCGGAATCCCGTTTTGTCCCACGCATTGCGCGTATTGCACGTTTCCCGCGTATTCGATGGAAGAAAAACGGGCTTACGCCTTCGATTTTCTGAAAGCGCTGGAAAAAGAGTTCATGGCTGTCGGCCGGTTTTTGCGCGAATACCGGATCCCGATCACCAGTGTGTATTTGGGCGGCGGAACTCCGACCAGCCTGAACGCCCCGGAGATGGAGTTCCTGATGGAAGTTCTGTATCGGGAGATTCCGGGCGGAAAGGCATGGGCCAAGCGCGGAAAGGAATCGTCCGCGCAAGCGGTTGCAGGCGATGACGTACCCAAAGCTGCGGCGCAAGGCGATATTTGGCGCGAATTCACCGTCGAAGCCGGCCGGCCGGACACGATCACCCCGGAACGGGTGGACGTCATGAAACGCTATCACGTGAACCGCATTTCCGTCAACCCCCAGACCTTTAAAGCGGAAACGTTAAAGGCGATCGGACGGGGGCATACGCCGGACATTGTCGACAGGCGGTTTCGTCTGGTGCGGGAAGCCGGGTTTGAAAATATCAACATGGATATGATTCTGGGGCTCCCGGGGGAAGACCTTGACGACGTGCGGCATACGAGGGACCGGATCGGGGCTTTGCAGCCGGATTCGGTAACGGTTCACACGATGTCTTTCAAACGCACTGCCGTTGTCAGGAAAGAAAAAGAACGGTTTGCCATTCCCCATACGCGGCTGGTGCGCATGATGATGGAGGAAACGGACGGGTGGGCTCGCGGATTGGGCTATCGTCCGTACTATGTATACCGTCAGAAAGACATTCTCGGGAACCTGGAAAACATCGGCTACGCGAAGCCCGGCAAGGAAAGCGTGTACAATATCTGCATCATGGAAGAACGGCAGTGCATTATCGGACTTGGCGGAGGCGCCTCGACGAAGTTGATCGGACCCGGCGGAAAAAGTTGCGGCCGGTATGGCAACCCGCGCGAACCGAAGGCCTATGTCGAGACGATTGACGCCGTGGTCGCCAAAAAAGTCGATTGGTTGAAACGGCATTACGAAACGATGCTGCAAACTTCCGGATAAGGCGGGAATCACTCAGGAAACGCGGGGGAGTCACATGCTGGAATCCATCTGTCAGTCGCTAAAAAACAGAGACGCTTCCGTCATGGGGCACCAGCACCTGTTCAAATCGGCGGTGTTGGTGCCAATTGTGGAACGGGACGGGCAGTTGTGCGTGCTGTTTGAGGAACGGGCCCATCAGTTGCAGCGCCAACCGGGGGAGATCTGTTTTCCCGGCGGACGCATCGACCCGGCGGATCCGGACGAACTGACCGCCGCCATCCGGGAAACGTGCGAAGAGTTGGGGCTTGAACGCGAACTGGTCGAGCCGGTCGGATCACTCGATTATGTTGTGACCCCCTTTCAAATTGTCTACCCGTTTGTTGGCCGTATCGCCGATTATGCCAAAATCAGGCCGAATCCGGCGGAAGTGGCCGGCGTTTTTTGCGTGCCGCTTGCGTTTTTGAGGAATGCGGTGCCGGATCTCCATTATGTGGATCTGAAGCTGACCCCTCCGGACGACTTCCCGTTTCATCTGATCCCAAACGGCCGCAATTACAATTGGCGAACGGGAAAAGTGCCCGAATATTTTTATTTCTACGAGGATCGCATTATCTGGGGGCTGACGGCGAGGATTCTGCACCATTTTCTTGATGTAACCAAATGAAAAAGCGGATCCTTATGCCGGATCCACCAGTTCAAACCCTTCCTTTTTCAATGCCGCTTTCGCTTCTGCGATTGTCTCCGCATCTTCCGCAACCAGAGTATGGTAATGCAGCCCTCCCGTAACCTCCGAAAAAAGGGGGATCGGCGACCGGGCCCGTTTTTCAAGAAACTCTTTTACGTCCTTCGGGGTTGTGATGTTCAATTTGCCCTGAATCCGGCCGTACACCGGATGGTCAATAAACACGTCCTCGATGGTGACGTGATGCGCGACAAGAATCTCCAGTTCCCGTCTCAGTTGTTCGGGAGTATGGATGATTCCCAGCACTTCGCGGTATTGGGATTTGGCACCATGTTCCAGCAGGTAGCCTTGCGTTGTGCTCAGGATCTGAAAACCGTCTTTTCGCAGAAACGCAATATCCTGGACGACGGTTTGCCGGCTGACATCCAGAATGTCCGCCAGGCAGGAGCCGGGAATCGGCACGCTCGATGACTTCAGGATGTCCAAAAGCTGTTGTCTGCGATCCATTCGGAGACAAGCCTCCATGCAATCCGCTTTTTTCCAGACTACGAAATGGCAAGCATCCGGTCAATCGCCAGTTTGGCCCATTTTGCGATGTCCGGAGAGACTTGGATCACGTTTTGCGGCGCTCCCGCGAGGATGTTTTCCAGCGACCAGAGCAGATGCGGGCGGTCGATCCGGTTCATCGTGAGGCACGGGCAGATCATCTCGTTCAGGGAGACGATAAACTGTTCCGGATGTTCCTGCGCGAGCCGGTTGACCAGGTTGTGCTCCGTCCCGATCGCCCATTTGGTTCCGGCGGGCGCTTTTCGAACCGTCTTGATGATAAAATCGGTCGATCCGTGTTCGTCCGCCAGCCGAACGGTTTCATGCGTGCATTCGGGATGGACGATGACCCGGATATCCGGATACTTTGCGCGGACTTCGTGAACATGCCGCGGTTCGAACCGGGTGTGTACCGAGCAATGCCCTTTCCACAGAATGACGCGCGGATCGCCCTCCCCGTCCGGAAACTCGATTTCCATTTCCTTCGGATCATAAACGCACATTTCGTGCAATGGAATACCAAACTTGACTCCCGTGTTGCGTCCCAGGTGCTGGTCCGGCAGGAACAGGATTCTTTTTTTCGTTTGCAGCGCGTGGGCGAAAATCTTCTCCGCGTTGGAGGAAGTGACCGTCAGGCCGCCGTGCTTGCCGACAAACGCTTTGATTGCGGCTGTCGAATTGACGTAGGTCACGGGGATGATCGAGTCGCCGTACCGTTCCGTGACGATCTTCCAACATTCCTCCATTTCTTGCACGTCCGCCATGTCAGCCATCGAACATCCCGCGTTCATATCCGGCAAAATCACCGTTTGCTCGTCCGATGTCAGGATGTCGGCGGTTTCCGCCATGAAATGAACGCCGCAAAACACGATATATTTTGTTTCCCGCAAACCGGCCGCAATCCGGGCCAATTGCAGGGAATCGCCGCGGTGATCGGCAAAAGCGATCACGTCGTCACGCTGGTAGTGATGGCCGAGGATGACCAAATCCTTCCCCAGGGCTTCTTTGGCGGAAGCAATGCGGCGGTCCAGTTCCGCGGAAGTCAGATGCGAATATTCCTCAGATGGCGATTGCCGAAGTGTACACTGATGTGCAGTAGCCATTGCGTCTCCCTCCGTATCTAATGTCCCCACTCGCAAGACCGCTAAGCTTTAGGCCAGCCTTTTATACGGTCGGCTTATACGTCCAGCTTTTTACGCGAGATCGAGGCTGATGTCCATCGCCTGTACGGAATGGGTCAACCATCCCAATGAAATCACGTCAACGCCGGTCAAGGCGAAATCTTTCACGTTGTCAGGCGTGATTCCGCCTGACGCTTCGGTGACGGAGCGGCCTTTTGCCATCCGCACCGCTTCTGCCATTATTTCCGGCGACATGTTATCCAGCAAGATCACATCCACCCCGGCCGCAACCGCTTCCCTCACCTGTTCCAGCGTGTCGGCCTCCACCTCGATTTTGACCATGTGGCCGATTCCGTCCTTGATCTTCCGGACCGCATCGGTGAGCGAACCGACAGCGGCGATATGATTGTCTTTGATCATGACGGCGTCATAAAGCCCGAAACGGTGATTGATGCCGCCACCGACCGTCACCGCGTACTTGTCGAAAATCCGCAGGCCCGGCACGGTCTTTCGCGTGTCGGTGATGCGGACGGGGAGATCCGCCACTTTGCGGCACACGTCCCGCGTGGCTGTCGCGATACCTGACATTCTCTGCATCAGGTTCAGGGCCACCCGTTCCGCGGAAAGGATGGCGCGGGCGCTTCCTTCAACGGTGGCGAGCGCATCCCCTTTTTCGACGTCCGTACCGTCCGGTACAAGCGTTTCAAAACGAATCTGCGGGTCCAGCAAGCGGAAACACTCTTCCGCCACCGAAAGGCCTGCAATTCTCCCCGTTTGCTTGGCCACGAAGGTGCCGCGAATGCGGGTTTCCGCTTCAAACAGCAACTCGGTGGTCAAATCGCGGCCGCCGATGTCTTCAATGAGAGCCTGTTGCAGAAACTGGCGTACGAGCAACGGATTCATAAGTTCCTCCTTGGGTTGAATGGGTTTGAAATTCCGGCAGAGCTTCCGGGTAATCGCTGCGAAAATGGGCTCCCCGGCTTTCCCGCCGCCAAAGCGCCGCCCGTACGACCAGCAGTGCGGCTGTGAGCAGGTTGCGGTCGGGAGTTGGCGCTGACGGAAGTTTGTCCAAGCGGGATTGCAGTTGGTCCAGCGCTTTTTTCAGGCGCGATTCGTCGCGGACGATGCCGGTGTGCGTCCACATCAGCTGTTGGACCTGACGCAGAAGTTCCGGCGTCGGATATGTGCCGATTTTTACATAATCGGCGCAATCGACAGCCGGTTCCGCCGATTGACCTGACAGCGGGAGGCATTCGGCCAACGCGTCAGCCGTTCGCTGCGCCATGACAAGGCCTTCCAGCAACGAATTGCTGGCGAGGCGGTTTGCTCCGTGAAACCCGCTGGAAGCCGCTTCGCCGATCGCGAACAACCTGGGGACCGAAGTGACGCCCCGGTCGTCGGTTGCGACTCCGCCCATCGTGTAATGGGCGGCCGGCACCACCGGGATCAGGTCGTTGGCGGGATCGATCCCGATTTTTTTGCAAGACTGATAAATCGTCGGGAAACGGCGGTCAAATCCCGGAATCGAGCGGGCATCGAGATACACGTCCCGGCCGGCTTGCATTTCGGAATAGATCGCTCTCGACACGATGTCGCGGGAAGCCAGGTCTCCCCATTCATGATAGCGGCCCATGAATCTCTCCCCCGCAGAATTGACGAGCACCGCGCCTTCGCCGCGAACCGCTTCCGACACAAGCGGGAGGGGACATGTGCGGGTGCGGAGCGCCGTCGGGTGAAACTGGACGAACTCCATGTCGCGCAGCACGGCTCCCGCCCGGTAGGCTAAGGCATAACCGTCTCCGGTGCAACCGGCCGAGTTGGTTGTGTGCCGATAAAGCTGTCCCAGTCCGCCTGTTGCCAAAACGACCGCTTTTGCACGAAAACAAACCGGATAGCCGGCAGCGGTTTTGCAGACGATTCCCGTGCATTCCCCGTTCTCGATGAGCAGTTCGGCAACGTATGTGTTCTCCCACAAATCGATGTGCCGGTTCGTTTGCAGATGACGGGCCAGTGTCTGCATAACGGTCCGGCCTGTGGAGTCGCCGCCCGCATGAACGATGCGGCTGCGGCTGTGCGCCCCTTCTTTGCCCAAATGGAGGATTCCGTCCGCATCGCAATCGAGACTCACGCCCAGTTTCTGCAAGAAGCGGATGGCCTCTGCCGCCTGCCCGACGAACGATTCCACCGTTCTGGCGTCACAAAGCCCCTGTCCGGCCCGCAACGTATCCTGACCGTGCAAAGACGGGTGGTCGTCAGGCGACAAAGCGGCAGCGATGCCACCCTGGGCGAGGCTGCTGTTGTTGTCGGTCAGGGTTCCCTTTGTCACAAGGGCGACACGGCCATGCTTGGATGCGAGCAAACTCAGCGTCAAACCGGCAATGCCGGAGCCGACAACGACATAATCGTGAATTACGTTTCGCATGGCCATCCCTTCTTCCGCCGAAAATCCATCTGTGAAAATCTATGTTCCTATTATGAAAGTTGCTGTTGTATACTGTCAAGACAGGTGTAAAATAAGGTGTAAAGAATCGTGTATGATTTCCATGTGTATGCAGAAAGGGTGTCCCAAATGACGGAGCTTTCACGATATTTCGATCATGCCGCGACGACTGTCATGCGAAAAGAAGCGTTCGACGCGATGGCGCCTTATTTTCTGAACGATTTCGGGAATCCGGGCAGCCTGCACCGGTTTGGTTTCAGGGCCAGGGAAGCGTTGGAAAGCGCCAGGGCTCTTGTGGCGGGAACGATTGGGGCCGCCGCGAAAGAGGTGATTTTTGCGGGGAGCGGTACGGAAGCCAACAACCTTGCGGTTCTTGGCGGCGCCCGGCGGATGCGGAGGCTGGGAAAAGGCAGCCACGTTGTGACCAGCGCCATTGAACATCCTTCCGTCGGGGAAGCCTGCCGCGTGCTGGAACAGGAAGGCTTTCGGGTTACGTACGTACCGGTCGACAGCTACGGGCGGGTTGACCCGGAGGAGGTTCGGCGGGCGATTGAGCCGGACACGATCCTTGTCAGTGTGATGCACGCGAACAATGTGGTGGGCACGGTGCAGCCGATTGCGGAAATCGGCCGCTTGCTGCGGGGACGGGGTATCCTGTTCCACTCGGACGCGGTGCAAAGCTACGGAAAGATCCCGGTCGACGTCGAAGAGTTAAAAGTCGATCTGCTGACGGTCAATGCCCATAAAATCGGCGGTCCGAAAGGCGTAGCCGGTCTTTACGTAAGAAAGGGGGTACGGATCGATCCGCTGACTTACGGTGGCGGGCAGGAGCGGGGACTGCGCTCGGCCACCCCGAATGTGGCGGGAATTGTCGGCTTTGCCAAAGCGGCCGAACTGGCGGTGGCCGACCTGCCGCAGGAACGGGAGCGATGGCGGCGGTTGCGCAACCGGTTAACCGAGCGCTTGCTTGCGACAATACCCGGTTGTAAAATTCACGGGCCCGCGTCGCTTGGCCCGGAGTCTGTCGAATGTCTGCCAACCCATGTCAATATCGGCATCGACCGGATCGAAGGGCAGGCGTTGATGCTGGAATTGGACCGGCTTGGTTTTGCGACTTCCAGCGGTTCCGCCTGCAGCTCGACCGATCATGAACCTTCCTATGTACTTCTTGCAATGGGAAAATCGAGAGAGGTGGCGCTGGAGAGCTTGCGGATCACAATGGGCAGAACGACTACCGAACAAAGTGTGGATGAGTTGGCGGAGGCGCTGGAGGTTGTGGCGAAAAAATGGCGATCTGCCGTGAGTGTTCCCGGGATACCCCGTTGAAAATTTTTGATCCCAAACAAGGGAAATTTTGAAGGTGTTTGTAGAATGATGTCGAATTAGCCAAATTGATGGATTAATTGGCATGTTTCGTTTGATATTTTTCCTGACTGGTTCCGCCTTTCTTGGTGAGTTGGTCGCACTTGCATCTTACCAAACAAATGGCGGATTTTTGTTGTCCGTAAAGGAAGGGATTTTCTTATGCGACCCGGTCATCTGCGAGTACTTCTTTTCCTTTCTCTCCTTTTCTCTTTTCTGTATATCCCCGCGAAAGCAGAAGAAGATCGGGTGCTGGCCGTTGCTTTCGATAAAGATTTACCTCCGTTTTCGTCTGTTGACGAGAACGGAAACCCTACCGGGTTTGATATCGATTTGATTCGGAATGTGGCCGAAATTCGCGGGTATAAAATAGTGTTTCTGCCTATGCATTGGGAAGAGACGATGGACCAACTTCAACAGGGAAAAGTGGATGTGGTTCTCGGAATGCAGTACACAAGTGCCCGGGATGCAGTTTTCGATTTTAGTGAATCCTATTTTACGATGTCAGAAGTGCTGATTGTTCCAAAGACAGATAAATCCATTTCCAATTTGCACGATCTTAAGGAGAAAGTGGTGTCGCTCCAAAAAGGGGATGCCGGAATCGAGTTGCTTGAAAGTGTCAGAAGGGTGAAAACGGTTGTATCTTTTAGCCAGCCGGAAGCTCTCGAATTGTTGTTCTTGGGACGTGCCGATGCGTTCATTGGAAACCGGTGGACCGCCGAATACTATTTAAAGAAAAACAATTTGCAAGATCAATACGTGACCCGAACCGGTATGATCAATCCATCCGATTATGCGTTTGCCGTAAGAGAGGGGAATTACCGGCTGCAGAATGAGCTGAATCTCGGTCTGGCCGAACTTCATAAGAACGGGACGTACGGACGATTGTACAGCCAGTATTTTGAGCCGTATTCTTTCTATGCAGTCGGGAGTTGGAGAAAGCTCGTTTATGGTTTGTCGGTCATGATCGGTGTTGTTCTGATTGTGCTTGTCATAGGGTTCCTTTGGAATCAACGATTGAAAACGGAAGTTCGGCGGCATACACTGGCACTGGCGGATAATCTGGCCTTCCAAAAACAGGTTTTGGACAATGTGGATAATGGGATTATTTCGATCAGTCCGCAAGGGAACACCATGCTGATCAACGACGTGGCATGTGATCTGCTTGCCGTTAAAGGGGATGTGTTAGGGGTTGCTCTCTCTCAATACTTTCCTCAATTTCCCATCAAGGAGGCTCTGGAACAGGGAAGACTGAAAAAATATCAGGGAGAACTGCACCTTGAAGATGAGACAGGTCGAATCCTGCACTACTATATGGCTCCGTTAACCAATGGAGCAGGCGACTTTACGGGATGGATCATCAGCCTGCAGGACCGTACCGAGCAGAAACATTTGCAGGCCCGGCTGATTACACAGGAAAAGCTCCGGGCATTGGGACAACTGGTGGCTGGAATTGCTCATGAACTCCGCAATCCGCTGACTGCAATCAAAACTTTTTCTGAATTGCTTCCCAAGAAATTGGACGATTCACGGTTTCGGGTGGAACTGGTTCAGCATGTTCCGGAAGAAGTGGAACGAATGAATCGAATTGTCGAGGATCTACTGGACTATGTACGGGAAAAGCCCATCCAGACCCGGTGGGAAAACCTCAGTGCGATCGTTCGATCCGTTTTGGGACTTTTTGAGAAAAGAATGAAAAGCGAAAATATCCGGGTTGCAGTGGATCTTCATCCGGAGATTCGGGTTTTGGCGGATCGCGGACGGATCAAGCAGGTACTCATCAATCTTATATTGAATGCGATCGAGGCCATGAGCAAGTCAGGAGAAAAACATTTAACGATCCGCGCTCAAACTCAGGATCAATCTGTACAGCTCTTCATATCCGATACGGGAGAAGGTATGGAAGAATCGGCTCTCCGCCAGATGTTCGAGCCTTTTTACACAACCAAAAGTCAAGGAGTAGGTTTGGGGTTGTATATTAGCCGCAAAATTATGGCGGAGCACGGTGGACGCATCGAGGTCAGAAGCAGAAAAGGGAGCGGGAGCACTTTTATTTTGCACTTTGGGAACAAGGAGGGAGAACATGCCGAACATCCTGATCATTGATGATGAGAAGGCGATCTGCTCGTCTCTTTCATTTGTTCTTGAGGATGAACACAACGTTTGGACGGCTACGGATGCGGAAGAGGGATTGAGTCTGTTAAACGACGTGCCAATTGATTGTGTTCTTCTGGATCTGAATCTGGGACATCAGAACGGTCTTGAGTATCTTCCTCGCATCAAAGAAAAAAAGCCGGAAACGATAGTGATTATCATGACTGCCTATGGCACAATCGAGTCTTCCATTGCGGCGATCAAGGCAGGGGCGTATCATTATTTGACCAAGCCGCTAAACATTGAGGAAGTGAAATTGCTGCTGCACAAGGCAATCGACTTTCAACATCTGCACCAGCAAGTCAAAGCGCTGAGTGCTGCCGTTAAACAGCAGCATTCGTATGCGGGAATGATTGGCAAAAGCGAACCCATTCAAAAGGTTTTTCAGTTGATTGACAAAGTGAAGGATATCTCATCAAATGTTCTTGTCACAGGTGAAAGCGGAACGGGAAAAGAGCTGGTGGCACGCGCGATTCATTACCAAGGAATACGAAAGAATGAGCCGTTTTCCGTAATCAACTGTGCGGCAATCCCGGAACAACTGCTGGAGAGCGAGTTGTTCGGACATGAAAAAGGAGCATTCACCGGTGCATTTCAGCGAAAAGAGGGATTGTTCGAAAGATCCAAAAACGGAACCGTCTTTCTTGATGAGATCGGCGAAATGCCGCTTTCCTTGCAAGCCAAGATCTTGCGGGTCATTCAGGAGCGGGTGGTAAGGCCGATTGGTTCCTTTCAACTTATCGAAACAGATGTCAGAATTATTGCAGCCACCAATCGGAATCTCCAGGAGGAAGTGGCCAAGGGGAACTTTCGCGAGGATCTCTACTACCGGCTGAATGTGATACCTATCCATATGCCTTCTCTACGAGAGCGTCAAGAGGATGTACCGCTTCTGATCGAACATTTTCTAGCATTCTACTCGGCAAGTATGGGGAAAAAGAAAAAATCAACCAGCCCGGAAGTAAAACGGCTTCTTTATGACTACCCGTATCCGGGCAACATAAGAGAATTGGCCAACATCATTGAATATGCAGTGGCTCTTTCGCAAGATGACCGGATTGAGCTTGACGATTTGCCAGCCTCTGTTTTTTCCAATAATCGACTTTCGAAAACGAATGGATCTATGGAGGAAGGAGTATTCATTCCTGCCGGCCTATCTCTTGCTGAAGCAGAGAAAAAAATTATTCTATACACATTGGACAGAAACGGCGGGCATCGAATAAAAACTGCCCAGCAACTGGGCATCAGTGAACGGGGGCTGCGTGATAAACTGAAACAATATTTAAAAGAGGAGTAAACGCTGTTTAGATTTTTGGGTTCGGCAAAATTTGCCGATAGATCCGGCAGATTTTGCCGGTTTTTTTACGCTGATTTTTCCGGATTGATGAAAACGATTACAATTACGCATAACTATTGAGTTGGCATCGTTTTTGCTAGATAAATTTGAATGAAACATGAATTTAGAAAGGAGGGAATTGTTGATGAAAAAAATGATTTCAATCTTAACCGGCGTCCTATTGGTTTTGAGTGCTGCAACAGGGTGTGTCAGTTCGACAGGAAATACGGGAAATACGGGAAATACGGGCACGGGCGGAGACGTGAGAGAGCAGAAATTTGTAACGATCGCAACAGGCGGAAGTTCCGGTCCGTATTACACTCTTGGCGGGGCTTTGGCCAAGATATACAAAGAGAAACTTGGCTATCATACATCCGTTCAATCTACAGATGGAACAGTCGAGAACATTAACCTGTTAAAGGCCAAAAAAGTGGAAATAGCGTTTGCAATGTCTGATGTTGCATCCTTCGCATTTAAAGGGGAAGAAAACTTTAAAGACAGTGGTCCGGTAAAAGACCTTAGAGCAATCGCGGGGCTTTATCTGAATTACGTTCAAATTGTTACCTTGAAGGAAAAGAATATTAAGTCGGTTGCGGATTTGAAAGGAAAGCGAGTTGGTATAGGCGCTCCCAACAGCGGGGTGGAAGTCAACGCCCGAATGGTTTTAGGGGGGCACGGAATTACCTACAACGATATAAAACCCGAATATCTCTCGTATGCAGAGGCCATCGAGCAGTTGAAAAACGGTACGATCGATGCGGCTTTTGTGACCTCGGGTTTGCCCAATTCAACGGTAATCGACCTGTCAACAACAAAGAATGTAGAAATTGTACCGATCCAAGCGGCAGATCTGGGAAAAATGGTCAAACAATTCCCGTTTTTCGTTCAAGCCGAGATTCCGGCAGGCGTATATAAGAACGAAAAACCGATTCCGACAGCAGCGATCCGTAACATTCTTTTGGTCCGTGGTGATCTGTCGGATGAGCAGGTTTATAAAGTAACCAAAATGTTGTTCGAGAATTTGGGAGATCTGAAAGCTGCCCATAGTGCCGCGAAGGAAATCGATGCGAACAATGCGTGGAAGGACCTGGTCGTCCCCCTCCATCCGGGTGCTGAAAAATATTACAAAGAGGCAGGGAAGCTTTAATTCTCATTCATCGATACTTCAAGAGGAGGATTTACAATGGCTCAATCGATTGAACACTCAACGACGCGACGCATCACAGGCAACATCTTCAAAGGTTCGGTTGGAAATCTGATCGAATGGTACGACTGGTACGTCTATACTGCTTTTGCAGTGTATTTCTCGGCCGAGTTCTTTCCCAAGGGAGACCCGACAATCCAACTGCTTAACACAGCGGCGATCTTCGCCGTCGGCTTTCTGATGCGCCCGATAGGGAGCCTGTTGCTGGGCCGATACGCCGATCGTCATGGCCGCCGTGCCGCGTTGACGCTTTCCATCTCCGTCATGGCCGGCGGCTCTCTGATCATTGCCTGCACCCCTGGCTATGGCACCATTGGCGTGCTGGCTCCTATTATTCTGGTTCTCGCACGTCTTCTCCAAGGGTTGTCGCTAGGTGGAGAGTATGGAACCTCGGCAACGTACCTGTCCGAGATGGCCAGCAGCGGCCGCCGCGGCTTCTACTCGAGCTTCCAGTACGTCACACTTATTGCCGGACAACTGGTGGCACTGGGGGTTCAGATCATCCTCCAACAAATGCTCAGCGAACCCGATATGAAGTCCTGGGGCTGGCGTATTCCCTTCATCATCGGAGCAATGGGGGCATTGGCCGTATTGTGGCTGCGCCGCACGATGGACGAATCAGAGCAGTTCTCAAAAATGGGCACTGAAAGCCGGGCTGGCGCCGGGACGATTCGGGCTCTGATGAAGCACCCCAAGGCGGTGCTGACAGTAGTCGGACTTACGCTCGGCGGAACTGTCGCCTTCTATACGTACACGACGTATTTACAGAAGTTCATGGTGAATACTGTGGGACTCCCCAAGGAGGTCGTCAGTTGGATCAATTTTGTTGCCCTGCTGGTATTCGTCGTACTGCAACCTCTCGCCGGCATGCTGTCCGACCGGATTGGACGGCGCCCGCTATTGATTAGTTTCGGTATTCTCGGAACGTTGCTGACGGTGCCGCTGTTTCTGATCTTGGAGCAGACGAAGAACCCTATCGGCGCTTTCTTGCTCATGATGGCGGGTCTCATCGTTGTCACCGGTTACACATCCATTAATGCGGTTGTGAAAGCCGAGCTCTTCCCGACGGAAGTCCGCGCCCTTGGCGTCGGTTTCCCTTACGGAGTCACCGTGGCGGTGTTCGGCGGGACGGCGGAGTTCATCGCGTTATGGTTCAAGAGCATTGGCTTCGAGTCGCTCTTCTACTACTATGTAGCTGCCTGTATTGCCGTGAGCCTGATCGTCTACTGGCGTATGGGAGAGTCTTCGAAGTTCTCCCGCATCGAATCCGAGTTCAATGCTGAAATGGGCAAGCTGCCCGCGAATCTGGCTCAGAGCAACACGAACCCGGCTCAGGGCAATCTGAATAACATGAACGCCTAGAGGCACGATGATTTGGTGTCGAATATGTGTTGGGAATATGTGATTGCGGGGACTTGACATTATCCGCCAGGATAAGTAAGATACATCCTAACTGAACATATGCGAACCATGATCCGTCGAAGGGAAGAAGTAACAAGGTTTTCCGCCTGGCCAGAGAGAAGACGTCGCGGCTGAAAGCGTCTTTCCAGTGCTCCCTTGTGAATGACATCCTGGAGGACCCTCTGTGAACCATGAACACTGATCGCTCAGCATGTTCGTGCAGTAACAGACGGGCGCGGCCGGGCGTTATCGGTAAGTGGAAGCTTTATGCAGGGTAAGGCTTCAATCAGGGTGGTACCACGGGAATCAACCTCTCGTCCCTATCGGGATGAGGGGTTTTTATTTATTGGAGGGATTCTGTGATGTTTACGAGCAAACCGCGGGGCACGTACGACATATTGCCCGGCGAAACGGAAAAGTGGCAGTTCGTTGAAAAAACGGCCCGCGACGTGTGCCGCCGTTACAATTACCGCGAGATCCGGACGCCGCTGTTTGAACATACGGAACTGTTTGCGCGCGGCGTCGGGGAAACGACCGACATTGTCGAGAAAGAAATGTATACGTTTACCGACCGCGGCAATCGGAGCCTCACCCTGCGGCCGGAAGGGACGGCGGGCGCGGTGCGGGCGTTTGTCGAAAACAAAATGTACGGACTTCCGCAGCAGCCGACCAAACTCTATTACATTGGGCCGATGTTCCGCTACGAAAGGCCGCAGGCGGGACGGAACCGCCAGTTTGTGCAGTTCGGAATCGAGGCATTGGGGTCGGATCATCCGAGCGTGGACGCGGAAATCCTCGCTTTGGCGATGACGTTTTTGGCGGAGGTTGGCGTGCGCGGCTTGTCGCTTGAAATCAACTCGGTCGGCTGTCCGGACTGCCGTCCCGGCTACCGGGAGCAACTGAAGAAGCATCTTGCGGGCAAATTGGACCGACTCTGCAAAGACTGCAACAGCCGCTATGAACGAAATCCGATGCGGATTCTCGACTGCAAGGCGGACAGAGACAAACTGGCGGATGCGCCTGTCATGCTGGATCACCTCTGCGAAGGCTGCCGCGCACATTTCGAGCAGCTGCAGGGGTATCTCAGAGACTCCAACATTCCTTTTGCCGTCAATCCGCACATCGTGCGGGGGCTTGATTACTACACGAAAACCGCTTTCGAGATCCTGGTCGACGGCTCGACCGTGATTGGGGGCGGCCGGTACAACGGGCTCGTGGCGGAGCTTGGCGGGCCGGAGACGCCCGGAATCGGTTTCGGCTGCGGGATGGACCGCGTGTTGATCACGCTCGCCAACCAGAAGGCGGAACTGCCGCTTGAAGAAGAACTGGATGCGTTTATCGTAACGTTGGGCGAAGCGGGAGACCGCAAAGCGGTGTCGCTGCTGCAAGAGATGCGGGTCGCGGGCCTGACCGCGGACAAGGACTATTTGGCCCGCGGCATGAAAGCGCAATTGAAAGCGGCCGACCGGCTTGGCGCCAAGCAGGTGGTCATCCTTGGCGATGACGAGCTCGCGCAAGGCGTCGCGAACGTAAAAGACATGGCGACGGGGGAGCAAGTTACGGTGCCGCTCCAGGAACTGGTTCAGAAATTGCAGATGAGGAAGGGATAACACAATGGCTGGACAGATCAAAGCGATCGAATTGTATCGGACTCACAACGCGGGAGAACTCCGCACGGACGACGCGGAAAAAGAAGTGGTGTTGAGCGGATGGATCCAGCGCCGGCGCGACCTTGGCGGGGTGATTTTTGTCGACCTACGAGATCGCAGCGGCATTGTGCAGGTGGTATTCAATCCGGAATTTTCGTCTCCCGAACTGATGGAACAGGCGGACAAGCTCCGCAACGAATACGTCGTTTCCATCAAAGGGAAGGTTGTGGTGCGGGATCCCAAAACCGTGAACCCGAAAATCCCGACCGGCGAGATCGAAATGCAGGCGCTTCGGATGGAGGTTCTGAACACCGCGAAAAATCCGCCTTTCTACATTGAAGACAATATCGATGTCGACGAAATGGTGCGCTTAAAGTACCGCTATCTCGACTTGCGCCGCCCCGAGATGCTAAATACGTTCATCCTGCGCCACAAGGCTGTGCAGCATATCCGTTCCTTTTTGGACCGGCACGGCTTCCTGGATGTGGAAACCCCGATGCTGACCAAATCGACGCCGGAAGGAGCACGGGATTATCTGGTTCCGAGCCGCGTGCACCCGGGCGAATTTTACGCGTTGCCGCAGTCTCCCCAGTTGTTTAAGCAGTTGCTGATGGTGTCGGGATTCGAGCGTTATTACCAGGTGGCCCGCTGTTTTCGCGATGAGGACTTGCGTGCCGACCGCCAGCCGGAGTTTACGCAGGTCGACATTGAGATGTCGTTTATGCCTCTGCATGAATTCCAGGACTTGATGGAAGAAATGATGGCCACCTTGTTCAGGGAGACGCTGAACGTGGACATTCCGCGTCCGTTCCAGCGGTTGACGTACAAGGAAGCGATGGACCGCTACGGATCGGACAAGCCGGATGTGCGATTCGGATTGGAGCTGAAAAATATCTCCGAAATCGTGGCGGCGTGCGGTTTTAAAGTGTTCAAAACCGCCATCGAGAAGGGCGGCGTCGTGAAAGCGATCAACGCCAAAGGGTGCGGCAACTATACCCGCAAACAGATCGACGAACTGGAGGAGTTCGCGAAGCGCTACGGGGCAAAAGGCATGGCGTGGATGGCGTTCACGGAAGAAGGCCTCAAATCGCCGATCGCCAAATTTTTCACGGACGACGAGATTGCGGCGATCAAGACGACACTGGAAGCGGAAACCGGCGATCTGCTGCTGTTTGCCGCGGACAATCCGAAAACGGTGGCGGACGTGCTCGGCAATTTGCGCTTAAAACTCGGACGGGATCTCAATCTGATCCCGGAAGGAACGTTCAAATTCCTGTGGGTGACGGAGTTCCCGCTGCTGGGCTACGACGAAGAAGAAGGGCGGTGGGTGGCGGAGCACCATCCGTTCACGATGCCGATGTGGGAAGACATCGACAAGCTTGACACCGACCCGGGCAGCGTCCGGGCGCAGGCATACGACATGGTACTGAACGGATATGAGATCGGCGGCGGGTCGATGCGGATCTTCCGGCGGGACATCCAGGAGAAAATGTTCAAGGCCCTCGGCTTTACGATGGAAGAGGCGTACGACAAATTCGGCTTCCTGCTTGACGCGTTCGAATACGGTACTCCGCCGCACGGCGGGATTGCGTTCGGATTGGACCGCATCATCATGATCATGGCGGGGCGCCAGTCGATCCGCGACACGATTGCATTCCCGAAAACGCAGTCCGCCAGTGATCCGATGACCCAGGCGCCGTCCGAAGTGTCGCCGCGTCAGTTGCAGGAGCTGCATATCCGGATTGCGAAAGCGTAAACGAAACGGTTTGCAAACGAAACCCCAGCGTCCGCCACAGGAAACTGGGGTTTTCATATGCCTTCATCGATGTATTGGGATTTGAGCCATTTTTCCAAGTCTGCACAGCAATTTGGCCGGTATGAGACAAAAATTTTTTCTTGAAATCATATATGTTTAGGTATATGATTATAGTGTGAAAACTATACAAACCAAAATCGGCGAAACAGAGGTGAATCGATTTATATTTTTATCCAAAGTCCAAATAGTATTTTAAAAATTATAAAAATATCCAAAATTCCGAAAGGGTGATCTCTTATGTACCAAGAAGCCAAACAACGGTTAAGAGGTTCGATTGCTCCGATTGTGACTCCGTTTGACGAACAGATGAATGTGGATACAAAGGCGCTCAAAGACCTCATTGAATGGCATATTGCGAGCGGTTCCCACGGGATTTCCGTAACGGGAACCACGGGGGAACCCAGTTCGCTTACCATTGCGGAACGGGAACTTGTGATGGAGACCG
Source organism: Effusibacillus sp. SKA8 (assembly GCF_058273125.1). NCBI lineage: Bacteria > Bacillati > Bacillota > Bacilli > Caryophanales > Alicyclobacillaceae > Effusibacillus > Effusibacillus sp. SKA8. Next base: position 108,486 of record NZ_JBZCSF010000003.1, on the reverse strand, counting down.
CCATTAAGACTGCAGCCGGGCGCGTGCCCGTTGTGCCGGGAACGGGTTCCACCAACCATGCCGAGACGCTGCATCTGACCAAACGGGCGCAGGAGATGGGGGCGGATGCAGCCATGGTGATTGTGCCTTACTACAATCGCCCCAACCAGCAAGCGCTCTATAACCATTTTAAAATTGTTGCAAATTCTGTGGATATTCCGATTATTATTTACAACATTCCCGGCCGAACCGCGACGAATTTGGAGGTCAAGACGCTGGCTCGCCTTGCGGAAGATTGCAAGAATATCATCGGTGTGAAAGAGTCGAACAAAGATTTTGAACATGTAAATCGGGTATTGCTGAACTGTGGGCGGGATTTTCTGTTATATTCCGGCATTGAACTGCTGTGCTATCCGATGCTGGCTATCGGCGGCGCGGGCCATGTGAGCGCGACCGCGAACATTGTGCCGAAGGAAGTGGCCGACCTCTACAATTACTGGGCTGCGGGCGAAGTTGAGAAAGCCATTGATCTGCATTACAAACTGATGCCTTTAAACGATGTTTTATTTAAGGACACCAATCCGGGACCGTTGAAAACGGCCATGGGCATGATGGGCAAAATCAATCCCGCTTTACGGTTGCCGATGGGTCCGCCGTCTGAAGAACTGCAAAAGGAAATTCGCCAAACGTTAATTGAATATGGACTGTTGGAGCGGAAAGTGGGGATGGAGCAGTGAAACACGCGCGTTTCTTGCATGAAGGCCGAATCGTGACAGGAGTTGTTCAGGGAGAAGTCATCGTTGATGAAGCGGGGAAAGAACACCAGATCAGTCAGATTGATGTTTGGCTGCCTCCGGTGGTTCCGAACAACATGATCGGGCTTGCCTTGAACTATGCGGACCATGCGGAAGAATTGGGATTGGAAAAGCCGAAAGAACCGGTTTTATTCATTAAACCCAACAGTACGCTTGTTGGCCATAAGGCGCCTGTCTATTATCCCAATGGAGCGACCTACATGCACTACGAAAATGAGCTTGCGGTTGTCATCGGGAAACCGGGCCGTAACATCAAACATGCGCACGCCTTTGATTATGTCAGTGGATATACCATCATGAATGACGTAACGGTTCGGGATTTTGTGAACAATTTCTACCGGCCGCCCGTTCGCGCCAAGGGGCACGATACTTTCGGCCCCATGGGTCCTTTCTTCGTTGATAAAGAGGACATTCCCAATGTGGAAAATTTGGAATTGCGCACCTATGTGAACGGTGAATTGCGGCAAAAAGGAAATACGAAAGATCTAATCTATACCATTTCCGATCTCATCGAATTCATCAGTTCATTCATGACTCTGCAAGCGGGTGACATGATCTTGACGGGGACGCCGAAGGGCATTTCCCATGTGAATCCTGGAGATGTCATGCGGCTTGAAATCGAGGGGCTCGGAGCATTGGAAAATCCGGTTCTTGACGGCAGAACAGAGCCGACAGCGGGGAGGAACGAGCATGAAGTCGTTCAAAGTTGACAAAGTCCTTCACTATATTAACGGTCAGTTTGTTGAGGGGGTGGCGGGTCGCACATTCCAAAATGTCAATCCGTTCAACAACAAACCGATCAACGAGGTTGCGGAAGGTTTCAAAGAAGATATAGATTTGGCTGTTGCGGCCGCCCGCAAAGCATTCGACGCAGGTCCCTGGCGCACGATGAGCGTGGAGGAAAGGTTGAAATATATCATCAAGATAGCGGATCTGATCGAAGCGAATGCCGAAGAGATCGCGTATCTGGAAACTCTTGACACCGGTTTGCCAATCAGTCAAACCAAGAAGCAGGCGGCCCGTGCAGCGGAAAACTTCCGTTTCTACGCGGAAATGGTCAAGAGCCGCATGGTGGGGGAAGTCTACCAGGTCGATCATTCTTTTATCAACTATACGATCCACAAACCCGTAGGGGTTGCAGGTTTAATTACCCCGTGGAATGCGCCTTTTATGCTCGAAACATGGAAAGTGGCTCCGTCGCTTGCCACAGGCAACACAGTGGTGTTAAAACCGGCGGAATGGTCGCCGCTTACCGCCAATAAACTGGCGCAAATCATCCACGAAGCAGGTTTGCCGGAAGGCGTATTTAACGTGGTTCACGGCTTCGGGGAAACAGCGGGAGCCTCGCTTGTGGCACATCCGGGTGTACAGCTGATTTCCTTCACGGGGGAGACGACAACCGGATCGGAAATTATGAAGAATGGCGCGGATACATTGAAACGATTGTCGATGGAGTTGGGAGGCAAATCGCCCGCGATCGTCTTTGCGGACGCCGACCTGGAAAGCGCGCTGGATGCGGTGGTTTGGGGAATCTACTCCTTCAACGGCGAACGTTGTACCGCGAATTCCCGCCTATTTTTGCAGGAATCAATCTACGATCAATTTGTAAATGCGCTTAAAGAGAGGATTGCCAATATCCGGGTCGGCGATCCCATGGACGAAAAAACGGAAATCGGGCCGCTAATCCATCGCAAGCATTGGGAGAATGTCAAGAAATATATCGAAATTGCCCGTGAAGAAGGGGCCGAAATCATTACGGGCCATATTCCGGAAGCCTATCGGAACGGGAACTATGTAGCGCCAACACTTCTCCTGAACTGCACCAATGACATGCGTGTGGCACAGGAAGAAATCTTTGGTCCGGTGATGGCTGTGATTTCGTTTAAAACCGAGGAAGAAGCTCTCCGGATGGCCAACGATGTAAAATACGGGCTTGCCGCTTACATTTGGACGAATGACATGAAGCGCGGTCATCGTCTGGCCCAGGCGGTGGAAAGCGGCATGGTGTGGGTGAATTCGCAAAACGTGAGGGATTTGCGGATTCCGTTCGGCGGCTCCAAATACAGCGGAATCGGTCGCGAAGGCGGACATTACAGCTTTGAATTTTATACCGAGACTCAGGTCATCCATGTGGCTGTGGGGAACCATCATATTCCAAAGTTCGGAAAATCAAGCAATCAGCCTGTTGCATCTTTAAGCCAGTCTTGTACATGCTAGCAAAGTTTCGCAAAGAAATATGAGAGATAGGAGGTTGGCGGAATGGAGTTTGACATTATTCGATTGGCACACGCTGAGCTCAATGTGACCGATCTGGACCGCGCCCGCGATTTTTATGTAAACGGCCTCGGCTTTATTGAAACAGAGTCCGATTCCAACCATATTTATTTGCGTGCAATCGAAGACGCGAATCACCACTGTCTCGTTCTTACGAAAGCGGATGTTCCGAGTCTGAACCATATTTCCTATCGGGTCGGTTCCGAGGAACAACTGGACAGATTGGGCGAGTTTTTTGCCAGCCAGAATTTGCCGATGCGTTGGCTTGCGAAAGGGGAAGAGAGAGGTCAGGGAAGGGCTCTCCGTATCCAAGACCCTGCCGGCATACCTGTCGAATTCTTCTTTGAAATGGAAAGAGCCGAACGGATGCTGCAGAAGTTTGACAAGCATTACGGGGCGAAAGTAAAAAGAATCGATCATGCGAATTGCCTTGTCCGCGATATTGAGATGATCAATCAATGGTACACCGAAAACTTGGGATTCAGATGTTCCGAGTATACCGTAACAGGACCGAAGGAGAATGAGCGCTTGTGGGCTTCCTGGTTGCACCGGAAACCCAGTGTGCATGACCTTGCCCTGATCAGTGAGCGGGGACCGCGGCTTCATCACATCGGTTTCTGGCTGGATGATGCGAAGTCCATTCTGGATGCGTGTGATTATATGGCTTCTTACGGGTATTACGCGAACATTGAGCGTATGCCGGGGCGCCACGGGACTTCGAACGCGTTCTTCGTATACATGCGCGATCCCGATGGGCATCGGGTGGAATTGTATACGGGTGACTATTTTACCAATGATCCGGATTGGGAACCCGTCAAGTGGCATTTGGAAGACCCGCAACGCGCCACATTATGGGGAGCCGAGCCGCCGATGAGCTGGAAAAATGAAGCGATGCCTGTTCAGCATATCTTAACCGGCGAATTGATGGAAATCGGCGATCCCGGCAGATCGGATGCTGGCGTCACTACAAAATAGAAGCGGGGTGTCCGGCTCGAATGTCGATCGGTACGGTTGTAAGGAAAAAATTGTTCATCGCCGGGGAATGGATGGAAACAAGAGAATATATGACTCTTACTTCGCCATATACCGGGAAAATAATTGCGGAAATCCCTTTTGCAACGGAAAGAGAAGTGGATCAGGCGATTGCTGCCGCCTATCAGGCAAGAGATGTCATGGCGAAGATGCCGGCTCACCAACGCGCATCCATTTTGGACAAATTGTCACACTTGTTGGAAGAGCACGCGGAAGAAGCGGCCCAACTCATTGCTTTGGAAGCTGCAAAGCCGATCACGACGGCGAAGGGAGAGGTGGCCCGAACGATTCAAACCTATAAATTCGCCGCAGAAGAAGCGAAGCGAATTTACGGAGAAACATTGCCATTGGACGCCGCGCCGGGCGGCGAGGGCAGAGTCGCCTTCACCCTTCGCGAACCGCTTGGAGTCGTAGGAGCCATTACGCCTTTTAATTTCCCAATGAATCTTGTTGCACACAAAGTCGGTCCCGCCATCGCTTCGGGTAACACGATCGTCTTAAAGCCGGCTTCGCAAACTCCGCTGTCCGCTTTTTTTCTGGCGGAACTTTTGCAAGAAGCGGGGTTGCCGGCAGGGGTTTTGAATGTGGTAACCGGGAGTGGACGCGTCATCGGGAACAAGATTGTCACGGATGATCGCGTGAAAATGATTACCTTTACAGGGAGTCCGGCTGTAGGAATTGGAATTCGCAACAAAGCGGGATTAAAACGTGTTACGCTGGAGTTGGGTTCAAATTCCGCAGTGATCATTGATCAAGGGGTGAACCTGGAGAAAATTATTCCCCGTTGTGTCACCGGAGCTTTTTCCAATCAAGGGCAAATTTGCATTTCCCTGCAACGTATTTATGTTCACGAATCCCTCTATGAAAGTTTTGTAGAGGGATTCGTAAGAGTGACCGAGGGTCTGCAAATCGGCGATCCGCTTGATCCAAAAACCGATGTATCGGCGTTAATTTCCAATGAGGATGTACAACGCGCCCTCGATTGGATTGAAGAAGCAGCACAAAACGGAGCCACTGTTGCCGTCGGCGGAAAAGCCCAAGGAAACGTTTTGTTTCCTACGGTCATATTGAACGCCGATCCGACGCTTAAAGTTTCGTGTCAGGAAGTTTTCGCGCCGGTCGTTCTTATCAATAAAATCTCTTCCGTCGATGAGGCGATTCGGCTTGTAAACGATTCACGTTTTGGTTTGCAGGCGGGAATCTACACCGAAAATGTGCAGACCGCTTTCGACGCAGCTGGAAAATTGCACGTAGGTGGCGTCATGATCAACGACATTCCAACCTTCCGTGTGGATCACATGCCCTACGGGGGTGTCAAAGAGAGCGGATACGGTCGCGAAGGCATAAAGTATGCCGTTCAGGAAATGACGGAACTGAAATTAGTCGTTTTGAATCGGAATTAAACGGAGAGGGGGATCGTCAAGATCCCCCAAACTGATTGGAGGATGCTTAAGGAATTTGTCTGGAAAGGCGGGGGATTGATGGAGCAAACTTCGGAAAAACTGCCACTCTGGATAAAAGATTTTGTCAGGGCAATCATTTCCAATCTTTTTTTATGGTTCAGCTTGCAGATGTTGATTCCCACCATACCTGTTTTTGTAGGTCAGAGAGGCGGGGACGAATTTTCCGTGGGCATGGTCACGGGAATTTTTACGATTGCGGCGTTAATTACCCGGCCTTTCATCGGCAAGGCTTTGGATACGATGGATCGAAGGAAGATTTTATTCCTGGGGTATGCCCTTTGCATCCTCTCAATGCTTGGTAATTATTGGGTGTTTTCGGTATCATTGATTTTGCTTTTACGTTTTATTCATGGAATTGGTTGGGGAATTGCGACTACAACCGTCAATACGATTATTTCCGACATTCTTCCTGCTGCAAGACGCGGCGAAGGGATGGGATATTTTGGTTTATCCAACAATTTGGCCATGGCATTAGGTCCGCTTGTGGGAATTTGGATCATGGATCAAATTGGTTTTGGCGTTCTATCCCTGATTGCCTCCGTCATCGGGGGACTCGCGTTGGGAGTGTCTCAGCCGATTCGTTACCCGCAACCGATTCGAGTGAAAAAACCAGGGAATCCATCTGTTTGGCGCGAGATGTTTGAACCAAAAGCTTTGTTCCCGGCTTTCCTCATGAGTTTACTGTGTTTTACCTACGGGGGGATTATCGGTTTTATCACTTTGTTTGGTAAAGAGGCGGGAATTTCCAATATAGGCTGGTTTTTCCTGTCCAATGCCCTGATGATTATGCTTGTCCGTCCGTTTGCCGGGATCTTGTTTGATCGCCAGGGGCCTACTTGGGTACTGTTGCCGGGAGCATGTTTTGCCGGCGCCGGACTGTTTCTCTTGTCTTATACTTCAAACGCATATTTGCTCGTTCTTTCGGCGATGTTTTATGGTATCGGTTTTGGGGCCATCCAACCGTCGTTGCAAGCGTGGACAATCAATCGAGTGACACCTCACCGGCGGGGTGTGGCGAACGGAACCTATTTTACCGCTTTTGATTTAGGGATTGGAATGGGTGCGATGGTGCTCGGGGGAGTGGCCAAAATTAGCAGTTACGAGATGATGTACCGAATATCTGCACTGGCCATGGTTCTCTTTTTGATAATATACGTGTTTTATTTGAGTGTTTTGCGGTGGAGTCCTAAGACATGATACGAAAAACATACGAAAAACGATACCCCCTTGAAATCCTATATATTTTTGGATATGATAAGTGGTATGAAAAATTCTAAAAACCAAATGAATAAAACGCAATACGCTTATGAATTTATTCGCTCTAACATTTTGAACGGGATCTATGGGCCAGGCTATCGAATCGTGATCGATCAGGTCGCCAGAGAACTTAACCTAAGCGCAATCCCGGTGAGGGAAGCCATTCGACAACTTGAAGCGGACGGTCTCATTCAATACAAACCGTATAGCGGGGCGATTGTCAGCACAATCAATGAAACGGAATATCTGGAAACGTTGTCGGTATTGGCGGTACTGGAGGGATATGCAGCGGCTCTCGGTGCTAAGACAATGACACAGGAGGGAATAAAGCGACTCGAAGAAATTAATGAAGAAATGAACGAGGCCCTGCATAACTTTGAGTTTGAACGATTTGGGGAGTTGAACCAAAAGTTTCATGCCCTGATTAACGAAAGCTGTGGGAACGCGTATTTGATAGAAGAGATTCGACAGGCGGGGCAACGTATGGACCGAGTCCGGCGGTCGGGTTTTACCTTTGTGCCACAACGCGCTCGAGAATCTATCCAAGAGCATTCCCATATCATTCAACTGTTGAAAGAACAGGCTTCTTTTCAGGAGATTGAGGAAGCTGTGCGGCAACACAAGCTGAACACGGTAAAAGCGTTTCAGAATCGAAAAGCGGAGTCGAAAACGGTCGGCAAGGTTTTGTTCGAATAAAAGCCTGAATCCGGCATTATCCCGGCGGGTTCCTTTTCGGAACATGCTTGTGATAATGCCTTTTTCTTTTGTTTGAATAAAATATGCGCATTCGTATAAAAAAAATCTTGAAATCATATACCATTTAATATATTATAATGATAGAAAAAGTCATAAAAATCAAACGATTGAGGCTACCAATCAATCGGTAGAATCCTCTAGATAGCAAGCTGTCAAATGAGGGGGGGATGAAATGAAACTTTAAAGCCATTATCCTGTCTGTTGCTTTTAAAAGCTTACAAAGAAATCAGAGGGGGACTGTTATGAAGAAGCAAATTCCGTTTGTCCTGTTAAGTCTGCTTATGGTCTTCTTTACTGCCGCATGCGGAGGCAACGGTTCTACGACGGGTTCAAAGGATGCGGCAGGCAACAAGCCGATCAAAATTGGCGGTGTTTTTTCGGTGTCAGGTACTGCTTCTTCTCTGGGGAAGCCCGAGTTGGACACATTGAAGATGGTGGTTGACAAAACAAATGCGCAAGGGGGAATCAATGGGCGTAAAATCGAGTTAATCACATACGATGACAAGTCCAATCAAAATGAAGCCGTTCTTACCACGAAAAAACTGATCGAGCAGGATAAAGTGGTTGCTGTCATCGGGGGTACGATATCCGGTAACTCCTTGGCCATGATTCCTCTGGCGGAAAAAGCCCAAATTCCTTTTATTTCGTTGGCCGCCAGCAAGAATATCAATAGGCCTACAAAGGCATTTGTTTTTAAATCAGCGCAGGGTGACGAAGTTGTGGTTCCCCGTGTCGTCGAGTATTTAAAAAACCAGAATTTCACCAAAGTAGCTTGGTTAAATGTCGACAATTCCTATGGCTCCAGTGGAAAAGAAGAATTTGACGCGCTGGCTAAAAAAGCGGGAATTGAAACTGTGATTGCCGAAACCTTTGAGGCCACTGTCAATGATGCAAAGCCCATGTTAACCCGTGTGAAAAATGCCAATCCGCAGACGATTGTGATTTGGGGTACCACTCAGGAGTCTGCCGTTGTAACAAAAAACGTGCGTGAGCTTGGAATCAATGTCCCGATTATAGAGTCACACGGCATTGCCAATCAACAATTTATTGATTTGGCCGGAAAAGCCGCCGAGGGAGTGGTTTTCCCCGCGGGCCGTCTCTTGGTTGTCGATCAACTTCCGAACGATAACAAACAAAAGAAGGTCTTGCAAGAGTATGCGAAGGAGTTTCAAGATAAGTATCAATATCCGCCAAGCACTTTCGGCGGTCATGCGTGGGACGCTTTTGAAATTTTAAAAACTGCCATCAAAACGGCAGGAGACGATCCGCTCAAGATTCGCGACGCCATCGAATCCGGCACAAAAGATCTGGTGGGGACCAGCGGTATCTATAACATGTCAAAAGACGATCATAACGGATTGAAATCGGATGCGTTAGTGATCATTGAGATTAAGGATGGAAAGTGGAAATTAAAAGAGTAATCCCGAAAGATGCCCCGAATGTGCCTTCGTTTGTTACCTTCGGGGTTTCTTTCTCGATCCCCTCGACAAAAATTATGAAAGGACTGTAAAACGTGGAACACATCAGCCAGGTCACCCAGCTGATTTTCTCCGGTTTAACCATTGGCAGCATTTACGCGTTAATTGCCATCGGTTTTGTGATCACTTATAACATTACGGGAGTATTAAATTTGGCCCAAGGCGAATTTGCCATGTTGGGTGCATTGATCTGCATTTCTGCCGTTTCACTGGGCCTGCCAAAGATTTTGGCGGTTTTGGTCAGCATCGTCCTCGTTTTTCTGGTCGGCGCACTCTTTGAACGGGCCGCCATTTATCCGGCACGCCATTCTTCGGTATCCACCATGATTATCATTACAATTGGCGTTTCGATCGCTTTGCGCGGTGTCGCCCTGTTTATCTGGGGGACGGATCCGCGATCCCTGTCGCCATTTACGGAAGGAGAACCGTTGAATATTCTGGGGGCTGTCATTCAGCCGCAGAGCTTATGGGCAATCGGGGTTTCTTTGGTCAGCTTGTTGGGGATGTATTTGTTTTTCGAGAAAACGTTTACAGGAAAAGCTGTGACGGCTTGTATGATTAATGGCTTTGCGTCCCGGTTAATGGGGATACGGCCGGAGAAAATGTCTTTGCTTGCAATCAGTATCAGTGCGGCCCTCGGGGCGATTGGAGGAATCATCATCGCACCGATTTCGGGAGCATCTTATAATATGGGGCTCATGTTGGGAATGAAAGCTTTTATTGCTGCTGTCATAGGTGGCTTGTCCAATGCGCCGGCCGCTATTGCAGGGGCGATGCTGATCGGACTTCTGGAATCTTTTACAGAAGGGTTATGGACGAGCGGCTTTAAGGACGCAATCAGCTTTACCGGACTGTTGCTGGTCCTGTTCTTCCTACCAAACGGAATCTTTGCAAAAGTGTCGGGAAAAAGAGTGTAGAGGAGGAGCCCGATGAAAGGAGATTTGCACAAAATTTATGACCGTAGCTTGAAAGGAGTCTTGTTCCTCGCCGGTATTCTTTTTCTGATACCGCTTGCGGTTCCATCGAATTACATTACAAGCACATTGATCATGATAGGGTTTTATACCTTGATTTGTACGGGGTTGACCATGCTCATGGGCTATGCGGGGCAAATTTCCCTTGGGCATGCCGCTTTTTATGGAATTGGCGCATATGCTTCCGCGTTCGTTACCGTAAAAATGGGGTTGCCCGGATTCGTTGGCATCCTTGCCGGTGTATTGTTGGCCGTACTCATTGCCTATATTGTGGGAATCCCTACTTTAAAATTAACCGGTCACTATTTGGCGCTTGCAACATTGGGGTTTGGAGTGATTGTCTTTATCTTTTTCAAGCAATTGAAAAGTTTTACCGGCGGTCTCGAGGGGTTTTCCGGCATCCCTTCTCTAAATCTGTTCGGTTTTAAATTTGATACGGATTTAAAGTATTATTACTTGGTTTGGACGGTTGCGCTTGCGGGTATTTTGCTGGCGCGGAATCTGATCCAATCGCGGGTAGGGCGTGCCCTTCGGTCGATACACGGCAGCGAAATCGCGTCCGGTTCGATCGGAGTTGACACCAGGAAGTATAAACTGCAGGTTTTTGTCATGAGCGCGGTATACGCATCCGTTGCAGGAAGTATTTATGCCCACTACATTTCGTTTATTAATCCCATGTTATTTGATGCGAATGCGTCGATCGATTTGCTGATTATGTCGGTTTTGGGGGGAAGCGGTAGCATTTGGGGAGGATTCGTCGGAGCCGGTATTTTTGTCCTGCTGGGAGAGGTATTAAAAGAAGTGATGCCGCTGATCGTAGATCATGCGAGTGATCAAGCGATCATTGTCTTCTTCGGTGTTCTCATTGTGATCTTGCTGATTTATATGCCGGAAGGTTTTGCTCCCGGACTTGAGAAATTACGGAAAAAGTGGATTCGCAAGATTAGGGGAAACGGGAATGGTTCGCACAACAAACCTGTTACAATGGAAGGACGGCAAGGGGAAAAAGAAATTCCTGCTCAGGCTGCGGGAGGTGGGAATTGATGGACAAGAAAAAAACGTTATTGACTGTTTCTCATCTAACGAAAAGTTTTGGCGGAGTAACTGCTGTCCGTGATGTATCATTCGATGTCTTTCCGGGCCAAATTGTGGCCGTGATCGGTCCGAACGGTGCGGGAAAGACAACTCTCTTTAATATGATTACCGCCGTTCTGCCTCCGACATCCGGCACTGTCCATTTTCAGGAAATTGAGATCACCGGGAAACGGCCGTGTGACATTGCAAAGCTGGGAATAACCAGGACTTTCCAAAATCTGCAAATTTTCAAGAATATGAGTGTTATTGAGAATGTGATGACGGGGAGTCATGTGAGTTTGAACACCGGTTTTTGGGGGGCCGCTTTCCGATTCCCCTGGGTTCGTAAAGAAGAGGAAGCCGTCTTGCAAAAAGCAATGGAACTGTTAAAGGAAGTGGGGCTTTTTGAACAGGCTTATGAAAATGCGGCAACCTTGCCTTACGGCAGCCAACGGTTGTTGGAACTCGCACGTGCCGCAGCTTCCGATCCCAAACTCATTTTATTGGATGAACCCATGGCCGGTTTGAATCCGCAAGAATCGGGAGAGTTGGTTGATATTATCCTTAAGATGCGCAGTCAGGGGATGACGTTCCTGTTCGTTGAGCACGATATGGAAACGGTGATGTCGATTGCCGATAACATCATCGTACTGGACTTTGGCCAAAAAATTGCGGAAGGTTCTCCGCAAGAAATTTACAATAATCCACATGTTATCGCTGCCTACCTGGGAGATGAGGAGGTGGCTGTTGGATGTTAAAAGTTTCCAATTTGCACACCTATCATGGTTATCTCCACGCATTAAAAGGGATCAGCTTTGCGCTGAATAAGGGAGAAATCCTTTCGATTGTCGGTTCCAACGGGGCGGGGAAAAGTACGCTTTTGGGGACCATTGCGGGAATCTATAAGCCGAGAGAAGGCGGTATTTTGTTTGACGGTGAGGACATTTCCGCTCTATCCGCCGAGCAGATTGTACCGAAAGGGATCAGTCTTGTTCCCGAACGCAGGCAAATTTTTGATTCTCTTTCCGTTAAAGACAATTTGCTGCTGGGTTCCTATCATCGTTTTAAAGGGGAAAAGAAACAGGTTCAGCGGGATTTTGAGAAAATCCTCGAATTGTTCCCGAAACTGAAAACGATGCTTGATCGTCCCGGAGGCTTGCTAAGCGGAGGGGAACAGCAGATGCTTGCCATCGGCCGCGGCTTGATGGCCAATCCCCGGTTAATCATGCTGGATGAACCGTCGTTGGGTTTGGCGCCTTTGATTGTCAAAGAAATTATGGGGATTTTTAAACAAATGAAAAATGAATTTGAGACAACGATTATTCTCGTTGAACAAAATGTAAAGGCGGCGCTCACAATTGCGGACTATGCCTGTGTGCTTGAACGCGGCGAAATTGTGATACATGGCTCCGCACAGGAAGTCATGAATAACCCGGCTGTTCGCAACGCCTATTTTGGCAAAAGCAAGGAAGTCGTTTAAAATAATTCCAAGGAGGGGAGCATCCCAATGGTTAAAAATCACGATATCCCTACAAGACTGGCTCTGGAACAGATCGAATTGATCAACGGAGAAACACTCGTTCTCTTAAGCACCGTGGAAAGGGAAACGCAAACGCCAAGCATTTCCGCCATTTCCTGGGTCAAGGCGCTTGCAGCGGACCGAATACGCTTTGCCGTGATGAACAACTCGCGGATCGTTGCCAATATTCAAGCAAACCCGCGCGTAACACTTTGTGTGATCGGGCTTGGAACCGTGTATTCCATAGTCGGCACCTGCCGTATTCTTGCGGAAAAAATGGATGGTGTCGCGCTGCCGCTTGCCAAAATCGAAGTGAATGTGAGTGCGATTTTTGAGAGTATGTTTTGGGGGGCCAAAATTACGCAGGCTCCGCAATTTGAGAAAACGTCTGATCCGCAAAAAGCCAAGGTTTTAGACAATCAGGTATTCGAGTCATTGCTGAAATAGATATGAGGATGGGAGTTATGAACAAAATTTATAATTTGGTGGATGTCGTCAAGAATGGAAGCGCTCCGCCTCCCTGTGATCAAACCCTCGGGATTGAGATTGTACATGCGGAAAACGGCGTTGCCAAAGGCGTTTGGCAGGTCAAAGATTCGTTTTTAAATGGCCACGGGGTCGTGATGGGAGGATTTCTCTCTGCGGTTGCGGACACGATGATGGCTTATGCCATTGCTTCCTGTCTGGAGGATGGCCGAGGATTTGCTTCCATTAACTTGCATACCACGTTCCATCGGCCTGCATTCAAGGGTGTTATCGAGATTGAGGCACGGGTTGAAAGACTGGGGCGTAATATTGCTTATGCAGTTGCCAGCCTTGTCCAGGAAGGAAAAGCAGTGGCCGCATCTGTCTCTTCCGTAATGATTCGGCAAGAGTAAATTCAAGGGCCGTCTCAACGATTTTTGAGACGGCCCGATTTTATTCAGGTAATCGCACCCGCCTTTTGACAAACGGGAGGTTCAATCTTCAATATTTCACCTGTCAAAGCGTGCCGGACAGGCATCGCTTCCGTTTTCCAACTGCTTGGAGGCTCCGTTCCCCAGAACGTTGCACGCTGCGGATCGCTTAGCTTCCACTTGATCGGTTCAAAATCGGGGTCATTCGTGAAATAATCCCCCGTATAAAGCTCAATGCGGTGTCCGTCCGGGTCGCGAACATAAACGAAAAATGCATTCGATGTTCCATGGCGTCCGGGCGCACGCTCGATGTTGGCGACATACCCCTGGGATGCCAGCACATCGCATGCGTCAAGAATCGATTTGGCGTCATCCATCCAAAAACCGGTATGGTGGTAACGGGGACCCGTTTCCCTGATAAGAGCCAAATCATGCACACTCGGTTTTCGATGCAGCCATGCCGCCCAAAGGGTTTCATCACCTTTCTCCTCGGAAACCGTATACTCGGAGAGCATAAACCCCAGATTGCTTGTATACCACTGATACCCGAGGTTGATATCGCGAACCAGACAGTTCGCATGGTCGATTCGCTTGACTTTGGCTCCCCGATGCAAATGGAATTTTTGCAGCATTTGCTCTGCCTTTTCCATCTCACAAAAGAATTCGACCGGCATTTGCACCGGGTCCTGAATTCTCAAGGCCCGGCCTTGACCTCTTTCCTCCCCTTTTTCAAGCCAGCGAAACGGAAGTTGTTGGGCGGTGAACAACTCGGCCAGATGATCAAGATCCTCTTCCGAACTCACCCGGTAGGCTATGTGATTCAAGCAAGGCGTTTCCGACTTGGCGAGAACGAGACAATGGTGGTTTGCATCTTCGATTGCCCGAAGATAAATATGATTGTCATCCGACTCCGTCTCGATGAAGCCGAGTCCATTTACGTAAAAATCTCTGGCGCGGTCCAAATCGCGGACATTCAGCTCAACATGATGCAAACGGATGATATGAAAAGGTTTTTTCAAGTTGGCACCTTCCTTCCGTTTGTTTGAACAAAGGGAGTCTTAGACTCCCTGTGAAGCAAAAAGTTTTTTCTCTGAAGCAAGGTGTTTTGCCCGATCCAGAAAACTCCGGACCATTTGCTTGTATTGATCCTTCTCGTACATATCGTAATAAACGTTTGACATCCGCACCGGATCGCCGAAAAAGTAGTACTCATACAAAGCCTGGCGGTTGCCGAAAGCGCTGATGCAAATGTCCCAGGCGAGCCGGAACAGCTGGACTCGCTCAAATCCGTCAATATTTGCTCCCTGATTGTATTTTCGCATGGCCTCCCCGATTTCTTCGTTTTGGAAATCCGCGAGAGTCGGGATCGCCATCAAGCCGGAGGAACCTAAAATGCGGATGATTTCCACGATTCTCTGGTACATTTTAGGATACCAGTTGCGGGCCGCATTCAATGGAGCAAAGTCTGGAGTCATATTCCCGTACTTGTCGATGGACGCGTTCTCCTCAGCCCGATACAGATGCGATCTCATCGTTTCGAGAGCGATCATGACTTCGGAGGCTTTTTCTTTGACATGCTGGAACTGTTCAATCCCAATCGCGTCAATGATGCTTAAGATAACGCCCAACACAAATTCGGTTTTGGCCGTGTTTTTTGCAACGACTTGATGGGCCATGTGAATGACGGCGTTGGTGCCCACATAAGTGTTTTGGCATAATTCGGCGTTTTCTAAAATAAATACGCGCTCCCACGGGATTAAAACGTCATCAAAAATGACAATCGCATCGCTTTCGTCATAACGGGCTCCAAGCGGGTGATCCCATTGATTGCGGCCATAATCAAACGCTTCACGGCAGACGAATTTCAACCCGGGGGTATTGTTGGGAATTGCGGCCGCAAACGCATAAGGATTATCCTGGGCGGGCACTTTGTGTAGAGTCGATGGGAAAATGACAAGTTCATCGGTAACGCCACCCAGGGTCGCCAACAAACGACATCCCCGAACGACAACCCCGTCCGAATTCTTTTCCACAACTCTGGCGGACAAGTACGGATCCCTTTGTTCCGATTGGGCTTTCGAACGATTGGCTTGCGGGTGAATCAGAGTATGGGTTAAACTGATGTCATTTTCGCGGCAATAATCATAATATTTAGAAATATTTTCGCCGAATTTTGGATCCCCCTGAGCAAAATAGGAAGCTGCCGTACCAAACGCCATGATGCTGGTATTGAGGTAATCCGGGGAGCGTCCCATCATCCCCCCTGAATAGCGGGCCCATTCCATGATCATTTCCCTGCGTTTCACGAGATCTTCTTTCGTCTGCGGAGCAATGTAGGAAAGCCCAACCTTATCACCGGTAACCGGTGAGGTATACAGCATTTTGTCCGCTTTTTCGTGCTGCATGTCATAATACTCAACCATACTTTGGACGATGTTGCGGAAAGCGGGGTGTTCGGATACCTTTTCCACCTTCTCTCCATGAATCCATACATTGTTTTTGGCAGCGTCCAAATCCGCCTTATACTGTTTTCCTGTCCTTGCCGGCATGATAGCCCCTCCCTCAATTTTGGTTTGAATTTTCCGACTACCCCAAATATAATACATGTTAGAGAATATTAAAAATATTGATATTATTGATTATATATACGAAAAAAATATGGAACTGGATTCGGAGGGGATTCGCATCGATACCAGGAAACTTCGGTATTTTCTGACGGTTGCAAAGGAAGGACAGGTCACCCGGGCGGCCAAAAAGCTGAACATGGCCCAACCGCCCCTTAGTCAACAGCTTCGCATATTTGAGGAAGAACTCGGCACGATCTTGTTGGAACGTAACCGGAAACGCATGGAACTGACAGAGGCGGGGCGGCTTCTTTATGAAAAAGGCGAGGAGCTTTTGCGGCAGTTTGACGAATTGATGAGAGAAGTGAGAGAAGCGGGACAAGGATTCCGGGGAGTCTTATCGATTGGGACGGTTCAGTCTTGCCTTCCCTTGCTTCCCAAGCGGATTGTCGATTTTCGGAATGACTATCCCTTCGTTTCCTTTAAAATTTGGGAGGGAGACACTTCCCAATTGTATTATTGGTTAAACAGCAGGGGAATCGAGGTGGCCATTGTAAGACTTCCGGTGGACACGCGTGATTTGGCGATGATCCGGTTGCAGGACGAGCCCTATGTCCTGCTTGCGCCAAACGATTGGGATATCCCGGAATCCACGATTAAAATGGAAAGCTTAAAAGATTTCCCGCTTTTGTTTTTGCACCGGACAAATGGCACCGGCGTGTTCGAAATGCTTGTCAACGAATGCCGAAAATTTGGCTTTGAGCCCAACATTATCTGTGAATGTCCGGATGTTACCGTGCTGATCTCGCTTGTAGCGGCAGGTTTGGGAGCAACGATGATCCCACAGTCGACCGCATCCATGTTACCGTTAAATGGAACCAAGATCATTGCCCTCAAGGATTGTACCCTTCAGTCCGAATCGGCTGTCATATGGCTGAAGGATCGATATTTGTCAAAAGCGGCAAAGCGATTTATCGAAATGTTTTAGTTAGCGGACCGGTTTCTTATGATACAATATACCGGAACAAACGAGACTTCAAATGACGGAAAACCGGAAACGGAAAGGAAGGTGTGACTGTCCGTGGTAAAGCGACCTGAGGAGACGCGCGTCGTCGTAGGAATGTCGGGCGGGGTCGATTCTTCCGTCACGGCGCTTTTGTTGAAACAGCAAGGGTATGATGTCGTCGGGGTTTTTATGAAAAACTGGGATGACACGGACGAATTCGGCCATTGCACGGCGGAAGACGATTTTCACGACGTCCGGCGCGTCTGCGAACATATTGGAATCCCTTATTACACGGTGAATTTCGAGAGAGAATACAGGGACAAAGTGTTCAAGTATTTTCTCGACGAATACAGAAAAGGGCGGACGCCCAACCCGGACGTGATGTGCAACCGGGAAATCAAGTTCGGAGAATTTCTGGAAAAAGCGCTGGATCTTGGGGCCGATTCTATCGCGACGGGCCATTATGCCCGGGTTGACCGGGCGGATGGGGAGTACCGCCTGTTGCGGGGAGCGGACCCGAACAAGGATCAGACCTATTTTCTCAGCGCCTTGAATCAGTACCAACTGTCAAAGGCGATGTTCCCGATCGGCCACCTGACGAAACAAAAGGTGCGGGAAATCGCCCTGAAGGCGGGGCTCCCGACGGCAAAGAAAAAAGACAGCACGGGGGTTTGTTTTATCGGCGAACGCAACTTCCGCGAATTCTTGAGCAACTACCTGCCCGCGCAGCCGGGGGAAATGAGAACCGTGGAGGGGGAAGTCGTCGGCAGACACGAGGGACTGATGTATTACACGCTGGGGCAGCGGCACGGTTTGGGACTCGGCGGCGCCGGCGAACCGTGGTTTGTTGTCGACAAAGACGTGCAGAACAATATTTTGTATGTCGGACGGGGAGCCGAACACCCCCGCCTGTACTCCAAAGGCCTCTTTGCGACCGACGTCAACTGGATCAGCCCGAAGATGACGGAACAGACTTTTGCCTGCACGGCGAAATTCCGTTACCGGCAGCCGGACCAGGCCGTAACCGTTCATGTGAAACCGGATCGGACATGCGACGTGATTTTTGGCCAACCGCAAAAAGCGGTTACTCCGGGACAAGCGGTGGTGTTTTACCGGGGCGAGGTGTGCCTGGGCGGCGGGATCATCGACCGGGTATACAGGGAGTTGCCGGAGGCGTACCAGGTGGCAAGCGCAAGATAAGTTCGGCGAAGGCGCCTTTGGGGGCGCCTGTTTCGCATGGGCCAGCAGCGGTGGAACAGCCATTTCGAGGGTGCTCCGGCGTAAAACAGTCGCATGAACGGAAGTTTGCGGAGAGGAGAGCGGAAATGAGAGATTGGCTTTTCGTTTTGTACGCGGTGGTGTTGGGGGCCGTCGCGGTCTTCACCGGGGAGATCGTTGCGTTTGTCATGCTCGGGTTTGTCCTGTTGGCATTAAACAACATTTTAAAGGTGTTGCGGGAGATTCGGGAGGAACTGGGCAAAAGAAACGGGGGATCTTGACGGAAAAGCGCACGCGGGGGTTGCAAGAGTCAGTTCCGGCCCTGCAGCGCTTGTGATCTTTGCGATCGCTTACAACTTTCTCCCGTTTTTGTTACAATAATAAAATCAGAGTCAGACACTCGGAATAGTAAGCGGATACAGGAAAAGGGGCATTGGAGTGACGGAAATGGATTTGTTTTCCTTTCAGGCGGACGAAGCGCAGAAAAGTATGGCCCCTCTGGCGGCCCGCATGCGGCCGCAGTCCCTTGACGACTTGGTCGGGCAGGATGAGATCGTGGGACCCGGCAAGCTTTTGCGGCGTGCGATCGAGGCGGATCAATTGTCTTCCATCATCCTGTTCGGACCGCCGGGCTCCGGCAAGACAACGATTGCAAAGATTATCGCCGGCAGCACAAGATCCTATTTTCATACATTGAACGCCGTCACCGCCGGAGTCGCGGATATCCGACAGGTCGTCGAAGAGGCGAAAAACCGGCTTGCGATGTACAACCGGCGGACGGTGTTGTTCGTCGACGAGATTCACCGGTTTAACAAAGCTCAGCAGGACGCGCTGTTGCCGCATGTGGAAGACGGACTGATCATCCTGATCGGAGCGACTACGGAGAATCCGTTTTTCGAAGTCAATGCGGCGCTCCTGTCACGCTCTCAGGTATTTCCGCTCAAGCCGTTGACGGAAGACGATCTGAAGCGGGTGGCCCGCAGGGCGCTGGCGGATCCGGAGCGTGGATTGGGCCATTTTTCCGTAAAAATGGACGATGACGCGCTCGCTCATCTGGTCCGTTATGCGGACGGGGATGCCCGCCGCTTGTTGAACGCGTTGGAATTGGCGGTGTTGTCGACGCCGCCCGGCGAAGACGGCGCCATTCATGTGACGCTTGAGGTGGCCGCCGAGTCGATCCAGCGGCGGGCGGTTCGTTACGACAAAGCGGGCGACCAGCATTACGACACGATTTCCGCGTTTATCAAGTCGATTCGCGGTTCAGACCCGCATGCCGCGCTGTTCTGGCTGGCGCGGATGATCGACGCCGGGGAAGATCCGCGCTTCATCGCGAGGCGGCTTGTCATATCCGCTTCCGAGGATGTGGGAAACGCCGACCCTCAGGCGCTGCAGGTGGCAGTGGCCGCTTTTCAGGCGGTCGAACGGATCGGGATGCCGGAAGCGAGAATCGTGCTGGCCCAAGCAGCCACGTACCTGGCGTCCGCCCCGAAGAGCAACGCTTCTTACATGGGGATTGGCAGGGCGTTGAGCGAGATTCGAAACGGCGGATCTGTGGAAGTGCCGCCCCATTTGCGGGACCCTCATTACAAAGGAGCTTCCCGACTCGGTCACGGCCAAGGATACTTGTATCCGCACGATTACCCGGGCAATTTTGTCGAACAGAACTATTTGCCGGAAGATTTGCGGGGAAAAACCTTTTATCACCCCACTTCAAACGGGTACGAGAAAAAAATCCGCGATTACTTAAGATCAATCGGCAAACTGGGACCGGAGGATATGGATGGAAACGGAGACACATACTGATACCATGGCATCCGCGCGTGCGGATGTCAGGAACGCCGCGCCAGCTTTGCCGGCTGCGCGGCGAAGGCCGATGATAGAAACGCTTTTGGCCAAGCGGATTTTGGTGTTCCTGCTGGGACTCTTGATCATGTCTTACGGGATTGTGTGCGTCGTCAAGGCGAATTTTGGCGTTGCCCCTTGGGACGTTTTGCACTTGGCGATTGCCAGACATACGGGCCTCTCGTTTGGCAGGGTGCAGCAGGTGGTCGGACTGGCGATTTTGGCAAGCGCCTGTACGCTGTTAAAAAAATGGCCGACATTCGGCGCGATCGCCAACATGATCCTGGTGGGCGAATTTTGCGACTTGGTGATCCGGTTGCATCTGGTCCCGGATTGGAGCGAAGCGGCTGCCAGAGTCGGATTGTTCGCCGCCGGAATCGCGATTTGGGGGTTCGGAACCGGAATCTATATCCAGTCCCAGCTGGGGGCCGGGCCGCGGGATTGGCTGATGCTGGCCCTGTATGAGAAAACGAGGTGGGCCATCCGGTGGGTTCGCACTTTGCTGGAAGTATCGGCTGTCGTCGTTGGGATCTGGCTCGGCGGGCCGTTCTCCTGGGGGACGATCGCGTTTTCGCTAACCATCGGCCATGCCACGGAGTACGGGCTGCGAGCGGCGGAAAAAATGTTCGGGCGCTACACAGAGAGGGGAGAAGTTGCATGAAGCTTTCAACGAAAGGCCGTTACGGTGTGGCTTTGATGATCGATCTGGCGATGTATCATGGGGAAGGGCCGATCTCTCTGAAGTCGGTTGCGGAGAGGGAGGAATTGTCGGAGCATTATTTGGAGCAGTTGATTGCGCCTTTGCGTAACGCGGGGCTGGTGCGTTCCATCCGGGGGGCGTACGGCGGGTATGTCCTGGCGAAATCGCCGAAGGATATCACGATCGGAGATGTCATTCGCGTGTTGGAAGGACCGGTTACGGTGGTCGAAGACCCGGCGGACGAGTTGAATTATTTGTGGGAACAGGTGCGGGACGCGATCAATCAGGTGTTGGACTCCGTCACGCTGGCCGATGCAGTGGAACGGCGAAAAACCGGCGGCGAGAATTTGATGTTCTACATTTGAGGCTTTTGAAAGGAATGGGGATGGGTGATTTATCTGGATAACGCCGCGACAACGCCGCTGCATCCCGCCGTACGGGAGGCGATGGCTCCGTATTTGGAAACCGAATACGGGAACCCGTCGAGTATGCACCGCAGCGGACGCGCTGCCCGGCAGGCGGTGGAACGCGCCCGTGAGCAGGTGGCAAGAGCGATCGGGGCGGACCCTGCCGAGATTGTTTTCACGAGCGGCGGCACCGAATCGGATAACGCGGCGATGATCGGGGCGGTGCTGGCGAACCGGGATAAAGGGCGGCACTTGGTGACAACGGCGATCGAGCATCATGCCGTGTTGCGCACGTGTGAATTTTTGGGAAAAATGGGGTTTGAGGTCACCTTTGTTCCGCCTTCCGCTGACGGCATTGTTGCGTTAGAATCGGTTGTTTCCGCGATTCGTCCCGATACCGTTCTTGTGTCTGTGATGCATGTCAACAACGAGACGGGGGCGATCCAGCCGATTCGGGAAATCGCGCAAGCCTGCGCGGAGCGCAAGGTTCTTTTTCACACGGATGCGGTGCAGGCTGTCAGCCTGCTGCCGATTGACGCGAAAGCGTTCGGGATCGATCTGCTGTCCCTCTCCGGCCATAAACTGCACGGCCCGAAAGGAATCGGCGTGCTCTACGTCAAACGGGACATCGCTTGGAGTCCGATTTTGCACGGAGGTTCCCAGGAGAGGAAAAGACGTGCCGGCACGGAGAATGTGCCGGGGATCGTGGGGATGGGCGCCGCCATTGAGCGGGCGGTCTGTCACCGGGAGGAAAATGGCGAACATATCCGGCAACTGCGCAACCGGATGCTTGCCATTTTACGGGAGGAAGTCGATTTTCTGGCGGTGAATTCGCCGGAACGTTCCGTTCCCTCCATCCTGTCGGTGTCTTTTCCGGGGATACCGGCGGATACGATGCTGATGAATCTCGACATGGAGGGGATTGCGGCGGCCAGCGGTTCCGCGTGCACATCCGGTTCCCTGCAGCCTTCCCACGTTCTGACTGCGATGAATTTAGCGCCGGATCGCGTGAAATCTGCCATTCGTTTCAGTTTTTCAGAACAGAACACGCTGTGGGAAATCGAGGCGGCGGCACGCAAAACGGCGGCGATTGTACGCCGGCTGAGGCGGTCGTAACCGTTGCGAATGAATGTCCGATGACGGGCATTTTTTAGGCGGGAGGTGAGTGTGTGAGACGGGCGCGGCTTTGGATTGGTCTGCCGGTGATCGAACTGCTTGGGGGCGTCCGGTTGGGAGAGGTGGTTGACATCGGATTCGTTCGGGAGAATCGTGCGGACGCCCTTTTGATTAAAAAGGAAGGCCTGCTGGCCGGTCAGGGTATCGTCCGGCTGACGCGGGTCAAGTCAATCGGCGAAGATGCGGTGACTGTGGAATCGCCGGATCTTGTCACGGAATGCGGAGCGGAAGAATGGGAGTGCCGCCTGATGACGGGAGAACGGGCGCTGGTGGGAAAGGAATTGTTTACCGAAGATGGCGTTATGTTGGGAACGGTGGAAGATGTTTACATCGGACAGGAAACGGACAACATAGTAGGGTACGAAGTGTCGGACGGCTTGCTTGCAGACCTGGTTACGGGACGGAAATGGCTGCCCTTTACGGAGACGGTTCAAATCGGGGATCCGATTATAGTGAAAGCGAACGCAAAGCTTTCCGACCTCCAACCAAGCCCATAGGAGTGGATAGTTCTTGATGCGTTGTCCGAATTGCAATTGCCGTGACATCGGAAAGGTCGGAACCAACCAGTATTATTGCTGGGAGTGTTTTGTCGAATTCAATGTCAACGGGGAAGAAGTCAAGCTGTATCAGGTTGAAGAAGACGGGTCTTTGAGTTTGTTCGGGGATATGGCGGGCGCAGCGGAGGAACATTCCGGGATCGCGCGTTAAGTACATAGCCGGCGCTTGACAACCCTTCTGCTCCTGTCGCTTAATTGTAGTGTAAGCGAGCTGACAGCAGGAGGTTTTTGCTTTGTCCAAAATCCGACTTTTTCTTGAAATGGTCAAGTTTGAGCATACAATTTTCGCTTTGCCTTACGCCTATATCGGCATGATTATGGCCAGTTTCTACAAAAACGGCACGTGGCCGGGCTGGAGCACATTTTTCTGGGTGACGTTGGCAATGGTCGGCGCCCGGAGCGCCGCGATGGCGTTAAACCGACTGATCGACAAACAGATCGACGCGAAGAACCCGCGTACGGCAAACCGGGAACTGCCGCGGGGCGCGATCAGCAGCGCCGAGACGGTGGCGTTCATCCTGGGATCGTTTGTGCTGCTCGGAGTTTCCGCCTGGATGCTCAATCCCCTCTGCTTTTATCTGATGCCGGTCGCAGTTTTTTTCCTGGTGCTGTATCCGTATACCAAACGGTTCACATGGGCCTGCCATCTGGTGTTGGGGATTACGGACGGATTGGCACCGCTGGGCGCCTGGATAGCCGTTACCGGCCGCTTTGACATGCCCGGCCTGCTGTTGGCCGGAGCGGTAGCCGCGTGGATTGCGGCTTTTGACATCATTTACGCGTGCCAAGATGTGGACTTTGACAGGCACGAGGGGCTGTATTCCATCCCCAGCCGGTTCGGGATTGCCGGCGGGCTGTGGATTTCGCGTGCCCTTGACGTGCTGACGATTGTGCTGTTTTTGCTGATTCCGCTCTACGTGTCGCTGGGGGCCATCTATTACGCCGGTGTTGCCGCGGTGGCCGTGCTTCTGTTCTATGAACATTTGATCATTTCGCCGAAGGACATGTCGCGGATCGATGTAGCGTTCTTTAAGGTGAACAGTATAGTCGCCAGTGTGGCGTTTCTGTTTACGTTTACGGATATTGCGTTCAGCTTGTCGGCTTAAGCAGCACTTCGGTGCTGCTTTTCTGCTATAGAACCCGGACAACCCGCATATACTTGTAACAATGGGAAAAGCTGTCCTGAGAAACCTTTGTTTGCCTGAAGGGGGACACCGGCATGGAAAGGGCCCCGCGAAATCGTTCCATCGATCTTGCACTGTTGGTACTTCTGATATTGGGGTGCATGTTTTTACTGACCCAGATGAGCGGATTGCTGCTTGGAATCTGGGTTGTTTTGCGTGCCGTGCTGGCCCCGTTTTTGATCGCCGTCGTGATTTCGTATATGTTGAATCCGATTGTGACCAAGCTGGTCGACCGGGGAGTTCCGCGCGGCGTCAGCGTGATTCTGATCTATTTCGTGTTTTTCACATTGCTAGCGGTGGCACTGGCCAACACCATTCCCGTTTTTATCGATCAGTTGAAGGAGTTTGCGGAAAAGCTCCCTTCCATCATCGAACAGTTCGAGACGTGGAGCAAGCACCTTGACGACGGGGCAAAAAAGATGCCGGAAGCGGTGCATAAGGCGATCGATACCAATCTGATCGCCTTTGAGGAAGCGGTCACCCGTTACATCACGAACTTTCTCGGGTCGCTTGGCAGCACATTGGAGCAGATGCTTACGGCGCTGGTCATTCCGTTTCTGGTGTTTTATATGCTGAAAGATCTGAAAGTGATGGAACGGGCGGTTGTGACGATCTTTCCGAGCCGCCACCGTAAGGAATTGATCGACCTGATCAAATCGATTGACGATGCGCTCGGGAATTATATTCGCGGCCAACTGGTCGTGATGTTGGCAGTGGGAACCCTGGTTTACGCAGGATACGCGATTGTCGGCATGCCGTACAGCCTGATGCTTGCCCTGTTTGTGGCGATCACCAACATCATTCCGTATATCGGGCCGTTTATCGGGGCTGCGCCGGCGATCATTCTCGCGTTTACCGTTTCCCCGGTTATGGCTTTAAAAGTTACCATCGTCAATTTGATCGTGCAGCAGCTTGAGGGCAATTTCATCGCTCCCCAGATTGTCAGCAAAAGCTTGAACCTGCATCCTCTCTTGATCATTTTTGCGCTGCTGCTCGGCGGTGAAGTGGCCGGCATTATGGGACTGATCCTGGCTGTTCCCGTCGTGGCGATATTAAAAGTGGTGCTGGAGCATCTGGTGCTGCATTACGTGAGAAGGTAGTGCGGGAGAAAACTTCTTGTTTTTAAAAAGAGGAAATTCAAGCCAGAAAGGCGAATAAGTTCCCAAGGGTTCCGCAAGACTACCAAAAAGAGGTGTCTTCTTATGACTTCACATCTCGATAAAACGATGATGTTTTCGGGCAACAAGGACGAGGCGAACGAGGCGCAGCGAGCACTTCTTATAGCGTACGAAGCTTTGAAGGTGAAAGGATACAATCCGATCCATCAGATTGTCGGGTATTTGATTTCGGGCGACCCGGCCTACATCACCAGTCACAACGATGCACGGAATACCATTCGCAAAGTCGAAAGGGACGATCTGATCGAAGAGCTGGTTCGTGCGTATCTGGCGGATCGCACATGACGGGACGCCTGATGGGTCTCGATCTGGGGGACGCCCGGATCGGCGTCGCCGTCAGCGATCCGCTTGGTATGACGGCGCAGGGCGTTGAAGTGATCCGCCGGCGATCGCAAGCGGACGACCTGAAGCGCTTGGGCGAGTTGATCCGGCAATACGAAGTGCAAAAAATCATTCTCGGGTTCCCGAAAAACATGAACGGTACCGTCGGACCGCGGGCCGAAGCCGCCCGGGAGTTTGCGCGACTGTTGGAAGAAACGTTCTCGCTGCCGGTCATACTATGGGATGAAAGGCTGTCGACGATGGCGGCCGAACGGATGCTGATCGCAGCGGATGTCCGGCGCGACAAGCGAAAGCGGGTGGTTGACAAAATGGCGGCGGGTATCATTTTGCAAAACTACCTCGATTCCATTCGATAAAAGGGGTGTAAAAAATGAGCGAAGGGCAAAACGAAAACATGATTGTCTTAACGGACGAGGACGGCGGAGAACACGAATTTGAAGTGCTGGAAGTGCTGGAAGTCGATGGCAAAACCTACGCCATCCTGCAGCCGACCGACACGCAGGATGATGAGGCGATCATTCTGCGCATCGAGCAGGATGAAGACGGCAATGAAATCCTCGTCAACATCGAAGACGACGATGAGTGGGACAAAGTGGCGGAGATGTACGACACTTTGCTGTTCGAGGAACTCGACAAGTGAGCTTGGCAGCTGCTCGATTTTGGGGTGGTTTCGCGCACGGCGTGCCGGACGTAAAAATCGTCCGGTTTTTTTGTTATACTGGTGGTATCGGGAAAATAGCGGTGATGGAAAGGGGGAGAGCCGCTTGGACTCCGCCGGTTTGCGGAAATCGTTGGACAAGCTTTTGCCGCGTGTGGGCAGGATCAAATTTTTTGCCGTGTTGTTATCGGTTTTGGCCATGCTTCCGATTTTCGTCTGGTCGCAATGGATGCCGCCGGAAGCGACGGGCGAAGTCGTGTCGCTTGAAATACCGAAGGGCGCCACAACCGCTGAAATCGCTTCGACTTTGGCGAAAAAAGGGCTGATCCGAAGCGAGCTTCTGTTTCGGGCGGCTGTGGTATTGGGCGGACAAAGCGCCGCTTTGAAAGCGGGGACCTATGAGATCGCCCGCGGTTCTTCCATTCCGGAAATCCTTAACGTAATTGTCAAGGGGAAAGTAAAACCCAACACCGTGCGCTTGACGATCCCGGAAGGCTATACCCTTGAACAAATCGCGGATGCACTGGCGCAACAAGGGCTTGCCGACCGGAAATCCTTTCTGCAAGAAGCGGACACCGGGATGTTTGATTATGATTTCCTCCGGGAGATTCCCTTGACTCCTGGTGTGCGGCATCGTCTGGAAGGGTATTTGTTCCCGGACACCTATGAAATCAAAAAAGGCGCCACCGAACATGAAATCATCGATACCATGCTGAAACAGTTTGATCGGGTTGTGACGCCGGAGATGCGCCAGAGCTTCCAAGCGCAGGGACTGTCGCTGCATGAGGCGGTGACGATCGCGTCGCTTGTGGAAAGGGAAGCGCGGGTGGCGAAGGAACGGCCGATGGTCGCCGGGGTGATTTTGAACCGGTTGCAGCAAAAACCGCCGATGCTCCTGCAAATCGACGCGACGATCCAATACGCCGTGGGGCAAAAAGCGGAACTTCTGCTGAAAGATCTCGAAGTCGACAGCCCGTACAACACTTACAAACGGGAAGGACTGCCGCCGGGACCGATCGCCATGCCGGGCAGGGACAGCTTGAACGCCGTGGCGTCGCCCGCCAAGCATGAGTATCTGTACTATGTGACGAAAAAAGACGGATCGGGCGAACACTATTTCGCGAAGACTCTCGAGGAGCACAACCGCAATATCGCGTTAAGCGAACAGAACAAAAAGCCACCGAATTGAACCAAGAGTAAGAGCATCGGGTGTTGCCGGGAACCGAAGAAATGATAGAATAGAATTATTCTGTTAAAAGAACTGTTATGTCTGGGATGTGACTATGGACAACGGGTTGATTTCTTACATCCGCAGCCTGGTGCCGGAACGCGATCCGCTTTTGACCGAGATCGAGCGCAGGGCGGCAGAACTGTACATTCCGATTTTGGATCTGGAGACCTCGCAATTGCTGCGCGTCCTGTTGCGGCAGATGAATCCGGACAAAATTCTCGAAATCGGCAGCGCGATCGGCTATTCGGCGATTGTGATGGCGCAGGCGTGCAGCGCCTCGATTGTTACGGTCGAACGCGATCCGTCCCGGGCGGAAGCGGCGCTTGCCAACATCGCAAAGGCGGGATACCGGGATCGTATCCGGCTTTTGCAGGGAGATGCGTTCGATATTCTGCCCGCGCTTGGCGACCGCTACGATGTCGTTTTTTTGGACGCGGCAAAGGGACAATATCCTCATTTTCTCGAATTGGTGCTGCCGCTTTTGCGCGAGGGCGGGACGCTGTTCAGCGACAACGTGTTTTTTCAGGGATTGGTAGCCGGCCCCGAACATGTGAAGCACAAACTGCGCACGATCGTGATGCGTCTTCGCGGCTACAACCAATTGCTGGCCAACCATCCGCAGTTGGAAACGGCCTTTGTGCCGCTGGGCGATGGATTGGCCGTATCTGTCAAAAGAGGGAGGAGGGAATGACATGCAAACTGCGATCAAAAAACCGGAGATACTCGCTCCGGGAGGGAATATGGAAAAACTGGAGATGGCCATCCGTTACGGCGCGGATGCGGTGTATATCGGCGGCGAAGCCTACGGACTGCGTGCCAAAGCGGGCAATTTCGACTTTGGGGAAATGGCCCACGCGGTGGATTTCGCCCACAGCCACGGCACCAAAGTCTATGTGGCGACGAATATCGTCGCCCATAACGAGGATCTTGCCGGATTGAGAGAGTATTTGCGGGCGATCGACAGGGCGGGGGTCGACGCGATTATCTTCGCCGACCCGGCTCTGCTGATTGCGGCGAAGGAAGTGGCTCCTCGGCTCGAACTGCATCTGTCCACGCAAACTTCCACGTCCAATTATCAGACGGTGAAGTTCTGGCAGCGGATGGGGGTCACCCGTTTCGTACTCGGGCGTGAAGTGTCGCTGGAAGAGGTCCGTGCGTTCAAGAAACATGTCGACGCCGAAATCGAAGTGTTTATTCACGGCTCGATGTGCATCGCTTACTCGGGCCGCTGCGTTCTGTCCAACTATATGGCGGAACGGGACGCGAATCGCGGAGGGTGCGCCCAATCCTGCCGCTGGAACTATCTGTTGGTGGAAGACAAAGGGGAAGAGTCCGGGAACGGCATGTATAGTACCGGGGAACCCGCCGAACTGCTGCCCGTTTTTGCAGGGGATGAAGGCATGTTCCTGATGAATTCGAAGGACCTGTCGATGATTGAACACATCCCCGAGTTGATCGATGCCGGAGTCGATTCACTGAAGATCGAAGGCCGGATGAAATCGATTCACTATGTGGCCACCGTTGTCAATGCCTATCGCCATGTGGTCGACGAGTATTGCAAAGATCCCGGGAACTTCAAGTTTGACCCGCACTGGGTGGACGAGATTCTGAAGGCGAGCACCCGGTCGATGACGACAGGCTTTTATTACGGCAAACCGACGGAGCACGACCAGATCTATGTCCCCGGCCAGACCGCCCGGGCTTACGATTTTGTCGGTCTGGTCGACTCTTACGACGCAAAGACGGGAATTGCGACTGTCCAACAGCGCAACAACTTTAAGGTCGGGCAAGAAGTCGAATTCTTCGGGCCGGACACCCATTTTTCGATGACGATTCAGGAGATGTGGGACGAATCCGGCACCCCGATTGAAGCCGCCCCGCATCCGCAGATGATCGTTCAACTCAAGGTCGACCAGCCGGTCCGCCAGTTTGACATGATGCGAAAAGCGAAATGACCAGGGTTTGAAACCCCTTCGCCTAAATTTTACACATTTTTTCTCTACAATTATATGATGTTTTGTAAGATAATATTGATTGGATCATATTTCAGATGACAGGATGTGCATGCAAAAGGAGGGATCGCAATGCGAGGCTGGTTTCTTGCTGCCGGAGTCCTTGCGGCATCGTTGGCCGTACAGGCGCTGGCTCCGAATGTGAAATCCGATGGCGTGGCGGCTCCCAAGTTTATGTCTTTCTGGCGTGAAGCGCAGCATCTTGAGGCGTGGGAAAATTTGCCGCAACAGCTGAATCGCGACCTTGAATCCTTGTTGGAAAGGCTCGGGGCGGGAACGGTCAGTCTGGAGGATTGGAACCGCCAGTTCGATCAAATCTTCCGCGATCTGCAGGAAATCGACCGGCTGCTGACGGATCAGGCTGTTTCCCGCAGTCTTCACATTCGTCACCTGCCTTCCAGACCCGATACAGCGAATCCGAACCTGTCCCCTGAAGGAGCTGGGCAAGTCCTGATCGCGGCAGGCGATCCGGGTATACCGGCAAGCGCTTTGCAGGAAGCTTTGCACACCGTTCAAAACATATCGCTTCCCGTTTTGAAGTCCGAATTCTGGGAACCGTCCAAACCCGTGCGGGTGGCGTTGTTCTCAACTCCCGATTCGTACGGAAAATCGTTGCTGAAAGCGGGAATTCCGAGGGAACAAGTCCGCGGAATCGTGTCGGAGACCGGCGGTTTGACCATCGGATCGGATATTTGGATTCCCCTGTATAACCAGCATTCCGGGGCAGACTTGGCCAACACGCTGACCCATGAACTGACGCACGTGGTTTTAAACCAACGGGGAATCGGCGACATCCTTCCGACCTGGATCAACGAAGGGATCGCCTGGCACGAAGGGATGCGGGCGCTTACGCAAACCGCTCCGCAAAGGGCGCAACAATTGGCGAACACCTACAACCGACAACTCCGGAAAGTGGCGGACAGAGGCCAACTGCTGCCGTTGACCGTCGACGAAGAAGGAATCCTGAAGGCGCGGTACAATGTCGAATGGGAAGATTACTTGGCGGTGGAAAACCTGATTCAACAAGCGGGGTTGCCGAAGTTGAAGGCTTTTTTGGCGGGGGCTGTTCAAGACGGGGTCGAAGCCAGTTTTCAATCCCAATACGGAATGTCTCTGGCAGAGTACGAGACCCGTTTTTACAACTCACTACAGGATTGACCGGCACATCGGAGGATACGTGAGGACGTGTTTGGCGCACGTCCTTTTTGTTTTGTCACAAATTTGTTGCTTTTTGTCACAAAACTGTTACCGGAGACGCTTGTCCACAGGCGAATCGAAAGCCTTAGCAGGGAACATCCTCAAATATTTCCATATATTCAGGGGATTCCCCAATGTTCAAAATCTTTTACCGGGTTTATAGTGAGAAAAAGGATTATTATAATTATAAAGAGGTTCATTTCTTAGCGAGAAGCGCACAGTAAGGAGAATTCACAATGGGAAATCTCATCCGCTCGACCCAAGGAGACGGGATGACCGTTGACAGCGGGCAGATCATCTCAAGTTTCGAACAGCGCAAACTTGACAAGGACGGGTTGCGCCTTGCCATGAAGGTATACGAAACGGCACAGGAAGGGGTCATGATCACCAATACGGAGAGCGTCATCCAGTTTGTCAACCCTGCGTTTACCGCGATCACCGGATACAGTGCGGAAGAAGTGATCGGGAAAACCGTCCGCGACTTCAATTACGGACGGTTTGACGAACCATTTTACACCAACATACGGTCCGCGATTCGCGAAACCGGACAATGGCAAGGGGAAGTCCGAAATCGGCGCAAGACCGGCGAAGAATACCCTATGTGGCTGACCGTCAGCGCAATCAAAAACGACGCGGGGGCAATCACCCATTATGTGTCGGTTTTCACTGACATTAGCGAGATCAAGCGGATGGAGGCACAGCTTCATCTCGTCTCGAAGGTGATTGAAAATGCCGTTGAAGGAGTCATGGTTGCCGACATCTACGGTTCGATTCAGTTGATAAACCCCGCATTTACCGTGATAACGGGGTATAGCGCCGACGAAGTGATCGGCAAAAATCCGCGTATTTTAAAATCCGGGCGACATGATCGGAAATTTTACATCGATATGTGGGCGGCGATCCATGAAAAAGGACAATGGCAGGGGGAAATCTGGAACCGCCGGAAAAATGGCGAGGTGTATCCGGAATGGCTGCATATCAGCGCGATCCGGGACGTAACCGGAAAAATCACGCATTACGCTGCCGTGTTCAGCGACATCAGCGAACGCAAACGTTATGAAGACCGTATTGCATACCAGACTTATTATGATGTGTTGACAGGGTTGCCGAACCGGGCGCTTTTGCAAAAACGCCTGGAGCATGAATTGGAAAACGCAAAGCGGCAAAAACGGATGCTGGCTGTGCTGTTCATTGATATAGACCGCTTTGTGAGCATCAACGACAGCCTCGGGCCGGCTCTTGGCGACCGGTTGTTGCAGGCGATTGCGGAACGGCTCAAATGCTGCGCGCACGAATCCGACACTGTCGCACGTTTGAGCGGAGATGAGTTCGCCTTCATACTAACGCAGATCAACAGCGAAAAAGACGTCGTCAAACGGGTATTGGCGCTGAATGAAGCGTTCCGGGCACCGCTGATCGTTGACGGCTACGATTTTTTTATCACCACCAGCATCGGGATCAGCCTGTATCCGACAGACGGCACCGATATGGAAACGCTGATCAAAAACGCCGACACGGCCATGTACCGGTCGAAAGAACAGGGCGGCAACCAGTACCAGTTCTATATGCCGGACATGAACGCGAAAGCCGTTGAGCGGCTGGAATTGGAAACCGATCTGCGCAGGGCGTTGGAGAGGGGCGAGCTGGTTTTGCACTACCAGCCGAAGGTTGACCTGCGCACCGGCCGGATCGCCGGAATGGAAGCGTTGATCCGTTGGCAGCACCCGCAATTGGGAATGGTACCGCCGACTGAATTCATCTCTCTGGCGGAAGAGACCGGGTTGATCATGCCGATTGGGGAATGGGTGCTGCGAACCGCCTGCCGACAGAACAAAGCTTGGCAAGCGGCCGGCTTGCTGCCGGTGAGCGTTGCGGTTAACCTCTCCGCCCGCCAGTTTCAGCAAGAAGATCTGGTGCAAATCGTCGAACGCGTTCTGCAAGAAACGGAACTCGATCCCGATTACCTGGAATTGGAAATCACCGAAAGCATTGCAATGCAGGATGTGGACCAGGCCAGCGCTACACTAAAAAAACTGAAAAAACTGGGAGTCCGCATTTCGATCGACGATTTCGGCATGGGGTATTCTTCGCTTGGCTATCTCAAGCAATTTCCGATTGACGCGTTAAAAATCGACCAATCCTTTGTGCGCGACATCGTGACGGACCCGTACAACAGGGCGATTGTGACGGCGATCATCACACTGGCGCGCAGCCTCAACCTGAAAGTGGTTGCCGAAGGGGTTGAAACCCGGGAACAGCAATTGTTTTTGCAAGCCCGTGAGTGCGACGAGATGCAGGGATATTTGTTCAGCCGTCCGGTACCGGCTTCCGCCTTTACAGAACTGTTGGCGAAGGCGGCATCGGGGACATTCGAGACGAATTGACGCGGACTGGGGTGGACCGAGAGTGCGGGGGAAAAATCCGGATTCCCTACAGGATTGCAAAGCAACCGAACATGCTGCGGCGTTGGAAGAACCCGAAGAGAGAATGCGCACGCTGGTGAACGCTTTGCCGGACATCGTGATTCTCAAGGACGGCGAAGGAAGGTGGCTGGAGGCCAACCAAACGGCGCTGCTCTATTTTGGAATTCAACATGCCTCGTACAAGGGAAAAAAGGCCACCGATTTTTACGGTCCGGGAAGCGTTTACTGCGATCTGTTTCTTGCTTGCGAAGAGCCCGACGAAGAAATCTGGAGGGCGGGCAGAACCGTCCATTTTGAACGGGTTGTTCGCAAGCCAGGCGGAGGATTCCTGTCTTTCCAGGTGACCAAGATCCCGCTGTTTTACCCCGACGGGCGGCGCAAGGGGCTGGTGGTCATCGGGCGTGACATCTCGGAACGCAAGCGTTCGGAGGCGGGAATGCAACTGGCTGCCAAGGTGTTTGAGAACTTGACGGAAGGCGTCATCATCACGGATGACAAGGGGATCATCCAATCGGTCAACCCTGCCTTCACAACCGTAACGGGCTACAGTGCGGAAGAAGCACAGGGGAAAAACCCGCGCATCCTGAAATCCGGCCGGCAGGACGAGTCTTTCTACCAAAATATGTGGTCGTCCCTCCGACGCACCGGTCGGTGGCAGGGGGAAATCTGGAACCGC
This sequence comes from Effusibacillus sp. SKA8, assembly GCF_058273125.1. Taxonomy (NCBI): domain Bacteria; kingdom Bacillati; phylum Bacillota; class Bacilli; order Caryophanales; family Alicyclobacillaceae; genus Effusibacillus; species Effusibacillus sp. SKA8. The sequence continues at coordinate 74,598 of NZ_JBZCSF010000003.1, read as the reverse complement.
CGGAAAAATGGCGAGATTTACCCGGAGTGGCTGACGATCAACACGATTAAAGATCACTCGGGAAATGCGACACACTATGTCGGCGTGTTCCACGACATTACCGAGCGGAAACAGCTCGAAAGAGATGCGGTGCGGGCGGGGTTCATTCAAAAAAGACTGTTGCCGCCAGACATCACGGACGAACGGGTGACGGTCAAGACCGTTTACCGGCCTGCCAATTACCTAAGTGGCGATGCGTACGAATTCAGGTGGAACCGGGACAAAAACATTGTGGTTGGATGCGTGATCGACGTCATGGGGCACGGACTGGCACCGGCCTTGCAGAACTCCGCCTTGAAAGTGCTGTTTTGCGAAGCAGCGGAGAAAAATCTACCGCTGGATCAAAAAATGGCCTGGCTGAACCGCAAGGCAATGGCTTATTTTGGGGAGGATTCTTTTGCGGCGGTGATCTGTTTTGAAATCGATTTGACACAAAAAACGCTGACCTGCGCTTCCGGCGGCATCAATTATTTCATTGCCTCATCGTCCCGGGGGCAAACGCTGGTGAAACTGCCGGGAACGTTTGTCGGCATGTTTCAGGATGCAACGTATGAAAAGCATGTGTTTCCTTATCAGCCGGGGGATTGTTTCTATTTTATGAGCGACGGTTTGCTGGATTTGCTGTCCAACCGGAATGCCCCAATCGCCCTCGGCTTTGAAGCGGCGGTCGACATGCTGCAAAAGCTTTCGGAAACGGCCCATGATGACGCTACGGCGGTCTGCATCAGATTGGGATGATCCGTCATCGAATGATCTCATGAAACCACTGGAGTTGAAAAGCATGAAAAAATCCGTTCTTGAGTTTAAATTCAACTATTTTGCCGGTTTTGAAAAGATCAGGCCATTCGTCAGCGACTATCTCAAACAGGTTTTGTCCGACCGTCGCCCGTTGTTGGAAGTGGCGATGAACGAAGCGGTCAACAACGCTTTCAAACACGGCCTAGCCGGCGCAAACGAAGGATTTGTCACGCTGAAGATCGAAGTGCTTGCAGGAAAACGACTGATGGTCAGAGTCAAAGACCCGGGGCCGGGGTTTCCGGCGCAGGCAATGTTGGAGAAACTGCAGCGTTGCGATTGTTTCGCTGCCGGTGACGCGCTGTTAAAGGAATCGGGCCGGGGCTTGCTCATCATGAAAGCGGCGGCCGACACCATCGCCTTTAGCAAAAAAGGCAACGAAGTCTTGCTGGTCAAACGGATCGCTGCAAAAACCGGCATAGGCGGCTTTGACGATGTGGCATCCCGTTTGCGGACATTTGACTCGAGGGGGATGGTCTATGAACTTGTTTCGAAATCTTAAAATCCGGCACAAACTGTTTGTTCTGGTTGCGCTGGCGGTCCTGTTTATGGTGGGAGTCGGTCTCACTGGGTATTTCTACATGAACCGAATGCAGGAATATGCCGAACAAATCTATCGAAACAGCCTGTTGCCGGTCAAGTCGCTTGCTGAAGTGCGGACGGGTTTTCGCGTGGTGGAAGCGTACAATCTGGAACTGATGTCCACAAACGACGAGGCGCGAACAAATGAAATATTGGCCGACATTGAGCGGCGGATTCCGAGAAACGACAGCCTGATCGCCGAATACGAACGCAGCGGCCTGCTTCCCTATGAGAAAGAAAAGCTGGCAGAACTGAAAAAAGAAATCGGCCTCTACCGACCTGAACGGAAAAAGGCGACTGACATGGCCGTTGCCGGACAAAAGCGGGAAGCGTACGAATACTACCGGAAAAACGCTGCTCCGCATTTGGAGAACATCAATGCGCTGTTCACCGAACTGGTCGATTACAAAACCCGGACGGCGGAAGCGTATGCGGCGGATGTCAAAAACAAAGCGGCGGCCGCAAATTGGATGATGCTGGCCCTGATTGTCCTTGCCGCCATCATTTTTACGATCGTCGGCATTCCCATGGCCCAGATGATCGCCAATCCGGTCAGAAATTTGGGGGAACTGATGGCGGAGGCGGGCAACGCCAACCTTACTGTGAAAGGAGAAATTCGCTCCCGTGACGAAATAGGGAAGTTGACCGAATCCTTTAACAAGATGATTCAAAGTCAGGCCTCCATCGTCCGGGCGGTGAGAAAGGCGGCGGACGAACTGGCGGCCGCGTCGGAAGAAATGGCGGCGTCCACCGAACAGGTTACCGCCTCGGTGACGGATGTGTCCAAAAACATGCAGCAAGTCGCGCACAACGCTGAAACGGGGAACCGTTCGGTCGTCGAAGTGTCAAAAGTGCTGCTGGAGCTTTCGTCACTGATTCAAATCGCCAAAAACAAAGCCCTGTCTGCCGCGGAAAATTCCAATGTGACATTGGAAGCTGCGGCGAACGGCAAAGAAACCGTAAACCAAACGGTGTCACGTATGGAAGCGGTCAAGGCGAAAACGATCGAATCCCAGAAATTGATTGCGCGGCTCGACCAATATTCCAAACAAATCGGCAGTATTACCTCTATGATCACACATCTGGCCGACCAGACGAATTTGTTGGCGCTGAATGCGGCGATTGAGGCGGCACGGGCGGGTGAGGCCGGCAGGGGATTCGCGGTAGTGGCGGACGAAGTCCGCAAATTGGCGGAGCAATCGAATCAGGGTGCCGCTGAAGTAACCGGTCTGGTTGAAAAAATTCTTGAAAGTTCCGCAAACGCGGTGGCAGCCATGCAACAAAGCAGAAACGAAGTCGAAGCGGGGGTCACGAGCGTTAACCTGGCGGGGGAAGCTTTGCAAAGCATTTTATCGGCTGTCGAAAATACGGTTCGCGATATTAACGATATTGTGCAGGTCGCCAACGATGAGGTTGCCGCTTCCGAACAGATTGTCCGGTTGATCCATTCGGTTGCTTCCGTTATCGAAAGCACCGCGGCGAGCGCGGAAGAGGTGGCGGCCTCAACGGAACAAACAACCGCGGCGGTCGAAACGATAGCCGCGTCCACGGAACAGACGAGCGCGATGGCGCAGGAGTTGAAATCGACTGTGGAAGTCTTCAAACTTTAGGGGAAAGGGAGAAAGGGGAAACCGTCGATGATCAAGGAAATCAAGGTTGTGAATGGTCAAGTTCTTGTTACCCTCTCCGGAAACATTTATGTCGGAGAGGCGACCGTCATCCGGGAAAGGCTTTTGCAATACGTTGACAAAGGCTACAACCGGTTTGTGATCGACCTGTCGGAAGTCGAGTACATCGACAGTTCGGGCCTTGGCGTGCTTGTCGCCTTGCAAAAGCGGGCGCTGCAAAACGGGGGCGGCGTGGCGATATCCGGACTACGAGGAACCGTCCTGGAGTTGTTCGAACTGACTCGTCTGACAAAAGTCTTTGCTATTCAGTGAGCCGACGGAACCATGCCGGAATCCTGTTGGGGGAGGGACTCCAATGGACGACGATTACAAAAAAACCAAGAAACAGTTGATCGCGGAATTGCGGCAACTGCGGCAACAGATTGCGGCGGAACAAGGCTCCGGCGAACTTTCCCGGCGCAAACGGCCGGAAAATCATTTGAGTTTGGCGGCGCATGTCTTTGAGAGCACGCTCGAAGGGGTCGTGGTGACAGACGCAAACGGAACGATCATTTTGGTGAATCCGGCTTTTACCTCTGTAACCGGATACGCGCCGGAGGAAGTGATCGGCAAAACCCCGCGCATTCTAAACTCCGGGAAGCAGGATGCAGAATTTTACGTCAACATGTGGGCTTCCATCCATGAGATGGGGCATTGGCGGGGGGAGATCTGGAACCGGCGGAAAAACGGCGAAATTTATCTCGAATTGTTGACGATTACCAACATCAAGGACGAATCCGGCAAAACGATTTACTACGCCGGCGTGTTCAGCGATATTACCGAACGCAAACGCTATGAGGAACAGATCAAACATCAGGCTTATCACGATGCGCTGACGGGGTTGCCCAACCGTCTTTTGTTTCATGACCGCCTCAGCCAGGCATTGGCCCGTGCCAGCCGGAACAACGAGATGCTGGCGGTCATGTTTTTGGATCTGGATCGTTTCAAATTGATCAACGATTCATTGGGGCATGCCGTCGGGGACCAGTTATTGCAAGCCGTGGCGCAGCGGCTGACGGGGTGCCTGCGGGAAGTGGACACCGTTTCCCGGCTCGGGGGAGACGAGTTTACCGTTATTATCCCGCAGATTGCCCAGGAGAAGGATGCCGCCAAAGCGGCACGCAAGATTATTAACTCCCTGTTCACGCCCTTCGTGTTGAACGGGCACGAGTTTTTCATCACGACAAGCATCGGCATCAGCCTGTATCCGACTGATGGCACCGATATCGAATCGCTGATCAAAAATGCGGATGCGGCGATGTATCGCGCGAAGGAAAAAGGCGGTAACCATTACCAGTTTTATACGGCTGACATGAATGTGAAATCCGTCGAGCGGTTGGCATTGGAGACAAATTTGCGCAGGGCATTGGACCGGGAGGAATTTGAACTGCATTATCACCCCTTTACCGACCTGTCTACCGGTCGGATTGTTGGTGCGGAGGCTTTGATCCGCTGGCGGCATCCGGAATTGGGGATCGTCTGCCCAAAAGATTTTATCCAATCGGCGGAAGAAACGGGGTTGATCGTGCAGATCGGGGAATGGATTTTGCTGACGGCTTGCAAACAAATCGAACTCTGGCAGGAAGCCAACCTGCCGGTCGAACGCGTCTCCGTGAATTTGTCGGCTCGCCAATTGCTGCAGGAAGACCTTGTTGTTACCGTTGCCTGGGTATTGCAGGAAACGGGAATCGATCCCGGTTGTCTGGAGTTGGAAATCGCCGAGAACCTTTCAATTGCGAATCTGGAACAAGTGATCGGCACGCTTCGCGAATTAAAGTTGCTGGGCGTCCGCCTTGCAATCGACGACTTTGGAGCCGGCTATTCTTCGCTGATGTTCCTGAAAAAATTTCCGATCGATACGCTCAAAATCGACAGGTCGCTGGTGCGGGACCTCCCGTCAAGTTCTGACGATATGGCAATTGTCAACGCGGTAATCAATCTGGCTCACACCTTAAAATTGGAAGTGGTGGCGGAAGGGGTGGAGACCCAACAGCAGCTTGACCTGTTGCGCTCATTTAACTGCGACATTATTCAGGGGTATCTGTTCAGCAGGCCCTTGCCTGCCGAAAAGTTCGCGGACTTGCTGAAGAAAAAAGCGCTTAAGGCCTAGCCGGCCATGCCCGGCTGGAGAATCGGATTCATAGGAGAGAGGGATTCGGTATTGGCTTTGTTCGACAAATCGGCTCAAACCTACGACGAATGGTGCAGCACTCCCCTTGGTTCTTTTGTTGATGCATTGGAAAAACGGATTGTCGCGGAGGTCGCCCGCCCGAATCCGGGTGAATCCGCAATTGATCTGGGTTGTGGCACAGGGAGCTACTCTCTCTGGCTGGCCCAACAGAAACTATCGGTTACAGGGATAGACATTTCATCAGGAATGTTGAAAAAAGCCAGGGAAAAAGCTTTCCGGCAACCGATTGACGTCAGTTTTGTCGAGGGAGATCTTCATCATTTGCCTTTTGCTGATAGGCAATTTGATCTGGCAATATGCAATGTGGTGCTCGAATTTGTAGAGAATCCCAGCCTTGTCATATCCGAGGGGCTGCGGGTATTAAAAAGGGGCGGGCGGCTTGTGGCAGGCATGATCGGAAAACAGAGTGAATGGGCCAGAAACTATGAAAAACGGGGGAGAGAAAATACCGAAAGCGTATTCGCCAAGGCACGTTTTTTCTCTTTACAGGACATCTGCAGCCTTCACGGGATCAAACCCGCCGAAATCCGATTCGGGTTGTATGTAGCCCCGTTGGAATTTGTCGACCCGGAACAGGCCGCTCGGCTGGAGGAGCAAAGATCCAAGAGCCAACAAGAGGAAGGAGCGGGGTATCTTGTAGCCCGGTGGGATAAAAAATAAGAGCCGATTCAATCATGTTTTCTGGCCAGTTTGTGTCAAACGATGTTCAAAACTGGTACGATAAAGGAAAACGATCTTTGTCGAAAGCGGGAAACCGCCAAAAAACGGGGGGGGGGGATACACATGCAATTCCTTAATGTTGCAGGATTTACGGACAAGGCCCATGGCTATATGGAGGCGGAAGCCTTTGGTGCTGCGGCGCATTATTATTTTAGGGCAATCATGGAAAATGAAAAGAATGTGGAGGCATGGACCGGACTTTCGCTAGCCACTACCATGATGTGCTCTTATTATGATACTCAAACGGTCCTGGCGCGATATGCTTTGAAAGGGCTGCCCTATACGGATGAACTGGTTCCCCAAGCGATAATCGTTTTCAGAGAAAACCCGAGAGCTCTCGCCGAATGGCTCCGGTTGACCGTGAAATCCAAGGGGATACCGGATAAAATCCGCCAATCGCTATCCAAGATGGCGACCAATATGGAACAGATTTTCCGTGAAATGGTTGATGAATTCGGCCTTGAAACCTTGGAAGAAGACGGAATGTTTCCGTTGGAGGAAATTGCGGAAGGAGAACTTGAACTTGATCGGCTGTTGGATGAAACGACAGAGGAAATCCTGGACGAGCTTCAAGAGTGGATCGAGACTCCCGAAACATCCATAGCGGGGATCCGGATGATCAGTTTGTTCCCTCACCCCCGCAGTGAAAAATTGTTGCGCCGTTTGTGCAGAAATGAAAACGTGGACCCCAAGGCGAAGACATTCGCGCTTCTTGCTTTGCGCTGGTTGGGAGTTAATGGGAATGTGAGAGTCAACAAACTCGGACAAGCTTATGTCGTGAATCTGGACGAGCCTTCTCCCGTATTGGAGCCGAACCTTCCTGCCGATTATTTAAGGATACTCGATTGGGTGGAGCTTTGGCTGGCCAAGGAAGAACACATTCTTGAGCCATACCAGTTTGATGAGATTATCCTGAACAATCTGGAGCTGTCGGAAGAAATTGCCGAGCGGATTGACAATGCGGATCTGCCAATCTGGCTGCTTGAAGTCGCAGAAACATTGCTGCGCGGAGTATACTTCCATTATTACCCTAACCTTCCGGAATACCCTGATATGAAAGAGTGGGGGACTGCAATACTCGATTTGTTGAGAGAGTATGAGGAAGCAACTGACCGGGGATGGAAATACTCGCTTCCCGAACTCGGTGAACGGGAAACAGGTCGAAAGCAAATGATTTTGGCGGCGAATCCATCGTATTATGATTTGTTGAAAGAAAACGGGACCGGACCATGAAGAAAGAGTCTTACGCACGGTTTGCCGTTCCGGAATACTGGATCGTCGACCTTGCCCATCTTACCATTGGGCAGTATCTATTGGTTCGTCCGAGCGAACCTTACGAACTGGCAAATGTATTCGGAGCGGAGGATTCGGTGCACTCGGAACGGATTTCCTGTGTTTCGTTCATAGTCAAAGAGGGGCTCAAGATTGTTTGAAGAATGAAGGGCGGATACAAGCCGCAGAGTAGAAGAATTTCTTCTGTTTCTGCGGCTTTTGTGCGTCCTTTTTCTCCAAGACAGGCACAGCGGCCCACATTCCCACATATAGTGAACCACAGACGAAGTACAGATGGACCAGTACATACCTGTGGGAGGTGACCGACATCAGATGCCTGGAATTCTGGCAACAGTTGCGTGGTTAATCAGGGAAGTCGCGCTGTTTGTTTCGTATATTAAAAATAACGCTTTTCCGCAGCCTTTGTCCGAACAGGACGAAGAAAAGTACCTGAAGCTGATGGCCGCCGGCGATGAAAACGCCCGCAACGTCTTAATTGAACACAACCTTCGTCTGGTTGCGCACATTGTCAAAAAGTTCGAGAATACGGGAGAAGACAACGAAGACCTGATTTCGATCGGGACGATCGGCTTGATCAAGGCGATTGAAAGTTTTCAGCCGAACAAGGGAACCAAACTGGCGACGTATGCGGCCAGGTGTATAGAAAATGAAATTCTCATGCATTTGCGTTCTTTGAAGAAAACGCGGAAAGACGTTTCGCTGCACGACCCGATTGGCACGGACAAGGAGGGCAACGAGATTACGCTGATCGACGTCCTGGGAACCGATTCGGATGAAGTGCTGGACAAAGTGCAACTGAAATTGGAGAAAGCGAAAATTTATTCCCGCCTGTCCCATCTGGACGAGCGGGAACAAGAAGTCATCCGGAGCCGTTTCGGGCTGCCGGACGGGGAAGAGAAGACACAGCGCGAGATCGCGGAGGAATTGGGAATCTCCCGATCCTATGTGTCGCGGATTGAGAAAAGGGCGTTGACGAAGCTTTTGCATGAGTTCCGACCAAAGAACCGGGAATAAGAACAGACAAGGTTTAAAAGTGATTTCATCTGGCGCCGCAGCTAACCGCTGGGCGCTCTTTTGTGTGCGCCCGGCATGGGCGTTGTCTATAGGGTGAGAGTCCCGAATGGCGAAGGTAGCAGTAGCCATAGCTTAAAGCAAGGGTATCCGCCGCGAGGCGGAAGCTGATGTTGCCGGAGGCAAACCTCCGGCCTGAGGAACACGAACTTCATATGAGGCTAGCGATTGTTGGATGAGTCTGCACAACAAGACAAAGTCCTTGCTACCAAAGACAATCGAGAGTAAATGAAGCAGGTAGATGGAGGGAAAGACAACGCCCTTACCCGGGGAGACCTGCCGGCGCGCCGATTCAATTGGTAACCCGTACCGTGAGGTACGGCTGAACCGGCAGGAGTCAGCAGAGGCCATAGTACCTGCGAGGAGACGACCAAACAGGGAAGGGCCGAACATGATTGTGAGGGTTGGTCATGGCAAGTTCGAGAGAAGAGCAAAGAAAGTAGAAAATCCCGAAGGGGAGCTATCTTCAGGAGGAAGCAGTGAATCTGCAGGGGACGGAAGAAGCGCCGAGTTCTTCACCGGCACGACCCAAGGAACCAACCCGCGAAGTGTGCCTGGATCACCTGATGGAGCAAGTGGTAAACCGTGAGAATATGCTCCGTATACCGAACGGTACGTACGGTGGTGTGAGAGGACGGGGGTTAGCCGCCCCCTCCTACTCGATTTTACGGTGCTTAGGCACTTGACATGCTTAGGCACTTGACCGGTAACAGTCTGACAAGCATTTGAATATTGTATGGTAAAGGAAGTGATCGCAAATGCCAAAGATTTTCATCGATCCCGGCCACGGGGGAGCAGACAGCGGTGCCGTGGGAAACGGCCTCCGCGAAAAAGACCTGACTTTGGACATCGCGCTCCGTATCGCGAATCGTCTCCGTGAGCACGGTTTTTCGGTCCTGCTGACACGGACCGACGACCGCTATGTTGGCCTCAGCGAGCGTGCGAGCATGGCCAACGCCGCAGGAGCGGACTATTTTCTGTCGATCCACATCAACGCCGGGGGAGGAACCGGGTTCGAGTCTTTCGTTCAACCTGGTTATGACAGGGGTGAAACCGGACGAATCCGCGGAATGATCCATCAGCGTGTGGCGGAGTTCTTCGCTGCCAACGGGCTGCCGGACAGGGGCCGCAAGCAAGCCGATCTAGCAGTCTGCAGAGAGTCGGCGATGCCTGCCGCGCTCCTGGAGTACGGTTTCATCGACTCGACCGACGCACAGAAACTCGCCGACACGAATTTTCGACAGGGCGCTGCAGAGGCGACCGTTCGCGGGTTGTGTGAGGCGTTCGGCGTCGCGTATATCTCACCAGCCGGACCCGCTCCGAAAACGGATTGGGAGGATCACGAATTCCGGGAGGAGATCCGGCGCGTCATGGACGCCGGTATCATGCGCGGATATGACGACCGGCATTTTGGACCGGACGACCCGCTGACCCGCGGGCAGGCGGCTGCAATCATTTGCCGACTGATCGACAGGGCAGCAGAAAATATCCGGGAGGTAAAGTGATCATGAAGGAACTGCTTACCCCCTACATTTCGGAAGGGCTGACGATCTTGGTGCAGATCGCGGCCCTTGCTGTTTTTTATGGACTTGCAATCCTGAAGCGGAAAGTCGAAGCCTATATCGCCACCCACACGGATGCAAAACAGGCGGAACTCCTGCACCTGCTGGCCAGGGAAGCCTACGCCTTCGCTGAAACTGCATACCGGGATCTGGCTGGCCATGAAAAACTGAGCCATGCCCTGAATTATCTGGAACAACAGGCGAAAGCAAAAGGAATCCCATTCGACGCGGATGCCGCAAAAACGGCGATCGAGAAAGCGTGGCTTGAAACAGAGGGAATCCGAAAGCGGTTTGGCGGATAAACCTTGCACCCCGGCCAGAAGGCCGGGGTTTTTTGTTTGTCCACAATCTATTCACAGGTTGTCAACAACTTATCCACAAAACAAAAACCCGGCATTCCGGGTTATTTTTGCATCGTCTCGATGATCTTCTGCACCTTCTCTTTGATTTCGGGGCGTCTCTCCGTATACTCAAAGAATGCTTCCTCGATCAATTCCGCCTGCGTTTTCTCCGCTACAAAAGCCCATGTCCGGAGGAGTTCCAGGAATTCATCCGAAAATCGAAAGGACGTTGGCTTTGCCAAGTCTGTCACCTCCTGATGGCCCGACCAAGAGCAATCAGGGAAATCGCTAAAGCAACTATACTAATGACCAGCGTGAGAGTTTCCATAGCTGCCGCCTCCTCAATTTGACATTAGGCGAATAGAGAGGGTATGATACACATAAGATGGAGTGTAGGGGAGGGCCTTCGCCCTCGCGCCTACAGTGAGGTGAGACTCTGGCCGTGGCACCGGCTCAGGGTCTCTTGCTTTTCCGGAAGTTGATCAACTTTCGCAGCGTGAGTTTGTGTGGCAGGAAGGTTTTTATTGACAAGAGAGATAGAAAGTAAGATATTAGTAGTAAAGGAAGGTATTTGTTCATTTGGAAAATATATTATATTATGCTTGGAGGAACAGGCGCATGAGATATCAAGATTGGGAAAACGGTCGTCTGGAACTAGGTCATATTGTTTTTCTTGGCCGGACATGGGATGAATATTTGTTGATGTTTGACTTGTCAAAAGAGGAACTGATTGGGGCTCGGATACTGGACTGTCCGGGAGGAGCGAGTTCATTCACTTCCACTGCCAACAGATATGGAATTCATGCGATTGCGATTGACACGGCTTATTCTTATAAGCCGGATGAACTCAAGATAAAAGGATTACAGGATATCGAGTATGTAATTTCCAAATTGGAACAGTTGGAAGGAAGGTACAATTGGAAGTATTTTAAATCCATGGATGAACTGAAATCTGCAAGGGTTGCAGCCTTAAACCGGTTTATCGAGGATTTCGAAAACATGGAGGGAGAAAGGTATTTTCCGGCAAAATTGCCAGTATTACCTTTTCAAGACAAGTTTTTTGACATCACCCTTTCTGCTCATCTATTGTTTATGTATGCCGACAAATTGGATTTCAATTTTCATGTTCGGAGTATTCGGGAAATGATTCGAGTAACGAAGGACCAGGTTCGCATTTTTCCGATAACTGATATGAACGGCAATGAGTATCAGCATTTGGGAGAGATTATTGACTGGCTCCGAGCAAAAGGGTTGCGTGCGGAAAAAGTCAAGGTTCAGTATGAATTTCACAGAAATGCTCATACGATGTTAAAAATCTTTTGCAGATAATGTGTTGAGAAGGTGAGTTTGTGGATGCGGTCAACGGAATTAAGCAGATATATATACAGATGCTCAATATCTTGTTTCCATTGATGATTTATTACTTGTTTTGGGGGCATAAGATCCTGATCGAGAGCAAAAAAAGCGTTAAGTTAATCTTTGGGGGGATTGCCGGAATTTCAATTGTCCTGTGTATGGTTTTCTCATTTCCGATTTCCGAGGGATACTTTATCGATTTAAGAACCGTCCCATTATTGATCGGGTTTTTGTATGGAGGTTATGGTGCGGGGATTCTTGCTGCATTGGCTTTGTTTACTTTTCGCTACTATTTAGGGGGGGAAGGACTCCTTGTCCCGGTAATTGTCTGTGCCATCGTGATTCCCTTAACAGTTGCATTGGTCCCGAAATACAGTAATTATAGCCCAAAATATAAAATCATAATCGCAACGGCCTTAACGCTGTTGACGACCGTTTTGATTGCAGGTGTGACGTTTTTTGTGCTTTTGTGGTCCAATGCACCGGTTAACCGCGATTTTTTCGTATTTATCGGCGGATTCAGTGTCCTCCAAACAGGCACGATGTTTATAACCGCTTCTTTTATGGAGGCAATACAAGAAAAAGTTCTCTTGCAGCACCGGTTGCGGCAAGCGGAGAAGCTAAATGCATTAAGTGAAATGGCTGCATCCGTAGCGCATGAGATTCGAAACCCTTTGACGGTGGTCAGAGGATTCTTGCAACTGTTGAATGAAAACGATCAATTGCCCAAGAATACAAAACATTATATGGCACTGATGATTGAAGAATTGGACAGGGCGCAATCCATTATTTCCGGTTTTTTGTCTTTTGCAAAACCGCAGATGGAAAAGACGGAAAAAATATCTGTTTTGGAGCTTATAGAACGCGTGATCCATATGATATCCCCTTATGCAAATTTGCACGGTGTAGAGATTCACGTCGGCGGTGCCGGTTCACCGTGTATTGAAACCGAGCCTGAAAAATTTAGCCAGGTGCTGATTAACATAATGAAAAATGGTATTGAGGCTATGCCCCACGGAGGTTCACTCAAAATTGAAGTAAAAGAAAAAGACGATTTTGTGGAAATTACAGTCATTGATACCGGAGTAGGGATGACAGAAGAGGATTTGGAAAGACTTGGAACTTTGTTTTACTCCACGAAGGCAAAAGGAACCGGCGTAGGGCTAACAGTCAGTTACAGGATTATCGAATCAATGAACGGTAAAATCGAGGTCAAAAGCAAAAAAGGAAGTGGTACACAATTTGCAATTCTGGTTCCAAAAGTAAAATCCTAACGGCCGTAAAACAGTGTTGCCGCCGTGAAACCGGAGGATAGTCCACCCGTTTAAAAAACAGGCTGTAACGGAAGGAGGGGACGTCGTGGGACATTTTGTCGGCATCATTGACCTGGGCTCCAACACCGCCCGTCTGGTTGTGTATTACCGGGACGATCAGGGAATTTTATACGAAAACGACAATATCAAGCGGGTTCTGCGGTTAAGCAATTATTTGCGGGATGATCTCACGATCGACGAAACGGGATTCCAGGCGACACTGGACTGCATGCGTCAATTCAAGGAATTGTGCGACGTCCGGCAGGTGACCGAGATTATCGGCGTTGCAACCGCCGCCGTTCGCCAAGCGAGCAACGGTTTCGAATTGCTGCAGGCGATCAGGCGGGAAACGGGGGTTGAGCTGCGGCTGTTGTCCGGAGAAGAGGAGGCCCGTTACGGATATTTGGCGGTTGTGAACAGCATGAATGTGGAAAACGCGATTACCGTGGACATTGGTGGCGGGAGCACCGAAATCACCTGGATCGAAGAACGGGAACTAAAAGCGAGTGTCAGCTTCCCGTTTGGCATTGTAACGCTGACGCGACAATTTTTTCACGACGAAATTCCGGCGCTGGAAGAATTGGAGCAATTGCGGCAGTTTCTCAGGCGGCAGTTGGCGACGCAGCCTTGGCTGGCCCAACAGGGGCTGCCGTTGGTCGCCATGGGGGGGACCGCAAGAAATCTCGCGAAAATCCACCAGCGGCAGCGCGATTATTCGATGGCGAGTTTGCACCATTATGTCATGAAAAAATCGGACGTTGGGGAGATCTTGAAGTCGATTGCGCAAATGCCGCTGGAAGCGCGCAAAAACATAAACGGCCTGTCCAAAGACAGAGCGGATGTCATCATCGCCGGCATCACGGTATTGCATACCTTGTTGGATTGGATCAAAAGCGACCAGTTGATCACGAGCAGCAAGGGGCTTAGGGATGGGGTGCTTTATGAAAAAAACTGCGCTTGCAGGAGCATTCCCGGTAGCGGTGAGGTCTTGCGGGTCAGCACCGAGCAATTTATGAACCGTTACCAGGTGAACAAAGCCCATGCGATGCATGTCCGGAATCTGGCGGTCACGTTGTTTGACGAATTGAACCGCCTGCAAGTGCTGGAGATGGGAACCGCCGAAAGGAAACTCCTGGAAACCGCAGCTTTGCTGCACGACGTCGGCCGGTCGATCAACGTGTACGAGACGTCTCAGCACACTTTCTATCTTTTATCCAATGTATTGCTGTTGGGATTGACGCACAAGGAGCGGCTGCTGATCGCCATGATGGCCGCTTACAAAAACAACAGGCAACTGCAAAGGCAGATCCGGCAGCACAACGACATTGTCGGGAAATCGGACAAGCCGCTGATCGAAAAATTGGGCCATCTCATTCTGCTCGCACGCGTCCTGGACCGTTCCATGACCCAACGGATCCGGGCGGTCCGACTGCACGAGAAAAAGAAAAACATCGTGCTGGAATGCCTGGGAACGCAAGAAAATCTTATGGAGTACATCTTTTTGGAAGATATTCTCGGGAAAGTGTCAAAGGTTTTCCAAAGACCCTTCTCTTATGTGGCACAAACGTCCGGGTGATCCGCACGCGTGATCCGCACGATCGGTTTGCATCTTAACAAATATTTAAAAACAACCTGCTATAATGTTAATATTTAGAGCTTGTTTTGTGCAAAACGTCAAAAAAGGTTGGTCACCGATGAACAAGTTTGATCTGCCGGATTATTACATCAATCGGGAATTGAGCTGGATTTCTTTTAACGAACGGGTGCTGGAGGAAGCGATGGACCCCGCCAACCCTTTGTTTGAACGGTTGAAGTTCCTCGCCATCACCAGTTCGAATTTTGACGAATTCTTTATGGTGCGGGTCGCGGGGTTAAAAGACCAAGTGAAAGCTGGTTTTGCAAAGCCCGACAGCAAATCGGGCATGACTCCGAAAGAGCAGCTTGCCGCGATCGCGGAACGTACCCATTTCATACTTCCCAAGCTGTTTTTTACTCTGCAAAACCAGATTCTGCCCGAACTTGCCAAAGAGGGCATTCGTTTTCTGCAAACCGGTGAGTTAAACGACGAGCAGCGGCGGTTTGTCGAAGATTATTTCCATAACCGTATCTATCCCGTTTTAACGCCGATGGCTGTCGATGCCAGCCATCCGTTTCCGATGCTTATGAACAAGAGCTTGAATTTGGCGGTGCTTCTGGAAAGCGAAACGGAAAAAGAGGACGAACCGTTGTTCGCCGTCGTGCAGGTCCCTTCCGTTTTTTCGCGCTTTCACCGCCTCCCTTCGCCGGAAGGCGAAGCGCATTTTATCCTGCTGGAAGAAATCATCCGTAAGCATATCGGCAGCCTGTTCCAGGGCTACAAAATTCTTGAAGCGAGCCCGTTCCGGATTACGCGAAACGCCGATTTGACCATCGACGAGGACGAAACCGAGGATTTGCTGGAAGCGATCGAACAGGAACTGAAAAAGCGAAAAATGGGAGCGGCAGTTCGCCTCGGCATCGACATCACGATGAGCGAATTCCTGAAAGAAACCCTCAAAGACTGGTTGGAATTGGAAGAGTGGGACATCTACCGGATCGAGGGACCGCTTGATCTCAGCTTCTTTTTCAGTTTTTACAACATTCCCGGCTACGAGCATTTGAAATTTGAACCGCACAAACCGCAGATGCCGCGGGAGTTTCTTGACAATGACGATCTTTTTGCCGCAATTGCCCAGAAGGACATTCTGCTGCATCATCCCTACGAATCCTTCGACCCGGTGGTGCATTTTGTCGAGCGGGCAGCGGTGGACCCGCAGGTTCTGGCGATCAAGCAGACGCTCTATCGCGTCGGCGGGGACTCCCCGATTGTTCATGCCCTGGCGAGGGCGGCGGAAAACGGCAAGCAGGTAACCGTCTTGGTGGAACTGAAGGCCCGGTTTGACGAGGAAAACAATATCGTATGGGCAAAAAAACTCGAAAAAGCCGGCTGCCACGTGATTTACGGCCTGGTCGGCCTGAAAACCCACAGCAAAATCACGCTGGTGGTGCGGGCGGAAGAAAAGGGCATCCGCCGTTATCTGCATCTTGGCACCGGCAACTACAACGAATCGACGGCTCGTGTCTACACCGATCTGGGCATGTTTACCGCAAGAGAAGAGTTCGGGATCGACGCAACCGCTTTTTTCAACCATTTGTCCGGTTATTCCGCGGTCCCAGCCTGGAATGTGTTTGTCACGGCGCCTGTCGGGCTGCGGGAAAAGTTCCTGCGGCTGATCGACAACGAAATCTCCTGCTGCGCGGCAGGCAAGCCCGGCCGGATTGTCGCGAAAATGAACTCGCTGACCGACCAGCAGATCATCCAAGCTCTTTACAAGGCATCCTGCGCCGGCGTCCAGATCGATCTGATCGTTCGCGGCATCTGTTGCCTGCGCCCGGGGATCCCCGGCGTCAGTGAGAACATTCGCGTGCGAAGCATTGTCGGCCGCTTTTTGGAGCACAGCCGAATCTATTATTTCGGGAACGGCGGGGAGGAACAGATTTTTTTGTCGAGCGCCGACTGGATGACCCGCAACATGGTCGCGCGGGTGGAACTGCTCTTCCCGGTGGTGCAGGACGATTTGAAGGACAGGCTGAAAGAGATTTTGGACATCATGCTGAAAGACAATGTGAAAGCCTGGGTTCTCCTGCCCGACGGTACCTACGAAAGAGTCCAGGGGCTCAACGGGCCGCCGCTGGAAAGCCAGATGTATTTTGTCGAAGAGGCTTATCGAAGGGCTGCGGCGGACAGCGGGGGACCGCGCCCGAACCGTCTGCAGCCGATCTTGCACGCGCCGGAATGATATGGCCGATTGTTTCAGGCTTTCGGCAGCCGGATGCTCCAGCGCCCCGGCTGGGCGGCAATTTGCCGGTCCGCCCAGCGGACAGGGGCGGGCAGAGGGACGGTTCGTTCAAAATGTTCGTAGTAGGACTTCCATACGGCGCCATGGTCCCCGTTTGTTTTCGCTTCGAGTTGCACCGTCCGGCGCAGGTGCAGCCGTCCCTGCACCAAATGCGCTTCGATGTCGCCGGGCCGTTCGATTCCGTCAAGCAGCACCGTAATCTGGTAGGCGTCCTTCGTTTCGTCGACTCGGATCCGGTTGTTCATCTGCTCGAACAAATTTTGCCAGTGGGCGGCGGCATCCAACCACTTTTCGAGATCGGCGAACATGCGTCCCAATACCTGACGCGGATCGCTCAAATCCGGCAGGTTTGCGTTTGCAGGCTCCCATTTTTGGGGGAGATTCCTCCGGTTCATGTCCGACACCCCTCCTACAGTTTTTTAGTCCCCTTTCGGTATCATGTTATGAACATCCCGAAACCAGGGTATGGGCCGATGCGGGGATTATGCGGATATCCATCCGATGGGTTCTTGTGGTACGATAGCAGTGCTCGGCATAAACCGCTCAGTCATGCAAACGATAAAAAAAGCGACGATGTTCGGGGTGACTTTATGCTTAAAAAATTAATCCCGTCGCTCTGTGTGCAGTCGATCTACCATATTGATCTGGATGCGCTGGAAATGCGGGGGATCAAAGGGATTATCACCGATTTGGACAATACGCTGGTCGCCTGGGACTCCCCGTACGCGACGCCGAAGCTGATTGCTTGGCTCAATGACGTCAAGGAGCGCGGATTTCAGGTGTGTATCGTCTCGAACAATAATAAAACAAGGGTGGAGGAATTTGCCCGCCCGTTGCATCTTCCGGCGATATACGGCGCGAAAAAACCGGCCGGACGCGCGTTTCGGCACGCCATGGCGATCATGGGCACAAAACCGCAGGAGACGGCGGTCGTGGGGGACCAGATTTTCACCGATGTGCTTGGCGGCAACCGGATGGGGCTGTATTCGATTTTGGTGCTGCCGATCGCGACCAAGGAATGGGCGGGAACCAAGATTCTTCGCGTGATGGAACGATTGGTGTTGAGGGGTCTGCGCAAACGCGGGATGATCCCCTGGGAGGAGTGATGGCGGCGATGGAAACGGTACAAGTCTGTACGGGGTGCGGAGTCCCTTTGCAAACGGAACACCCGGAACGCCCGGGCTTTACGCCTTCTTCCGCGTTGGAGAAGGAACATCCGGTTTGCAGACGCTGTTTTCGCATCAAACATTATAACGAGGTGGCGCCCGTCGCCATCCGGGAGGATGAATTCGTCCGTATCGTCAGCGACATTGGCCGGAAAAGAGCGCTCGTGGTAAAAGTCGTCGACCTGTTCGATTTTTCCGGTTCCTGGATCGACAGCCTCAGGCGGTACATAGGCAACAATCCGGTTTTGCTGGTCGCCAACAAAGCAGACGTTCTTCCGAAGCAGACCAATTTCGACAAAGTCGAGCAGTGGCTGCAAAAAGAAGTCGGGAAAAAAGGGATTCTGCCCGAAGGAATTGCGCTGGTGTCGGCAAGCAAAGGACACCGCGTCGAACAGGTCAAAACATTCATCGAAAGGTATGCCAACGATCGGGACATTTATGTTGTCGGCACCGCAAACGTAGGGAAATCGACTTTAATCAACCGCTTGATCCGTCTGTTCGGGGAGACGGGGGATGTCGAACTTACCACATCCCGCTATCCGGGGACGACGCTCTCGACCGTCCGATTGGCGATTCCCAATTACAAACACATGATCATCGACACGCCGGGGATCATGACGACACACCGCCTGACCAATTTGGTGTGTCCGAAGTGTCTCAAACGGATCGTTCCGGACCGTCCGATCGATCCCAAGATTTATCAGTTAAACAGCCGGCAGACATTGTTTGCGGGCGGGCTTGTGCGGTTTGACTTCATCAGCGGCGACCGGCAGCCGTTCGTCTGTTATTTCGCGAATCAACTGGAGATTCACCGCACCAAGCTGGAGAATGCCGACGCTTTGTATGACAAGCATGTCGGAGGACTGCTGGTTCCGCCATGCGCCGCTTGCGGCGGCCATCTCCGGGATTGGGTCACCCACAAGCTCAAATTCAAGCAGGGGCCAAACACGGATCTCGTGATTGCTGGTCTCGGCTGGATCTCCGTGCGCGGCAACGCGTGCGATGTGCAGATCAGGGTTCCCAGAGGCGTGGATGTCTCCGTCCGCAGGGCGATCATTTGATCTGGCAGGGCTTTAGCCGGGTGGGGCGTCAGGGCAATTGTAAAGGTTTTGTGAAGCGAAACGAAAAGCGTCATAGCCTCCCGGAAATCAGCATACGGTAAAATACATGATTTTCCGTCGCAGGGGAGGTTCAAAATGACGCCTCAGGTACAGGAGGGCAAGCGTTTGGTTGAACGCCGCATGGATACCGGTCCGCCGGCGCAACCGGTGCGGATGGACGAATTGATCGACCGTTTGCAGCGGGAAGTTTCGTTGGCGCGGCGGGAAGATCCGACGCTTGCTGACTATTATCTTCACGATGTCAAATTGTCTTTTCAGAATCAATCCATCGTTTTGCAGATCGATTTTCGCAAATGACAGAATCCTGGCAAGCAACACCCCTGTTCGGGCACGCGTTGGTGCATCGGGGGTGTTTTTCTGTTGCAGCAAATTCTGGTATAGTAAGGGAAGTGTTGCAGCAAAGGACATGCGGGAGGGAGAAGATGGAAGCTTTCGGACAATTGATTCTCACCGGGCTGTTCGGCCGCCCCGTTTCTCATTCCCGGTCCCCGCAAATGCACAACGCGGCTTTTCGCGACAAAGGCCTGCCGTATGTATACATCGCGTTCGATGTCGCGCCGGATCGGCTGGCTGCCGCGGCGGAAAGCGTTCGGGCGCTGGGAATTCGCGGCGTGAACGTTACGATTCCTCATAAAGTCGAAGTGATGAAGCATTTGGACCGGATTACGCCGGAAGCCGAGATGATCGGCGCCGTCAATACGATTGTGAATCAAAACGGTGAACTGATCGGATACAACACGGACGGAAGCGGATATGTGCGCTCCCTGACGGAGGAAACCCGTTTGTCGCTGCCGGAGGCGAGGGTTCTGGTTCTCGGGGCGGGCGGGGCTTCGCGGGCGGTCGTGACCGCAATGGCCCTGCAAGGCGCCAAGGAAATCTACATCGCCAACAGGACGCCGGAAAAAGGGGACGAGCTTGTGAAACGCATTTCGTCGTTGTGCCCCGCCCATTCGGTGTCGTTTGCCGATCTCCCGGCATTGTTGCGCGAAGTTCGGCTGGTTGTAAACACCACGTCTGTCGGCATGCACCCGGGCGTCGATGAGATCCCGATCGATCCTTCCCTGCTGCACGAGGGCCTGGTCGTCTCCGATCTGATCTACAACCCGCGGGAAACGCGGCTTTTGCGGGAAGCCCGGCTGCGGGGGGCGTTGACCCACGGCGGTCTTGGCATGTTCGTGTATCAGGGGGCGGAAGCGTTCACATTGTGGACAGGCGTTGAGGCGCCGGTGGACACGATGCGGAAAACAGTGGAAGCGCTACTGTAAAGGAAAAACAAACAAATTGAGCTTCCGCGGTAACCGGACAAGCGGGCAACCGGGAGTTGGAGAGGCGGTGACGGAATGAAAACCGGGTTGTTCGGAGGCACATTCGACCCGATTCATATCGGGCATCTGGTGGCGGCCAAACTCGCAAAGGAAGCTCTCGGACTCGACCGGGTGATTTTCGTTCCTGCGGGCGTGCCGCCCCATAAAATCGGAAAAGCGATCACCCCGGCGGCCGGACGGCTGCGGATGGTTCAGCTGGCGGTCGGGCATGAACCCGGTTTTGCAGTCTCCGATTGGGAATTGCGGCGGGAAGGGCCCTCTTACACGGCGGCAACGGTGGAGGAGTTCGCGTGTCGCTTTCCGGAGGACGAGTTATACTTTATAATGGGAGCTGATATGTTGGCCGATTTTCCCAATTGGCATCGGGCACAGCGGATTCTGCAACTGGCGCGGGTGATCGGATTGACGCGGCCCGGCTTTGCCTTGGACGCCTGCAGAGCCGCCTTGGCCAAAGCGCTGCCCGGTTCCGGCGAACGGATCCATTATGTCGAGATGCCTGGGCTTGACATCTCGTCGACCTGGTTGCGCAACCGGCTGCAAAAAGGCCTGTCGGTCGATTATCTGGTGCCGGAACCGGTGATTCGGTTTATTGAGGAGAACAGAGTGTATGACGGAAGACATGATTCGTGAAAAAGTGAAAGCGGAACTCAGCCCCAAACGGTTTCGTCATGTCGAAGGGGTGGTGCAAACCGCCGACCGGCTTGCGAGAATCCACGGGGCCGCCCCGGAGCGGGCGAGACTGGGGGCATGGATTCACGATTTCTGTCGGGAATGGCCACAGGAAAAATTGGTACGGGCGGCGAAAGAATATGGTATAGAGGAAATCTATTTTGAGGTGACCGAGCTGCTGCACGGGCACATCTCGGCGGCGATGGCGCCGCAGGTGTTCGGCATCGCCGACGAAGATGTGCTGAATGCTTCACGCTACCATACTTCCGGGCGCCCAAACATGTCCTTGCTTGAAAAAGTCGTCTTTCTCGCCGATGCGATCGAGCCGGGACGCGATTACCCGGCGGTGCGGGAGTTGCGCAAGGTGGCAGAAGAGGACCTCGACATGGCGTTGGCTCTCTCGTTCGACAATACGATCGAATATCTGATCAAATGCCGGCAGCCGATCTTTCCTTTGACGGTTGTCGCCCGCAATGAGATCTGGCGGATTTTGAAGGACAGACCGGTACGTTGACTCTCTTTTGACATAAAATACTCAGTAAGGACCATTTCACATTTCCTGGGAGGCATGTGCATGGGGGATCAAACGGTGGAATTTGCAAAAATCGCGGCCGAGACGGCTGCGGACAAAAAGGCGAAAGACATCGTAATGCTCGATATACGGGGATTGACAGTGATCGCCGATTACTTCGTCTTGTGCAGCGGAAATTCCACTACTCAGGTGCAAGCCATCGCAAAAGCGGTGAAGGAAAAGATGAATGAAAAAGGATTGCCGGTGCGCGGTATGGAAGGCTATGACGAAGCCAAATGGGTTTTGATCGATTGCGGCGACTTGGTCGTGCACGTGTTCCGGACGGAGGAACGCGAGTTTTACAACCTCGACCGGGTGTGGAGCGACGCAAGGGAGTTAAGCATCGGTTGATGGAAAATCGTTTGGTTTACGGCGAATTCGCCGAATATTACGATGTTTTGATGCAGGACGCCCCTTATGACCGGTGGATGGATTTTTTCGAGGAGACCCTTCGGCGGCAAACGGGAGGAGCCGGTTATGGCCGGCGGCTGTTGAAAATTGCCGATCTTGGGTGTGGGACAGGCACCCTGTCGGTTCGCTTGCTCGAAAAAGGGTATCAGGTTTACGCGGTCGACTTGTCCGAAGAAATGTTGGCGCAGGCGCAGGCGAAACTCGACCGCCCAACCCCTTTTTTGCGCTTTTTGCAACAGGATTTGCGGCATTTGCGGCTGCCGGAACCGGTCGACATCGCCGTTTCCTTTTGCGACTCCCTAAATTATCTTTTGGAGGAGTCGGATCTGTTGCAGGCGTTCCGGGCGATCCGCAGCCAACTGAAGCCGGGAGGCTGTTTCCTGTTTGACCTGCACACCCCGTACAGGTTGCGGGAAGAATTGGGACAGCAAGTTTTTTACGACATCCGGGACGAGATCGCTTATATCTGGCAAAGCAAATTTGATCCTGAACGGTGTCAGGCCGAATATGATGTCACTTTTTTTGTGCAGTCTGAAAACGGCTTGTACCGCCGTTTTCAGGAAACCCACACGCAGCGGACGTACACGCGGGAAACGGTCGAGCGGTTGCTTTTTGAAGCGGGATTTCGCGAGGTGGAATGCGGGGCGGATTTCCGCTGGAAGGAACCGGGCGAGACCGCCAGCCGGTTTTTCTTTTGGGCGAAATGAGTTTCTCTTTGCCGGACGGAAGGGGGATTTTGTTTTGAGTTTGACCGTGATGGTGCAGGGAACGGCGAGCGATGTCGGAAAGAGTTTGCTCTGTACGGCGCTGTGTCGGATTTTTGCGAGAAGGGGATATCGTGTCGCCCCTTTTAAATCGCAGAACATGGCGTTAAATTCCTACGTCACATGCGACGGCAAGGAGATCGGACGGGCGCAAGGCGTACAAGCGGAAGCGGCGGGAGTGGCGGCCACCGTCGATATGAACCCGATTTTGTTGAAGCCGAAGGGGGATATGACCTCCCAGGTGGTGGTGAGAGGGGTGCCCGTGGGGGATATGTCGGCCGCCGAGTACCGGAACGAATACGTTCCCACCGCGTTGCGCATCGTTGAAGAATCGCTTGCCTGGCTGCGCGGCGAATACGATATGGTCGTCATCGAAGGAGCGGGCAGTCCGGCAGAAATTAACTTAAAGCACCGGGATATCGTCAATATGAAAGTGGCGGAACTGGCGGATGCGCCGGTCCTCCTTGTCGCCGATATCGACCGCGGCGGGGTGTTCGCCTCGATTGTCGGGACGCTGGAATTGCTGGAACCGCATGAGCGGGCGCGCGTCCGGGGCTTTCTTATCAACAAGTTCCGGGGAGACATCCGCTTGTTGGAGCCGGGGCTGCAATGGCTGGAAGAGCGTACGGGCATTCCGGTGCTGGGCGTGATTCCGTACCAACGCGACTTGTACATTGAAAGCGAGGACTCGGTGGTTCTCGACCAAATCGGTTCCCCCTCGGCTCGGAATGAAATTGATGTTGCGGTGATCCGGTTGCCGCACATCTCCAATTTTACCGATGTGGATCCGCTTCGCTTCGAACCGGATGTGTCCTGGCGTTTCGTATCGACTGCGGAACAATTGGGGGAACCGGATTTGATCATTCTGCCGGGCACCAAGAACACGATTGACGATCTGCTGTGGCTGCGAAAAAACGGGTTGGCGCGGCGGATCGCGTGCTTGGCGGGCAGCACCCGCATTCTTGGCATTTGCGGCGGATACCAAATGCTTGGAGTCAAGCTGTTCGATCCGGATCGGGTCGAATCGGACGTGTCCGAGACGGACGGCCTGGGCCTGCTCGATGTGACAACCCGGTTTCTTCCCGAAAAAACGACTGTGCAAGCGCGAGGGATTGTCCTGGATTTGCCGGGAGCCGCTGCCGCGCTGTCCGGGATCGGGGTTGAAGGCTACGAGATTCATATGGGGCAGTCAAGGCGGGGGAGCTGCCGTCCGTTTGCCCGACTTTCCGCTCAGGGCGGGGAAAAAGAAGACGGGGCCGTCAACGCCGACGGTACGGTGATCGGGACCTATCTGCACGGGATTCTGCATAATGATGTCTGGCGGCGGACATTCCTTGACGGTATCCGGATCGGCAAAGGACTCGCGCCGGTCGGAAAGACGGATTCCAGCCACCGACGACGGCAGGAAGCGTTTGACCGGTGGGCGGATCTTGTGGAAAAAGTTGTTGATGTGGACCGCCTTTTGTCGATCATGCAAACCGGAGCCGGCCGCGCCATGCGGGAAATTTCGCCACCGGCGAGCGGGATCAAAGGAGAGATTTTCAGATGAAAATTTACACCCGGACGGGAGATCAGGGAACCACCGGCGTCATCGGCGGACGTGTCCGCAAAGATTCGGCCCGCGTCGAGGCGTACGGCACGATCGACGAACTGAATTCGTTTGTCGGGCAGGCGATCACGTTAATGGACCCGGTGAAGCACAGGAAAATGATCGAGGACCTGACCGAAATACAGCATGAATTGTTTGACGCCGGCAGCGATCTCGCTTTGGTGAAAGCGCCGGAGGGGATGACGATCCCTTACAAGATCAACGCCGATCAGGTCACCCGGTTGGAGCAGTGGATCGACCGGTATGACGCGGAATGTCCGCCGCTCAAACGGTTTGTTCTGCCGGGAGGAAGCCCTGTATCGGCTGCGCTTCACGTGTGCCGGACGGTCGCCCGCCGCGCGGAGCGCCGGGTGGTGACGCTGGCGGAACAAGAGCCGGTCAATGCGGAAGTCCGCCGGTATTTGAACCGTTTGTCCGATTTCTTCTTTGCCATCGCACGCGCTGCCAACATGCGGGACGGCGTTGGCGATGTGGAATACAAACGGGGCGGCGAAGTGTTCCGGTAATGCGATGTTGCCGGTGTCCTCCACTCCCCTGCCGCATTTTGCGGGAGAGGAGTGGATTTTTTGTTGTATAAATCTTCCTCTCACCTTATATTTTGTATAGAATGTATAAAGAAGAATTATTGTTTTACATAATGGAAAAGTGTTTCATGCCGATTTGAACGGGAGGGGGAATCCGAATGTTTCTGGTTGCTCGCATTTCTTCGTCGATCCGCGGCAAACTTCTGATCATGCTGGTTGTGATCACGCTCTGCCCGATTTTTGCCGTCGGCTACCTGCAGTACAGAAACGCTGAAAAAGCCGTATACGATTTGACGGTTGCGGATCTGCAATACCAGACCTCGCTTATCGCCAAGGAACTGTACGCTTATACCCAAAGCAGCAATCCAAACGGTGCAGACTTGGAAAAGGTGGACGCGATTGTCAAAGACGTTGCCGAACGTTATTACAAGCCGAACGGAATGAACGGATACGCGTTCATTCTCGACCCAAAAGGCATTGCGATCTTCCATCCCACGCAGAAGGGAAAGGATCTGAGCGGAGAGATTTTCTTCCCCCAAATGCTCAAGCAAAAACGGGGCTGGATTGAATATGTTTTTCAGGGAAAATCGAAACTCACCGCCTTCGAGACATTACCAAACGGTTGGATCCTTGGCATTGGCAGCTATACGGACGATCTCTTGCAGCCGATCAACAAAAGCAAGGTGATGACACTTGTCATCAGCTTGATTGCGTGCGTTGCAGCTCTGTCTGTCGGAAGTTTGGTCGTCCATCGCGTGACCGAACCGATCCGCGCGCTGGTGGGAGCGATGCGGAAGGCCGAAACGGGTGATCTGACCGGGCGAGTGCCTGTGAAATTGCGGGATGAACTGGGGCAACTCTCTGCCATGTACAACGAAATGATGTCGGTTTTCCGCGATATGATAAAAGACGTGCAGCATGTTTCCGAGCAAGTTGCCAGTGCTTCCGAAGAATTGACCGCCAGTGCCACGGAGAGCGCGCGGGCATCGGAGCAAATCGCGGCTTCCGCTTCCGAGATCGCCGCCGGTTCGGAGAAGCAAAAACATTCCGTCATGGAAACAACCTCGTCCCTTCACCGCATCGGTAGGGATATCGAACAAATCGGCATGTTCATGCAAAAGGTGAACGAAGATTCCCAAGCCGCCCAGCAATACGCCCATAATGGCGAGAAAACGCTGCAGGAACTCGTTGTGGAGATGAACGACATCACGGCCAAAGTCAGCCAAACGCAAGGCGTGGTCAAAGAACTCGGCGAACGTTCGGAAGCCATTTTGGGAATTATCACGGTGATTCGCGAAATAAGCGCTCAGACGAATTTGCTGGCGCTAAACGCCGCGATTGAGGCGGCGCGCGCCGGTGAACAAGGCCGCAGTTTTGCCGTTGTCGCCACAGAGGTGCGGAAGTTGGCCGAAGAATCGGGAAAAGCGGCGGAAGAAATCTCCGGCTTGATCCTTTCCATCAACGACGAGATTAAGCAAGCGGTTGTGGCGATGGAGGAAACCAGCGGAACCGTCCAACAAGGCCGTGACGACGTGTCGGCGGTCGGCCAGGCATTCCAGCACATTCTGCGGGCAGTGGACGATGTCAGCAATCAGGTCTTTAATATGAACAACTCGATTCAGGCGATCGTTAAAGACACGGAACAAATCGTGAAAAATGCCGACTACATTTCCCATCTGGCGGAAGTGGCGGCAAACGATACGCAGGAAGTGGCAGCTGCATCCGAACAGCAGTCGGCAACCACGCAGGAGATGACGGCGGCTTCCGAAACTCTGGCACAAATGGCGGAAAAGCTGGCGGAGATGGTAAAACGGTTTACGATCTGAAGCGGAAAATAACCGTTGCATCTGCCGAAGAAAAATAACCGGCGTTCCTCCTGAATAAGATATGGCAGGACGGTATCCGAGCAGGATTTGCCTGAGCAAGTCGGTCTTGCAGAACATTGCCGGCAGACGCTTTTCCGGGTGCCGGTAAGGAGGAAGAGCCATGTTCGTGCATGTGGTGAAACCGGGAGAATCCCTTTTTTCCATAGCGGAACTGTATGGGGGAACGGCTGAACGTCTCCGGGTGGCAAACGGTTTGGAGGGAGACCGGCTGGTGCCGGGGATGAGCCTCGTAATCCCTGCCGGTCCTCGCTGCACGCTGCGGACTTGCAAAATTCAAGCGGGGGACACCCTGGACACGATTGCGAAGCGGCTACGTGTACCGCCGCACATCATCAGGGCTGTCAACGGCAGGCTGGATGAACAAAATCTGGCCGCTTACGAAACGATTTGGGTGCCTTGTCCGATTCGCGGCGAAGAATCGGTGGAAGTCAACGCGTTTATGGTCCCGACCGGCAGCGGTGTCGATGAAGAGATGCTTGCGGAAACCGCCGACTGCCTCACCTATGTGTCATTTTTTCACTATCCCGTCCGACCGGACGGAACCCTGTCGGATTTGCCCGATGAAAAAGCGATCGCCAAAGCGAAGGCGGAAGCAATCGCGCCGTTGCTCACCGTTACGAATTTTGACGGAACCCGTTTCAACTCCGATGTGGCCCGTGCCGTTACCGAAAACCCGGCTGTCCGGGGAAAAACCGTTTCCAACCTGCTCTCTCTTGTGCAAGCGAAAGGCTACAGCGGGATCAATGTCGATTTTGAGCACCTGTATCCGGAAGACCGAGAACACTATAACGCATTTGTCCGGGACTTGACGGAAGCTGCCAAACTTCGTCAAATTCCGGTTGTGGTCTCGATCGGCCCCAAGATGTCCGACGATCCCCGCAATCCCTGGACAGGCGCTTACGATTACCGCACACTCGGGCAGTTGGCGGACCGGGTGATCCTGATGACCTTTGAGTGGGGGTGGGTGGGAGGTCCCCCAATGGCGATCGCCCCGCTGAACATGGTGCGCCGGGTTCTCCATTACGCGACCGCTGTGATCCCGCCCGCCCAAATATTGATGGGCATGGCGTTATATGGGTATAATTGGCCCACCCCTTACGAGAAAGGGAAGCGGGCGACGGGCATTTCGCCAAAAGCGGCGGTGGAGCAGGCGATCCGCACAAACGGTCACATTCACTTCCATACGGCGGCTGCCGCCCCGATGTTTACCTACCGGGGACCGATGCAGGAAACCCGTCAGGTGTGGTTTGAAGACGCTCGCTCCGTTTTGGCGAAATTTCATCTTGTGTGGGAGATGGGGCTTGCGGGCGTCAGCTATTGGATGCTGGGCCACCCGTTTCCGCAAAACTGGACGCTGCTCAGCGGTACGTTTGACATAAGGAAGATGGAAGAGTTTTCGGATCTCGCCTGATGCGCGTGGCTGTCGCAGCGGCCCACATATGGCCCACATATGCGCCTTGACAAAACGGTGGTCGTCTGCGTATACTAACAAGCGGATGTACGAATTCGACAAAATGTTACGGCAAATGCGTTGACAAGGAGCAGTATTCGATCCCGTTCTTCCCAGAGAGCCAACGGAAGGTGCGAGTTGGCAGGAACAGACGAAGAAACTCGCCTTTGAGCAGTTACAGGGAACGGAGTACCTGTGACCGGGTTGTCCCCGTTAAGAACCTCGAGCGGACAGTGTCGCCGCCGGACGGCGATTCTTGTCTAATAGGGTGGTACCGCGGGAACCAGTGATGTTTTTCCAACCTCTCGTCCCTAGCAGAAGGCTTTGGGGTGGGAGGTTTTATATTATAATCTCCGCTATATTTGCGTTTCGGGTCTCCCAAAAGCGCTTGGGAGTTCCCGGACGGAACCTTCGTTTCACTTTTTGGGGAGCGATTCATTGGGGGGCTGTCAGATGAGCGAACGAAAATACGTGCCTGCTGAAATCGAGAAAAAATGGCAGCAGGCATGGGAGGAGTCCGGTGTCCACAGGACAGTCGAATCGACCGGAAAACCTTATTTTTATTGTCTGGAAATGTTCCCGTACCCTTCGGGGCGCCTTCATATGGGACATGTCCGCGTGTATTCCATCGGCGATGTGGTGGCGCGTTTCAAACGGATGCACGGCTTCAACGTCCTGCATCCGATGGGATGGGACGCGTTCGGCATGCCGGCCGAAAACGCGGCGATCAAGAACAAGAGCCACCCGGCTCCCTGGACGTACGACAATATCGCGTTCATGCGCAACCAGCAAAAAGAACTGGGCGTTTCGTACGACTGGTCCCGGGAAGTGACGACTTGTTCGCCCGATTACTACAAGTGGACCCAGTGGTTGTTCCTGCTGTTCTACGAACGGGGGCTCGCCTACAGGAAAAAAGGGGCGGTCAACTGGTGCCCGGAATGCGCCACCGTGCTTGCCAACGAGCAGGTGGAAGACGGCGGTTGCTGGCGCTGCGGCACCGAAGTGGTGAAAAAAGACCTGGAGCAATGGTATCTGCGGATTACCGACTACGCGGAACGGTTGCTGAACGACCTGGACAATTTGCCGGGCTGGCCGGAACGCGTCAAGACGATGCAGCGGAATTGGATCGGCAAATCGACCGGTACGGAAATCATCTTCGGGATCGACGGGCACGACGGATTGCTGACCGTATTCACAACCCGCCCGGATACGTTGTACGGGGTCACGTATCTGGTGTTGGCCCCCGAACACCCCGCTGTTGAACGAATCACCGGAAAATCCGGGAAAAAGAACGAAATTCACTCGTTTGTCGAAGAAGTGCGGAAAAAATCGGAGATTGAGCGCACCTCCGAAACCGCGGAAAAGATCGGAATGTTCACGGGCGAATACGCGATTCACCCGAAAACCGGCGACCGCATCCCGATTTGGATCGCCAACTACGTGTTGCCGGATTACGGAACCGGTGCGGTGATGGGGGTGCCCGCCCACGACCAGCGGGACTTCGAATTCGCCGCAAAATACGGTTTGCCGGTCAAAGTCGTCATACAGCCGAAAGACAAGCCGCTGGAACTGCCGTTGCAGGCCGCTTACACCGACGAAGGCGTGCTGGTGGAATCCGATGCATTCAACGGGTTGGACAATCTGGAAGCGATCGACAAGATCTCGGAAAATCTGGAACGGGAAGGAAAGGGAAAGCGCACCGTTTCCTACCGTCTGCGGGACTGGCTGATCTCCCGCCAGCGGTACTGGGGATGTCCGATTCCGGTCGTGTATTGCGAGAAGTGCGGAACGGTTCCCGTTCCGAAAGAGGAGTTGCCGGTGCTGCTGCCGGAAGAAGTGCAGTTCGAGGTGGCGGGCAAATCGCCGCTTGCCACAAACGAGTCTTTTGTCAACACCGTATGTCCTTCCTGCGGCGGAAAAGCAACCCGGGAAACGGACACGATGGACACGTTCATCGATTCGTCGTGGTATTATCTGCGGTACGTTTCGGCCAAGAAAAGCGACGGCCCGTTCGATACGGAGGCGGTGAACCGCTGGCTGCCCGTCGACAAGTACATCGGCGGAATTGAGCATGCGGTGCTGCACCTGCTGTATTCCCGGTTTTTCACCAAGGTACTGTACGACGCCGGGCTGGTGAATTTTGAAGAACCCTTCGAAAGCCTGCTGACGCAGGGCATGGTGATCAAAGAAGGCGCCAAGATGTCGAAGTCCAAAGGCAATGTCGTTTCGCCGGAAGACATTGTGAACAAGTACGGAGCCGATACGGCCCGCACCTTTATCCTGTTTGCCGCTCCGCCCGACCGCGATTTGGAATGGAGCGACCAGGGGGTGGAAGGAGCCTACCGGTTCCTCGGCCGCGTATGGCGCCTGGTCGATACACACGCCCATCTGTTCGCCAACCGTCCGGCGGCGGATGTTGCAACCGGACCGGCCAAGAAGCTTTGGCAGCAGACCCATTTTGTCATCAAGAAAGTGACGGAAGACATCGGGGAACGCTACCAGTTCAACACGGCCATTTCGGCGATCATGGAGCTGGTGAACGGCATCTACAGCTATCCGGACGGCGCCGACATCGGAACCAAACTCGACGCGATTGAAACGGTAATTTTGCTGCTGGCGCCGGTCGCGCCGCATATTGCGGAAGAGCTGTGGCATATGATCGGGCACCGGGAGAGCGTTCATCGCCAAACGTGGCCCGTATACGATCCGGCCGCGCTGGTACAGGATGAAATCGAATATGCGGTACAGGTGAACGGCAAATTGCGCGACCGCGTGGTCGTCTCGAAGGACGTGACGGAAGACGAGCTCAAAGCGCTTGTCTTGGCGCAGGAGAAAGTAAAAGAACAGGTGGCAGGCGGCACCGTCAAAAAATTTATCGTCGTGCCGGGCAAACTGGTCAACATTGTCGTTGGCTGACCCCGGACAGACCCCTTTTCGGCAGTGCAAGCGCGAATCGCGTTTGCACTTGTTTGTGGGGAAAGCCCCGCAAAAACGCTTACATTCGCTTACAGGGCTCTCTTTCTTACGGCTGTTACTGGCCGGCTGTTACCGGCGGTTACGGCTGCCCCGGCGCTCGGCCACGGTTCTTGTCGTGATGGCGTTCCATCGCTAGGCGAATCAGTTCGTCCAGCAGTTGGTCATAAGGAATGCCGGTGGCTTCCCATAACTTCGGGTACATCGAATAGACCGTAAAGCCGGGGAATGTGTTGATCTCGTTGATCAGGAAACGGTCCGTCTTGCGGTCAAGGAAAAAATCGACCCGCGACAGCCCCGATCCGTCGATGGCCCGGTACGCCCGGATCGCCATTTCGCGGACTTCCGCCATTTTATCGGCGGGAAGATCGGCCGGGATGATCAGATCGGATGTGCCGTCGACGTATTTGGCGTTATAATCGTAAAAATCGGCTTTCGGGATGATCTCGCCGGCAACCGACGCGCGGGGTTCGTCGTTGCCGAGAACGGCCACTTCGATTTCGCGGGCGTCAACGCCTTCTTCCACAACGATTTTTCGGTCGTGGCGGGCAGCTTCGTGCATTGCCGCAATCAGACTTTGCCGGTCCCGCGCTTTCGAGATGCCGACGGAGGAACCGAGATTTGCCGGCTTGACGAAACAGGGGAAACCGAGTTTGGCTTCGATCTCGTCGAGGATCGGATCAGGTTCTTTCTCCCAGCGGCTGCGCAGATATACTTCATATTTGCATTGCGGAAGCCCCGCATGGGCAAACACGGCTTTCATCACCGCCTTATCCATGCCGACGGCGGAAGCGAGCACCCCCGCTCCGACGTAAGGGATATCCATAAGTTCGAACAGCCCTTGCACCGTTCCGTCTTCGCCATAGGGACCGTGCAGGACGGGAATCACCACGTCCAGCGACTCGCCGATCCGGACGGGCAGGGTCGGACCGGGGGCGATGTTTGCCGGAAGATTGGCTTGGGCGGTTTGAGCAGACGCAAGCAGTGTTGAGGGAATTTCGGCGCCGAGCGCCTTGTACGACTCGATTCCGACGTGCCAGATCCCGTTTTTTGTAATGCCGATCGGTGTGATGTCATATTTATCGGGATTGAGGTTTTCGATGACAGAACGGGCGGAATTGAGGGACACTTCGTGCTCGCCCGAACGGCCTCCAAACACGACGCCAACACGGATTTTGTCAGACAAACAAGTCACTCCTCTCCTGATATGAAAAACAAAAAGCCCCACAGTGGAGGCTTTGTCTATTTGGTTTCGCCGTCCGTCGTCGAAAGGTGTTTCAGCTTTTGGCGGAAGTGCCTGTATTCTTCAAGACACTCCGGATAATCTTCGAAGAAAAGCACCAAGCTTTGCAAACTGTCCAACGTGCTTGGGCTGACATGATGTTCGATGCCTTCCACATCCTTTTCGATGGTCGCCTCGTTCACGCCGAGCATTCGCAGAAACCCTTCCAGCATTTTATGGCGTTGCTTCATCAAACGTCCCAACTGCTCACCGCGGGGAGTCAGGATGATGCCGCGGTATTTCTCATAGGTCACGTAGTTTTGTTCGTCGAGTTTCTGAATCATCTTGGTGACGGAAGAAGGCTGTACGGCAAGGGACGAAGCGATGTCTGAGACGCGGGCATACCCTTTTTCTTTCATCAATTCATAGATTTTCTCCAAATAGTCTTCCATGCTGGGTGTGAGCATCCCGCTTCCTCTCTTTCAATCCTATTCGGAACTATTGTACTATGGAACCTGATCTTCTTGCAAATTTGAGACGGTTGGGGGAAATTTCAAAAAAAAATTCGGCATGCCGGCAGGGTTCCCCCGTTTTGTAGCGAAATGGAAAAATCGGGGGGCATTTGACGAGGTGATTCCATGTTTCGGTTGACCAGACGGGAACAGGTGATTGTGACCGGCTTTCTGGTTCTGCTTCTGGTTGCATCGGGGGTCTACATGTACGGACGTCCCGTCCCGGTTTCGCAGGTTCCGCTCCCGAAAGCGGACATTCAGGGTCAAACGGACGGAGCGACAAGCGGCAAACAAGAGCCAGTCCCTGCAAAACCGGCCGCGGAAATCAAGGTCGACGTGAAAGGGGCGGTTCGAACGCCCGGCGTTTACACATTGCCCGCCGGCTCCCGCGTAACCGACGCCATTCAGGCGGCGGGAGGAATCAGCGAGCAGGCCGATCTGCAATCCTTAAATCTGGCGCAGAAACTGCCGGACGGGGGGCTTGTAAACGTACCCGTCCAAGGGGAGCGTGCAGCCGGCGGAAAAGGGTCCGCCAATCCGGACGGAAAACTCAACATCAACACGGCGACGGCTGAGCAGTTGGACGCTTTAGAAGGAATCGGATCGACGAGAGCGAAAGCGATTGTGGAATACCGGGAAAAACACGGTCCCTTTCAATCGGTGGACGATTTGCAAAAAGTGAAGGGATTTGGTCCGAAGCTGCTCGAAACGATCAAGGACAAACTGACAGCCTATTGAATCATCGCTTACGCAACGGGGAGGAGATCAAATGACAGAACGCAAATGGGGACTTGAAACATTATCCGTACACGGCGGACAGGAACCGGATCCGACGACCGGTGCGCGGGCGGTTCCGATCTACCAAACCACGTCTTACGTGTTCCGCGATACGGAGCATGCGGCAAAACTGTTTTCCCTGGAGGAGCCGGGCAATATCTACACCCGGATCATGAATCCGACGCAAGACGTGTTTGAAAAAAGGATTGCGGCATTGGAAGGCGGCGTCGGCGCCCTTGCCACTTCGTCCGGACAAGCGGCGATCACTTTTGCCATTTTGAACATCGCGGGACCGGGAGACGAGATCGTCTCTTCCACCAATTTGTACGGGGGCACCTACAATCTGTTCGCGGTTACGCTGAAGAAACTGGGAATCGAAGTGAAATTTGTCGATCCTGCCGATCCCGAAAACTTCCGCCAAGCGATCACCGACCGGACCAAGGCAGTGTACGCCGAAACCATCGGAAACCCGCGCATCGACGTGCTCGATATTGCGGCTGTCGCCAAACTTGCGCATGATGCGGGAGTGCCGCTCATTATTGATAATACGTTCCCGTCTCCTTATTTGTGTCGGCCGATTGAACACGGGGCGGATATTGTGGTGCATTCGGCGACCAAATTTATCGGGGGTCACGGCAACTCCATCGGCGGCGTAATCGTCGACGGCGGAACGTTTGACTGGACCAACGGCAAGTTCCCCGGTCTGGTCGAACCGGATCCGAGTTACCACGGGATTTCGTATACGGAAGCGCTGGGGAATCTGGCATTCATCGTGAAAGCGCGTGTGCAACTGATGCGCGACATCGGTGCCGCCATTTCGCCGTTTAACTCGTTTTTGCTGTTGCAGGGCCTGGAAACGCTGCATCTGCGGATGGAGCGCCATTCCCAGAACGCGCTGGCGGTCGCCCGGTTCCTTGAAAATCATGAATGGGTCAGTTGGGTGAACTATCCGGGCCTCGAGTCGAGTCCGTACCACAAGCTCGCCCGTCAGTATCTGCCGAAAGGCCAAGGCGCGATGATGACCTTCGGGATCAAAGGGGGCCTTGCGGCGGGGCGGAAATTTATCGATTCGCTGCAGTTGTTTTCCCATGTCGCCAACGTGGGGGATTCCAAATCGCTGGTCATTCATCCGGCAAGCACCACCCATCAACAGCTGACGGAAGAACAGCAGCGGGCCACCGGCGTTACGCCCGACATGGTGCGTTTGTCCATTGGAACGGAAACGGTCGACGACTTGATTTACGATCTCGACCAGGCGTTAAAAAAGAGTCAGGCCTAGTACACCAAGTACCGGTTAGCAAGCGGCAACAGGCGGGGGGCGGGAAGTCCCCCGCACCGCATTGCCGTTTGTCGATACCGGCTTTGCTTCCGTTCTCCTCCTATCTCAGGATCGCATCATTTACTATCTCTCCTCCGGTTACTTAAAACCTCTCCCCCGAAAGGAAAGATCCTTTTGCGGCGAATTCTCCTTCATCTTACCCTCCTTTTTTTGACAGGCATTGTGTTGGCCGGTTTTGCCCCCCGGTTCGATCCGGCCGGTCTGATGGTGATGCTGGTGGTGTTTGCGGCGGCTGTCGGTGCCGCGTTATTCGCGTATGCACGCCGGAACCGGCCTTTGCCCGCAGGCTTGCTGGCTGTCTTTTT
This sequence comes from Effusibacillus sp. SKA8, assembly GCF_058273125.1. Lineage (NCBI taxonomy): Bacteria > Bacillati > Bacillota > Bacilli > Caryophanales > Alicyclobacillaceae > Effusibacillus > Effusibacillus sp. SKA8. Next base: position 39,166 of record NZ_JBZCSF010000003.1, on the reverse strand, counting down.
CATAACGGCCGGTTTTCTTTACAGCCATTCTTATCTGTCGTTTCGTCCGAACCTCCTGCAACCTTTTTACGATCAGCAAGTTCAGGTTTTCGGCGTGACGGAGGATTCCCCGGTTTTTCGCAACGGCAAATGGCAATATACCGTTTCAGTCGAAGCGTTGATCGCGGAAGACGGACGGAAAGTGCCGCTGAAAGACCGGATTCAGGTTGCGGATTCCCGGGAAAACGGGCCTCCCGCCTACGGCGACAGGGTGGCGATCCGCGGCCTGCTGCTGGAGCCTTCCCCTCGGCGCAACCCGGGCGGATACGATGACCGGGAATTCCTGGAACGCCAGGGGATTCACGCCCGAATCGCGGTCAAAAGCGACGAATCGGTGCAGAAAACCGGCTCCAAGACCACTTTGTACGGCCTCACTGTTGCGCCGCTTCGCGAACACATCCGGAACGTGTTGAACAGGCTGTTTCCGCCGGGCGAAGCGGAATTGGCCGGAGGCTTGGTGATCGGATTCCAATCGGAGTTGCCGAAGGAATGGAAATCCGCTTTTCAGATGTTAAATGTGACGCATATTTTGGCTGCTTCCGGCATGAATGTCGGGTTGATCGCCGGTTCGCTGTTTTGGCTGGCGAAGCGATTCCGTCTGGCGAAGCGGATTGCCGACCCGGCTGTGATCGGCACCATTTTTCTGTATACGCTGGTCGCCGGAGCGGGGCCTTCGGTTGTACGGGCCGGATTGATGGCGGCGCTTGTCATCGCGGGAGCGTCTTTAGGGAGAAAAATCGACCTTCCGACAACGGTCGCCGTCGCTGCGCTCGTTGCCTCTCTCGGGAATCCGGGGATCCTTGCCGACATCGGGTTTCTGCTCTCCTTTATCACGACTCTCGGATTGTTTTTGCTGACTCCCCGCCTGACGCCGTTGATCAGCGGTCCGGAGTGGGCGCGTTCCGCCGTTGCCGTCACTCTGGCCGCGCAGATTTCTTCCCTGCCCCTTCTGATCTACTATTTCAACCAGCTTTCCCCGTTTGCGCTGCTTGCCAATCTGTACATCATGCCGCTCACCTTCTTGCTGGTGCCCCTGGGATTTGGAGTGATCGTGTTGGGGGCTTTGCACGTCTGGCTTGCCTTCCCTTTTGTCGGTGTTTGCCGGCTGCTTTTGTGGTTGTTGGTCAAACCGGTCGTTTGGCTGGCGGAAGCGACCGCCGGCTGGACTTGGACGGTCCCCAGCCCGCCGCTTTGGGGAGTCTGGCTTTCTTACGGCTTAATGTTGATCGTCTTGTTTCGGCAGCAACTCCGGGCTCACTGGTCGCGCTTTCAGGTCTGGCGGAGCGTGTGTTTGCGATTTGCCGGCTTGCGGCTTGTCGACGGTTGGAAGCGGCGGTGGATGGCGGGAATCGCAGGCGCGGCGATTGCTTTGTCGACGGCGTGGCTCTGGCCGTCTTCCGAACTGCGCGTCACGTTTCTCGATGTCGGGCAAGGCGACAGCGCTTTGATCGAAACGCCATCGGGGATCGCGATACTCGTCGACGGCGGCGGGGTTCCGTCCCATGTGCGGTCTGATTTTGATACGGGTGAACAAATTGTGATCCCGTTTCTTCGGCATCGAGGGGTGCGGACGATCGATTACATGATTGCTACCCATGCGGACGAAGACCATGTGGGCGGATTGGTGACCATCGCCGAAAAAATGGAGGTGCAAAACCTGATTGTGTCCGGTTATTACGATGCAAGCCCCGCCTTCCGGCAACTGCTGCAGGTCGCCCACCGCAAGGGAACCGCGATTTACGAATCCAGGGCGGGACTCGGGTGGGAACTGGAGCCGGGAGTCCGGTGGCGTTTTTTGAATCCCGCCGGGATTCGAACGGGAACGCGGAACGACCGAAACGCCAACTGCATCGTTTTTGAACTGCAGTACGGAGACCGTTCGTTTTTGTTCACGGGAGACGTGGAAGGGCAGGTGGAACCGGAGCTGTTGCCCGATCTTCACCCGGTGGATGTGTTGAAGGTCGCCCACCATGGCAGCCATTACTCGACGACGGAAGAGTTTGTGCAACGGGTCCGGCCCCAATATGCCGTCATTTCGGTCGGCAAACGCAATGTTTACCATCATCCTCACAACGAGGTGCTGGAGCGGCTGGCGAGTGTCGGGGCCCGGGTGCTGCGAACGGACCGGCAGGGCGCCGTTACGGTGACCACAGACGGGAAGAGTTTGCGGGTTCAGCCTTTTGTGCAAGGTGAAAGGCCCCATTTTTCGATAAAAAAATGGTTACCCTTGCGAATAAGACCCTTTTTTCCTTGAAATTCTAACTACGGACGAACAGTTTGCCAGCCGGGTACGACAAGCGGACCAAACCGGTTCCGTTTCGGTCCTGCAGCCGATCGACGGGCGCCGGAAGGCGACCTGCGTCGTAACGGAACATATGGATATCGACTTTGCCGATGATGACCAAAATTCAAATTCGGCGACGCATGATATTTTCCGGAATGATGGCAGACAAGCTTCCGCCGGAATGGGATTTAGGGAGGTTTTGGTTGATATGAAAAAATGCTTCGCCTTGATTGCGACTTTCAGTGTTTTTGCAGCATTGGCGCTGCAACCCGTACCTTTGCGGGGAGAGAAGCCGACTTCCGGAAAAGGCTGGGGCACATGGACACAGATTAAAAAATTAAGCTATTAAACTCTCTACCCGGAATGAAGGCGGCAACCGGCGAATAGAATCGTCATAACAAGCTGTACCGTCAGGTACGGCTTGTACCCTTGGGAATGTTGAACTTGCGTGAACGGATTCAATCCGTCGTTTGATTTGCGATTGGCCGGGAGGGTGACGGGAATGACCAGGAAAATTCCGCTTTTTGCAATGTTGCTGGCGGGGGTGCTTGCCGCCGTCCTGTTATATGCAAGAGGTTCTGACAGCGGACAAGCATATCCCCGCGATCAGCGGGAACGGACCGTGATTTCCGCCATTCGGCAGCAATTTCAGGGGATAACGGAAAATGACGTCCGCTTCGGAATATGGACTCCTCTGCCTTTGTCGGGTCCGGTGTTAACCCGGGAGGAACGTGAACGGGAACTGTCCGCCATCCGGCAGGAGACGGCTGTGGCCGAACAGCGGAAAAATCAAGCGGAAGAGGGAATTGCGGACAGCGAGCGGGCGATCCAGGCGGTGCAAAACGATTTTGATCACGGGCGGTTGACACGCGCCGACGCGGACATGCTCCTGCAGTTGTTTCGGGACAGAATCGACAAGCACAGAAAAATCGCCGACGAATCGCAACAGCGGATCGCCAAGCTGCAGGCCCGCCAACAGGAATTGACCGCTTACAAAGAACCGGAGCCGATCGTGTACGCGCAGGCGGAAATCGATACGGGGCTGGTCACTCACAAGATGACCGTTTTTTACAATACCTCGCGGGAACGACTGCTGACGGACGAAGAAGTGCTGCAAAATCCGGTCGCATCCCGGGTGAAAACACAACATTCGACAGTCCCTTCTATCCGCGCCGTAAAAAGTGTCCTTTACACGTGCGGCATCTGGTTGGCCGTATGGATACCGGCGAACGGGATTGCGGCTTACTTTGCGGACAGAAGAAGCAAAAAAAGGCGAGCCGCTTTTCATTGACGGCTGCCTTATTATACTATCAGTTTGGAATTATTCTTGAGAATAATTTTCAATGTCAAGTAAACGTCCGAAATGGACAATGATAAGCGTTCTCGCAGAAAAATAACCGATATTCTTAATTTTTGCTTTATTTTCTTTCTTTTTCATGGTATTCTGATTTCAGAAATTCTCGCCTTCACATGCTGCCGTCACCTAGACGGCAGCATGTGCCGTTTTTGGGATGTTGATTTTAGTTCTCAACGGTTTACCCCCTTTGCAATGAAAGGAGATGGAGGGCATGTATCACTTGGAAAAATCATCTCTGCTGCAACCTGTCTTTCGCCCGGAACCTCCCGATTCCCGGCAAAGAAGCCGGGTCCGCTCCCTGCTCCGGCATGGGGAGGCGATTGCGGCAGCCTGCAGCGGGGGACTCATCGCCTTGGCTTGGTTCTTGCAGGAAAACCACCCGGATTTGGCGGTTGGCTGTTTTCTTTTGGCGTATGGTATCGGAGGATTCGCAAAAGGGCGGGAGGGGCTTTTGACTCTCGTCAAAAAGCGCGAAATCGACGTAAATCTGCTGATGCTGGCCGCTGCGGCGGGGGCGGCGGGCAGCGGATACTGGACGGAAGGGGCGATCCTGATCTTCATTTTTGCCGTCAGCGGCGTGCTGGAAAAATATGCGACGGAGCGCAGCCGCCGCGACATCTCTTCGCTGGTGCGGATGAAACCGGAAACCGCCTGGCTTTGCGAAAACGGAAAAGAGCGGCAAGTGCGAATCGAACGGTTGCGGGTCGGAGACACTGTCATCGTCAAGCCGGGAGAAAGGATTCCCGTCGACGGGGTTGTAAAAGAGGGGATTTCGTCAGTCAACCAGGCGCCGATTACGGGGGAATCCGTGCCGGTCGACAAGGCAGCCGGCGACGAAGTTTACGCCGGCACGTTAAACGGCAACGGCTCTTTGCTGATTGAAGTGACGCGCACCAGCGAGTACAGCCTGTTTGCCAAGATTATCCGCCTGGTGGAAGAAGCGCAAAACGAAATGCCGAAAACGCAGGAGTTTATCAAGCGTTTTGAAGGGATTTACGCAAAGACGGTCATCGTTGCAACGCTGATGTTGATTGTGGTTCCGCCTTATCTGCTCAAATGGGGATGGAATGAGAGCTTTTACAAGGCGATGGTGTTTCTCGTGGTTGCTTCCCCCTGCGCGTTGATGGCGTCGATCATGCCGGCGACCCTGTCGGCGATGTCAAACGGAGCGAGAAAAGGGATCTTGTTTAAAGGCGGCGCCCAACTGGAACACATCTCGCGGATCAAGGCGGTCGCTTTTGACAAGACGGGCACATTGACCGAAGGGAGCCTCCAATTGACCGACCTCGTGCCGCTGCAAGAATACAGCCGGAAGGAACTGCTGCGAATCGCCGCGTCGATCGAAAGCCTGTCCGAACATCCCGTCGCAAAAGCGATCGTCGGCGAGGCGCTGCGGCTTGGGGTGCCGACGGAACGCCCTTCCCGGCTGCAGGCGGTTACGGGGCAAGGCGTTGTGGCGGAATTGGACGGAGAAGTTTGGAAAATCGGCAAGCCTTCGTTTATTGAACGGGAACATCTGGACAGCGAGGCGCTCAGTGCCATCGAGCGCCTGGCGCTTGCGGGCAAAACGGTGATCGCGGTGGGCAATGCAAAAGGCGCGGCAGGACTGCTGGCGGTTCGGGATACCATCAGGCCGCAGGCCAAGAAAACGGTTGCCCGGCTCAAGGAATTGGGAATCCATACGACGATGCTGACCGGAGACCGGCAGTCGGCGGCCGAAGCAATGGCGGCGGAAGCGGGGGTCGATGCCGTTTTTGCCGACCTGATGCCGCAGGACAAAGTACGGAAGGTGACCGAACTAAAAGCGAAATACGGGGAGGTGGTGATGGTCGGCGACGGCGTTAATGACGCCCCGGCGCTGGCAAGCGCCACGATCGGGATTGCGATGGGAGCCGCCGGAAGCGATGCGGCCATTGAAACGGCGGATGTTGTCCTGATGAAGGATGACATTGAAAAAATTCCTGTTGCAATTTTCCTTGGAAAAAGAACACAATTTATTATCAAACAAAATATTGTTTTTTCATTGGCTGTGATTGTCTTGTTGATCGTATCCAATTTTGCCCAGGGCATCTCGTTGCCGCTGGGCGTTGTGGGACATGAAGGCAGCACCATTCTCGTCATTCTGAACGGGCTGCGTCTGCTGAAATAATTTTGAATACGGGAGGAGCTTATGCCGCAGACAAAACACGTGGAAAAACACTTCGAAGCCCCCGACATGGTCAGGGATATTGTAATTGGTATGGCGGACGGACTGACGGTTCCGTTTGCTTTGGCGGCCGGTTTGTCGGGAACGGTCAGCACGACGGAACTGGTCGTTATTGCCGGTCTTGCCGAAATTGCCGCTGGTTCCATCGCAATGGGGCTTGGCGGATATTTGGCGGCTCGGACCGACCGCGAGCATTATTTGGCGGAGTTGGAACGGGAACGGCGCGAGGTGATTGAACTGCCCGACAGGGAGCGGCAGGAAGTGGCCGACATTCTGCTTGAGTGGGGGATGCCGGAAGAAAATGTGCCGGCGGCCGTCGACGCGATCAGTAAAAATCCCGATCGTTGGGTCGAGTTCATGATGAAATTCGAACTGGGACTGGAAGAACCGGAACCAAAGCGGGCTCGCAACAGCTCGCTGACGATCGGGCTGTCGTATATTGTCGGCGGGATGATTCCACTGTCGCCTTATTTGTTCATTCAACGGCCGCAGACGGCCCTCTTGGTGTCGGTGATGGTGACGCTGGCAGCGCTGTTTGCGTTCGGGCTGATCAAGGGAAAATTCACCGGCACCAATCGGTTGAAAAGTGCCTGGCAAACGACTCTGGTCGGCGGTTTGGCGGCCGGTGTCGCATATTTGGTCGCAAGATGGATCGGGTAACGATCCGGGTGAGGGTGCACCCGGATTTTCTTTATCTTGGATTGGAAAAATTCTTTTTTTAAATGGTTTGTGAAAAAAGTAGCAATTTTTTGGTACACATAAAGCTGGAGTATGCTATAATAAAGTAGGTACATTTTTTCACAAAGTATGTCATTCAGTCGATGCATGCATCGCGGCGATTGTTTGAACACTAACGGCAGTAATACTGAAGGTGCCGACTTCAAGGGGGATGTCAAATGGCAAAAATTTTGGTTTTGGGTGCTGGATACGGGGGAATGGCCGCATCCGTGAAGATGCAGAAAGCCCGTATCCCGTTTACGATTATCAATAAGCATACCTACCATTATTTCACCACCTTGCTGCATGAACCGGCAGGGGGACGCAACGATTTCGAACCCTACTATGTGGAGATTTCGGAAGTGTTGCACGGTCCGGAAGCGACAATCGTAAAAGATGTGGTTACCGCCGTCAAACCCGACGAAAAAAGGGTGATCGGGGAAAACGGCGAATATGCCTATGATTATCTGATTTTCGCCCTTGGCAACGCACCGGAGTTTTTTGGAATTCCCGGACTGAAAGAACACAGTCTGCTGTTGCGGAGTCTGGAGACCGCCAAGGAAATACGCAGCCATATTGAAAATATGTTTGCCGCCTATGCGGTTGACAAGGATCCGGCACGGCTGCGCATCGTCGTGGGAGGTGCGGGGCTGACCGGCGTCGAACTCTGCGGCGAACTGGCCGAATATCTGCCCCATCTCGCAAGCAAATACCGGATTCCCGATTCCGGGATCGAGCTGATCAACCTCGAAGCGGCGCCTACGATTTTGCCGATGCTGGATCAGCGGCTGCAGGAGACGGCGCTCTATGTCCTGACCCAAAAAGGCGTGCAGGTGCGCACCAGCGAAAAAATCGTCCGGGTTGGGGAGAACGAGGTGGAATTGGCGACGGGCGAGAAAATCGAAGCCAAAACGATCATCTGGACCGGCGGCGTACGGGCCAATCCGCTGCTGGCCGAGGCCGGATTCGATTGCGATCCGCGCGGTCGCGCCAAAGTCAACGAGTTTTTGCAATCGGTGGATTACCCGGACATCTTTGTGATCGGCGATTCCGCATGCTTTATCGGGGAAGACGGCCGTCCGCTGCCGCCGACCGCGCAGCTTGCAGGACAGATGGGCGAACATGTGGCGGAGAACATCAAAGCGCTTCTCAACGGGCAACCGATGCAAAAATTTGTGTTCAATTACATGGGAACCCTGGCGTCAATCGGTTCCGAAGTCGGCGTTGGCAACGTGAAAGGGTTCAAAACCAGAGGCGTTACGGCCTCGCTGATGAAGGAAGCGTCAAAAGCGAAGTGGCTGATCAATCTTGGCGGATTCAGCCTTTTGGCAAGAAAGAGCAGGCAGTTTACCAGGTCTTATTAAATCTTTATGAGCAGCAAAGCCGTGCTTTCGTTGTGAAAGCGCGGCTTTTTGGGAGCTGTGGACGATGTTATACAAGGAAATCATGCAGGAAATCAAAAAAGGGATAATCCGCCCCGTTTATCTGCTGTACGGCAGCGAGCAATTGCTGATCCGGGAAGCGGTGGAAGCGCTGGAGCAGGCTGTCAGCCCGGGCGACTCCCTGAACGTGTTGCGGTTTCACTGTGACGAAACGCCGATTCAAATCGCGGTGCGGGAAGCGGAAACGCTGCCTTTTTTAAGCGACAAGCGGCTGGTGATTGTACAGAACGCCACGATGTTCACGGGAGCCAAGCCCTCCCGCGGCGACCACGATTTGGACGAATTTTTGCGCTATCTGGAAAATCCGTCTCCCACTTCCACGCTGATCTGCACCGTATTTGCCGACAAGTTGGACGAGCGGAAAAAAATCACGAAAGCCGCCCGTAAGCACGGAAAAGTGGTCGCGTTTTTACCGCTGAAAGAACAGGAGCTGCAGGATTGGATTTTGCTGCGCTGCCGCAAGAACCGGGTGTCCATCACACCGGGAGCCGCCGCCAGATTGCTGTTGATGTGCGGCTCCAACCTGGCGTTTCTCGCCACGGAACTCGACAAGCTGGCTTTGTACGCGGGAGAGGACGGGACGATCGACGAGGATGCGGTCAATCTGCTTGCTTCGAAAACCTTGGAGCAGGACATATTCGCGTTTGTCGATGAAGCCGTCCGCATGCGGACCGAACACGCGCTGCGGAAGGCGGGGGATTTGCTCAAAAACAAGCAGGCTCCCGTTTATCTTTTGTTTATGATCGCCCGGCAAATCCGGATCATGTTGCAGATGAAGATCCAAAGCGCCGGCGGGCTGACGGCGCAGCAAATCGCCGCCCAAATCGGGATCCATCCCTATGCCTGTAAAGTGGCGGGCGAGCAGGCCAAGCGATACTCGCGTCAGGAGTTGGAGGCGCTGCTGGCGGAACTCGGGGAAATCGACCATAAGATCAAGACGGGAAAAATCGAAGACCGGCAAGCGCTGGAAATGTTTTTGTTGACGATGCCGCGCAAGGTGAAAGGGATCGTCTAAAGGGGTGCAGGTGCGGGGATGGTGGCTGCCCCTGATCAGGCGGGTGCACCTGAGCGCCCGCATTGAAAGCGGATGCAGGGGGAGGGCATGCGGAGTGCGAATCCGGTTGCCGCTGTTGGGGTACCTTAAGCGTATACGGAGTTGGGAGGTGTTGCGTGTGGCGAGGAATCGCAACCGCTTGCTTGTTCCGGAAGCCAGACAGGCGCTGGATCGCTTGAAATGCGAAGTTGTAAAGGAGTCTGTCAATTCTCCGGACGTCTCCTGCACCATCCATCCGAACGATATCAAGTACGCGGCCGCCCGGCAGGTGGGAGTTCCGCTTGTGAAGGGAGACAATGGGGAGTTGACCGCCCGGCAGGCCGGAAAAGTCGGCGGTCAGATGGGGGGAGCAATGGTTCGTCGGCTTGTGGAAATCGCCCGGCAGCAATTGGCCAAGCAAGATCAAGAGGGAGCGCATCGCGAATCGGAAATCACAAATTGAAAACGAAATCGAAGACGCCCCGGTGAAACGGGGCGTTTTGCATATCATCTTGCATATAAAAGGATTTAGGCACCCAGTTTGTTGAATTTCTTCGTCAAACGGGATTTTTTGCGGGCGGCGGCATTCTTATGGATAATGCCCTTGGTAACCGCTTTGTCAAGCGAACGAGAAGCTTTTCGGAGCAGTTCTTTTGCATTGTCGAGATCACGGTTTGCAAGAGCGGCTTCGAATTTCTTGATCGCTGTACGAAGGGCGGATTTCGCCGCAGCATTGCGAAGGGTACGGGTTTTGGCAGTCTTCACCCTTTTGATCGCGGATTTGATGTTCGGCACCCTGTTCACCTCCTTACAGCACAGATACGATCCTTTTTAAACGGACAATGGATATTGTAGCATGTGGAATGGCACAGTGCAACTGCAATTTGAATAGCCGTCCCCAATCTTGAGAAACTTTACGTTAAGAGAAGAAGTTTGGAGGGAGCGCGGATGGGTTACGACACGGAAGGAAGCGACTGGGCGGGGTATTCGGTCCGCACGGATCTGGCAGTCGAATCGCATCAACTGGCGGGGGAGGTGCAGGGAACTCCCGAAATCCCCGGTGTCGAAACAAGCTCTTATGAGGAAGAAGGAATCCGGGTCACGAAAATGCGCGTGAGGGACGAGAACGGTGCCCGCATGATCGGGAAGACGGTGGGGAATTACCTGACCTTCGAAGTGCCGGGGCTTCGCCAGAAAGATCCGGAATTGCAAAGCAAAGTGGCGCAGCGGTTCGCGGAGGAACTTCGCGCTTTCCTGAACCTGCCCGACCAGGCCAAGGTGTTGATTGTGGGACTGGGAAATTGGAACGTCACTCCTGACGCGCTCGGTCCGCTGGTTGTCAAAAAAGTGTTTGTCACCCGGCATTTGTACAGCCATATGCCGGAACTTTTGGAGGAAGGGTTTCGTCCGGTGGCTGCCGTTTCGCCGGGGGTGCTTGGAATTACCGGCATTGAAACCAGCGAGATCGTTCGCGGGATTGTGCAAAACACCGAACCGGATCTGGTGATTGCGATCGATGCGCTGGCTTCTCGCTCGTTGAATCGTGTGAATACGACCATTCAAGTCGCGGATACCGGAATCACGCCGGGGGCCGGGGTAGGCAACAGACGCAAGGGGCTGAACCGGGAAACCCTCGGCATCCCGGTTGTGGCCATCGGAGTTCCCACAGTGGTGGACGCCGTGACGATCGCCCACGACACGATCGACCTGCTGATGAACCACATCCGGCAGCATGTCCCCGGAAACGCGTGCGCCCAGCTTTTCGACAACTTCAACGACCAGGAAAAGCGGCAGTTGATTCACGAGATTTTGCAGCCGCTCGACCAAAATCTGATGGTGACACCGAAGGAAATCGACCAGTTTATCGACGATGTCGCGACGGTAGTGGCCAATGGTCTCAATATGGCACTCCATTCTTCGATTACGTCGGAGGATGCGCCGATGTTTTTGCACTGAGCGGGTCAATATGCGGTGTTTTCATTTGACTTGCAGTGTGCGGAGCCGGTTGATCGCTGCGGCAACCTCCAATTTGCGCGGCAATGCGAAATCGCCGGGATGTTTGCCAAAGTAGGGGGAGATCACGTCCAGCCCCTTCTCTTCTATCTCCCGGTAGAGTCGTTCGACAAGCGCCGCAAGCGGAGTGGAACCGTCAGCCAACCGATTCGCGATATAGCGAATCATATACGCAATGGCACGGGTTTGACCGGGATCGACCAGTTGCTCAACGAACGACAGATCGATCTCGCTCGTTCCGTAAACGATCTTCTTTAATCCTTTTATGTCCACTTTTTCCTTGTTCCCACGGTAGGCGTTGAAGCTTTGGCGGCCGATGATGCGATTTGTCACCGCTCCGAATTTCTCTCCGCCCTCCGGCTGCCGCTTTTGCCGGATTCTGTTGGAAATTTCCTTCGCTTTTGCCGTAACGTCGACCGGCCGGTATTCATCCAGCATGATCACATGGTCTGCCACGTCAAAATAATCCCCCGATCCGCCCACGACCAGAATCGTCGACACGCGATACTCCTCGTAAAGTTGCCTGACCTTGTCGATAAACGGGGTGATCGGCTCTTTCTCTTTGCCGACCAACTCCTGCATGCGGGCGTCGCGGATCATGAAATTTGTCGCGCTGGTGTCTTCATCGATCAGCAACACCCGGCTGCCCATCTCCAGACATTCCATGATGTTGGCCGCCTGCGAGGTGCTGCCGCTGGCATCTTCCGTCGAAAATCGGGCCGTATCCTTTCCGAACGGAAGCCGGTTGATGAACGGGGAAATGTTGACGTTCTCGACTCTTCTTCCGTCTTCCGACCGGATTTTGCAGGCTGTGTGACTGGTAATCACGTATTCCCGGCCGTCCCCGGCAATGTGATTGTAAACGCCGCGCTCGATGGCCTTCAGCAAGGTGCTTTTTCCGTGGTAGCCTCCGCCGACGATGAGCGTCACGCCTTGCGGAATCGCCATACCGCGAAGCGGTTCCGAATGGGGGATCGGAATTTCGATCTCAAGCGAAGCGGGAGATTGGAAGGCGATCGCTCCCTTCCCTTTTAACGGACGGTTGCTGACGCCGCTCTCCCGCGGCAGGATGGAGCCGTTTGCCACAAAGCAAATATAGTTGTGCCGATCCAAATACTCGCGGATTGCCGCCTGTTGATCCGCCAACTGCAAATGCCGCAGCAAATGGCTGCGGTCCAAGCGGAAGACCGTCTCTTTTATCAAATGCGGAATGTCTTCGCAAAGCATTTGTTCGGCCTGTCTCCCCAATACGGTTCTGCCTGCCGCCGGGAGTCCCGCCGACAAACGGAACTCCAGCTTTCGGGGAGTGACTTTCACGGCGGTTCTGGGCAACACTTCCTGGCCCGGCGTGTCGATGAACAGCAATCCGCTGTTGCCGGTTCCCCTTTTGTTTTGGGGATGGAGTCGAATCCGGCGGGCCGCCTCCCGCGCCAGGAAATCTTCAAACGCCACCTTTCTGGTTTGCGGCTGATACCACTCTTCCGGATATCCCGCGATCTCTCCGGACATTTCCACCCGAACGCGGGAAGGGGCCGCGAACGGATCGCCCTGAACGTAGTCGATGTGGAGCAGGAACCCTTCCCCTTCATATTCATATGTACCTTCGATCTGTTTGTAGGCTTTGTATCCTTTGCCGTCGATCTGGCGCAATATTTCCCGCAAACGCTCCAAAGCAAACACCTCTTCCCGATCGTTTCCGCATTTCCTATTTACCATTAATCCTATAACGATATCGCATTTAAACGCAAATGACCACAGGTTTGCGCCAATCCGAACAACACGCTAAACCCCCTGTTTTTTTCCAGGGGGGAGGCAGCCGTTTTCTTGTTTGCTAAGTACCCGCGTTGATGTTGTCATCCACAAGGTCGGAGTCGAATGTATTGGTATTGCTGATTACGTTGGTGGAAAACTGAAAATCCCCGACGTCGCCTGAGCCTGAACCGTTATAGGTTTTGGAAGCGCTCTTGGGAGCGATGAACGCCGTATCGCCAAACAGGACGGTGCCGGAAACACTGATGATTTTCACGGGCCCCAGGATGAGGGATGGCATGAATTTCACTCCTCATTGCCGTCATGTATCGATCGTTCTAGAGTATGTAAACGGATAGGCATCAGTTCTGGGCGGATGTACTTTAACTGTGTATTCAACAGGCATAACGGGAAATCTCGTAACATATCATTTTCACAGATATTGAATGGGAGAGGAGCAAGTTTATGAACCGGCCCCCTTATCGCAGGCAGTTCCGGTCCGTGACGTTCAACATGGGGACCCGTAAGGCGCGGACGATGGTGATTACGATGAGTCTGGCGATTGCGGTGCTGATCCTTTTTGTAAGCGTGATCGCGGTGCAGTTGATGGCGGCCAAGAGCAGCAATTCGTTCGCTTCCCGCGTTCTCCATTCGGTGAGCAACCAATCGTTGAATTCGATTATGAGCCAGGAAATTCCGTTGTACGCGTCGGCGCAGCCGAATCCGACCGGCAAACCGAAAGAACCGCGTTCCAATTTGACTTCCATGCTGTTTTACCTGTTTACGGATATCAATGTCGATCATCCGGAGACGATGCTCGGCGGCTCCATCGCCGCGATGGCGGTCAGCAATTTTGAACCGTTGACGAAAGATTCCGTGGAGCACCCGGGGGAAGATACGGATCCGCAAACCCCTGACCGGATGGGGCCGCCGCAACCATCCCAGCCGAAAGAAAGCGAACCGTTTCAGACAGACGGAAAGCCGGTTGTCTATATTTACCACACGCACAACCGGGAGTCGTTTTTGCCGGAACTCAACGGCGAAACCGACCCTGAAAAAGCCTACGACAAGGACAAGAACATCACCCTGGTCGGGGAAAGGCTGCTCAGATCGCTCAAAGAGAAAAACATTGCGGCGATTCAAACCAAGAACGACTACTGGTACAAGGGAGACATCAAGAACGAATACGATCTCTCCCGGAAAACGGTCAGCGAAGTGTTGAACAAAAACAACAGCCTCAAGATGGTGTTTGACATACACAGGGATTCGCTGCCCCGGGAGAAAACGACCCTGAAAATCAAGGACAAAGAGGCTGCCAGAGTGTCATTCATCGTCGGCGGGTCGAATCCGAATGCAAGGCAAAACGAGGAGTTTGCCAAAAGGATTCACAACAAACTGCAGGAGATGTATCCGGGCCTTTCGAAGGGGGCCTTTACAAAGCGCAGCAACGACTATGACACCAGATACAATCAGGATCTGTTTGCCAACTCGGTCATCATCGAGATCGGCGGTCCGGGCAACACGCTGCAGGAAGCGTATTATACGGCGGATCTGCTGGCGAACGCAATCGCCGAACTGGTCAAGGAGGATCAGAAAGCCGCCAGGCCGTAACGGGTATGCCGGCTGCAAACCGCGCCCGGTATAGAACGGCATTCTCCCGAACATACTGGAAACAAACTGGATTTGAATAAAATTTGAATAAACTGGATTGAAAGGCCGGACAGAGACAGGGAGGATGATGCCGTGCGGAGCGTGCGTGGTTTTATGCTGTATGCGGGCCTTGCCTGTATGGCGGCGATACTGGCGGGAATCGGCTTTCATGCGGCGGAACGGGGGATCCAGGCACTGGTCGGAACCGGCGGGCCGCCGAAGGCGATTTATACTGATACCGACGGACAAGCGATGGAAAGGACGGTTCCCGGAGAGCGGATGGTGCAGCCGAAACCGACTCTCGGCGACACGTGGAGCCGTCAAATCGAGGCAACGAAAAGCGAATGGGGCGAGGCGGTCAACGAAGCGGGATTTGAAATCGGGAGGCTGTTGCAAACGATCGCCCGAAAGCTGATCGAATGGGTCGGTTCTCTGGCCGTGTATTTGATTCACAAAGCGACGGCGGGTTTTTGACGCCGTCGCCGTTTGGCTTTATAGAGCGGATCGATTGCGGATTGCGGGCGTCTGGATGGGGGTGCTATAATGTACGATAGCATTTTTACGGTTAGGGGAATCATTCATGGACGCGAGAGAAAGACAGAAATATATCCGCAACTTTTCGATCATCGCGCATATCGACCACGGGAAGTCGACATTGGCTGACCGGATTCTGGAATATACGGGTGCGCTGCAGGCGCGTGAAATGCAGGAGCAGGTATTGGACAACATGGACCTCGAGCGGGAGCGGGGAATCACCATCAAACTCCAGTCTGTCCGCCTGAACTACCGCGCGAAGGACGGCAAAGATTACATCCTTCACCTGATCGATACGCCGGGGCACGTGGACTTCACGTACGAAGTCAGCCGTTCCCTTGCCGCGTGCGAGGGGGCGCTGCTGGTCGTCGATGCCGCGCAGGGGATCGAGGCGCAAACGCTGGCCAATGTGTACCTGGCGCTGGAAAATGACTTGGAGATCCTGCCGGTCATCAACAAAATCGACCTGCCTGCGGCCGAACCGGAACGCGTCAAACAGGAAATTGAAGACGTGATCGGCCTTGACGCGTCGGCAGCGGTGCTCGCGTCGGCCAAAGCGGGAATCGGCATCGAAGAGATTCTGGAACAGATCGTGATGAAAATTCCGGCCCCGTCCGGCGATCCGGACCAGCCGTTGCAAGCGCTGATTTTCGATTCCCATTACGACCCTTACAAGGGCGTCATCATCTATGTGCGGGTGGTCAACGGTTCGATCAAGCCGGGCATGAAAATCCGGATGATGGCGACCGGAGCGGAGTACGAAGTGGTGGAGATCGGCACCATGAAGCCGCGCATGACGCCGGTTGACGAGTTGATGGTCGGTGACGTCGGCTACATCGCGGCATCGATCAAAAACGTCAAGCACACACGGGTCGGGGATACCGTGACGGACGCGAAAGCGCCGGCACCGGAGCCGCTGCCGGGTTACCGCAAAATCAACCCGATGGTGTTCTGCGGCCTGTACCCGGTTGACTCGGCCGACTACAACGACTTGCGGGAAGCGCTTGAAAAGCTTGAATTGAACGACGCGTCGTTGAAATACGAACCGGAGACGTCAACCGCTCTCGGCTTCGGGTTTCGCTGCGGATTCCTGGGCCTTTTGCACATGGAAGTGATCCAGGAACGTCTGGAGCGGGAGTATGACCTGACTTTGATTACGACCGCTCCCAGCGTTGTCTACCATGTTTACACCACGGCGGGCGAAAAGCTTGAGATCGACAATCCGAGCAAGATGCCGGAAACCGGAAAAATCGACCGCGTCGAAGAACCTTTCGTGAAAGCTTCGATTATCGTGCCGAAGGACTACGTCGGACCGGTGATGGAACTGTGCCAGGAAAAACGGGGCGTGTTTGTCGACATGCAATACCTCGACCAAACCCGTGTCACTTTGATCTACGAAGTTCCGTTGACCGAGATCGTGTACGACTTCTTCGACCGCCTGAAATCGAGCACCAAAGGATACGCGTCGTTCGATTACGAACTGATCGGATACCGCGCTTCCAGATTGGTGAAAATGGACATTCTCCTCAACGGGGAAGTGGTGGACGCGCTGTCTTTCATCGTTCACCGGGACAAGGCGTACGAGCGCGGCAAAGCGTTGTGCGAGAAATTGAAAGAACTGATCCCGCGCCAGCAGTTCGAAGTTCCGATTCAGGCGGCGATCGGCAACAAAGTCATCGCGCGGGAGACCATCAAGGCGATGCGGAAGAACGTCCTTGCAAAGTGTTACGGCGGGGACATCACCCGGAAGCGCAAACTCCTCGAAAAACAAAAAGAGGGAAAAAAGCGCATGAAGCAGGTCGGCTCGGTGGAAGTGCCGCAGGAAGCGTTCATGGCCGTGCTCAAAATGGACTGAACGGCGGTCGGAGAGCGGCATGATGAAACCGAGTTCGCTTTATGTCCATATCCCGTTTTGCGCCAGCAAATGTTACTATTGCGACTTTAATTCTTACGTGTCCACCGGCGAAGTGATGGACCGGTATCTCGACGCGCTGGAGCAGGAGATGCGTCTGTTGTCGCGGGAACTGCCGTGGGAACCGCTGCGGACCGTTTTTTTCGGCGGCGGAACGCCGACGGTGTTCAGTGTGAAGCAAACGGAGCGGATGCTCGAAATCCTGCACAGTTGCTTCCGGCTCGCGGAGGACGCGGAAGTGTCGGTCGAAGCGAACCCCGGCACCGTCAATGCGGACAAGTTGCGCGTATTGAAAGAGGGAGGGGTCAACCGCCTCTCTTTTGGCGTACAGTCTTTTCATGACCCGATTTTGAAAAAATTGGGCCGGCTGCACGACAGTCTCACCGTTTACCACAGTTACGACAAGGCGCGGCAGGCCGGATTTTCGTCGATCAACCTCGACTTGATGTTTGGAGTGCCGGGGCAAACGGTGGACATTTTCAGCGACAGCCTGCGAAAAACCGTCGAGTTGGCGCCGGAACACATCTCCGCGTATTCGCTTAAAGTGGAAGAAGGAACGCCGTTCGCCGTCTGGCAGGAACGGGGCAAGCTGCAACTGCCGCCGGAAGAAGACGACCTTGCCATGTACCTATTGTTAATGGAGACATTGGAAGCTGCCGGTTACGGAATGTATGAAATCTCCAACTTTGCAAAAACTGGTTATGCCTGCCGCCACAATCAGGTGTATTGGCGGAACGAGCCGTATCTGGCCGCCGGGGCGGGGGCGCACGGCTATGTCAACCATGTCCGCTATGTAATTGAACCCAACGTTCCCGCTTATATTGAGACCTGTTTGTCCGGCAAACGCCCCGTCGTTGAACGGGAAGAAATCCCGGAACCCATCCGGCGGGAAGATACCATGATTCTCGGACTTCGGATGATTCGGGGAGTCGAGCGCGCCCGCTTTCGGAACCGTCACGGTACGGACATGAATGAGGTGTTTGGCGAAGTGATCGCAAACTATGTGCGGGACGGTCTGTTAATCGAAGACGCGGTTGGGGTCCGCCTGGCCAAAGGAGCGCTTCCCATCGCCAACGAAGTGTTTGCGGGTTTCCTTCTCAGTTGACACTGCGGACGCGATTTGTTATTTTTTACGTAGTGGTTAGCACTCAAGACGATAGAGTGCTAACAAAAGGAGTGAACACCGATGCTGTCAGAGCGCCAGCAGATGATTTTGCGGATGATCGTCGAAGATTACGTCCATTCTGCCGAACCGGTCGGTTCACGCACGATCTCGAAGCGTTCGGAAGTGAACTTTTCGCCGGCTACGATTCGCAACGAGATGGCGGATCTTGAAGAGATGGGCTACCTGGAACAGCCGCACACGTCGGCCGGACGGATTCCGTCCCAGAAGGGATACCGGTTTTATGTGGATCATTTGATCCATCCTTTGCGTCTGACGCCGGAAGAGCTGTTTCAGTTGAAAAAAATATTCGTCGACAAGATCGACGCGATGGAGCGCGTCGTCCAGGAAACCGCGCAGATTCTCTCGAGCCTGACCAACTATACGGCGCTGGTGTTGGAACCGCAGATTCAGGAGATCAAACTGAAACACATTCAGTTGATCCCGTTGACGGAACGGACGGCGGTCGCAATCTTGGTCACCGACACCGGCCATGTGGAGAACAGAAAAGTAGCGGTGCCGGATGGAATTTCCACCGACGATATCAGCCGGTTTGTCGCCATCTTGAACAACAAATTGGTCGGTGTTCCCTTGAGCCAGGCCAAGACCCGGCTGTACAGCGAAATCATGGGCGAATTGAACCGCTATATGGATCATTACGAAGATGTGATGGCGATCCTCAACCAGATCGTGCGGCCGGATAAAGACGACCGCGTGTATCTCGGCGGCACGACGAAGATTCTGAACCAGCCGGAGTTCCGCGATGTCGAGAAATTGCGCCCGCTGCTTGACATGCTGGAAACCAACCATGCCGTGCTGCGGCTTTTGAGCCAGCAAAATGCGCCCGGCGTTCAGGTGCGGATCGGTCTTGAAAACGATCTGGAAGAATTGAAAGATTGCTCGGTCATCACCGCCACCTACCACATCGACGGAAAAGCGGCCGGCACCATCGGCGTGCTCGGTCCGACCCGGATGGAGTACAGCCGGGTGATCGGCGTGATGGATCATCTGGCCAAGCTCCTTTCCGATCTTTTGACGCGGCTGCACAAATAAATGCACAAATAAAATTGAAAGATGAGCAATCAGGGAAATACGGTCTAGCGAAACGGGGAGGGACACGATGGAGCAGCATCGGAAGCAAACGGAGGACATACCGGAAACAGAGGAAACGCCGGCAGTCGAAACAACACCGGACACACCGGAAGCGGCGAAAACCGAAGGGGATACGGCGAATCCCGCAGAGACGCAGGACGCGGCGGTTGCAGACCCGCGCAGCCGCGAAGAACTGCTTGCGGAGATCGCCCGATTGAGCGAAGAAATGAAAGAACTGCACAACCGCCTCCTCCGGACGAGTGCCGATTTTGACAATTTCCGCAAACGGGCACGCCAGGAAAAAGAGGAGCTCAGCAAATACGCCACCCTGCGTTTGGTGCAGGAAATGCTGCCTGTGCTCGACAATTTTCACCTGGCGATGGCGGCTGAAGCCACCGATGCCGAATCCCTGAAAAAAGGCGTCGATATGGTGTTCCGCCAGTTTCTCGGCACGTTGGAGCGGGAAGGCGTGACCGAAATGAATGCCGTGGGTCAGCCGTTTGACCCAAATTTTCATGAAGCGGTTATGCAGGTGGAAAGCGAAGAATATGAATCCGGTATTGTGGTGGAAGAACTCCGGAAAGGATACATGCTGCACGACAGGGTCGTGCGGCCGGCAATGGTCAAGGTGTCAAAGTAAACAATGACCCGGAAACAACGGATTGAAGCAACGAATCAGGATACAAGGAACAGGGGGGCTATCGAATGAGTAAGGTAATCGGCATTGACTTGGGTACGACCAACTCTTGCGTGGCCGTCATGGAAGGCGGCGAACCGGTTGTCATTCCCAACGCGGAAGGCGGACGCACGACCCCGTCCGTGCTTGCCATCAAGAACGGCGAGCGCCTGGTCGGCGACGTCGCAAAACGCCAGGCGGTCACCAACCCGGAAAACACGGTGATCTCGATCAAGCGCCATATGGGCACCAACCATAAGGTGACGGTCGAAGGAAAAGAATACACGCCGCAGGAAATCTCGGCAATGATCCTGCAAAAGCTGAAGGCCGACGCGGAAGCCTATCTCGGCCAACCGGTCAAGCAGGCGGTCATTACGGTGCCGGCCTATTTTAACGATTCCCAGCGGCAGGCGACCAAAGACGCGGGGAAAATCGCCGGTCTGGAAGTTTTGCGGATCGTCAACGAGCCTACTGCGGCCGCTCTGGCTTACGGTCTCGACAAGGAAGAAGAAGGGACGATCCTTGTCTACGACCTCGGGGGCGGCACTTTCGACGTGTCGATCCTGGAACTGGGGGACGGCGTGTTTGAAGTGAAAGCGACCAGCGGGAACAACCGCCTGGGCGGTGACGATTTTGACGAACGAATCATGAAATACCTGATCGATACGTTCAAGCGGGATACCGGCATCGACCTGTCCCAGGACAAGATGGCGATGCAGCGCTTGAAGGATGCGGCGGAAAAAGCCAAAAAGGAACTGTCGGGGGTGCTGACGACCACCATTTCGCTGCCGTTTATTTCGGCGGACGCAACCGGCCCGAAGCATCTGGAAGTCAACCTTACCCGCGCGAAGTTTGAAGAACTGACCGCCGATCTGGTGGAAGCGACCCTCGGACCGACCCGCCAGGCTTTAAGCGATGCGGGCCTGACGCCGAGCCAGATCGACAAGGTGATTCTCGTCGGCGGTTCGACCCGGATACCGGCTGTTCAGGAAGCGATCAAGAAGCTGATCGGCAAGGAACCGACCAAAGGCGTCAACCCGGATGAGGTCGTGGCGATTGGGGCGGCCATTCAGGCAGGGGTTCTCACCGGCGAAGTGAAAGACGTTCTGCTGCTTGACGTCACTCCGCTGTCGCTCGGCATTGAAACGCTTGGCGGCGTGATGACCAAGCTGATTGAACGGAACACGACCATTCCTACCTCGAAGAGCCAGGTATTTTCGACGGCGGCCGACAACCAGACGTCGGTGGAGATTCACGTTCTGCAAGGGGAGCGCGAATTTGCCCGCGACAACAAGACGCTTGGCCGCTTCACGCTGACGGACATTCCGCCGGCGCCGCGCGGCGTTCCGCAAATCGAAGTCACCTTCGACATTGACGCAAACGGAATTGTCAACGTGTCCGCCAAAGACCTTGGAACGGGCAAGAGCCAGAAGATCACCATCACCTCCTCTTCCGGTCTCAGCAAGGAAGAAGTGGAACGGATGGTGAAAGAGGCGGAGATGAACGCGGAAGCCGACCGCAAGCGCCGGGAAGAAGTGGAGATCCGCAACAACGCGGATTCGCTGGTGTATACCACCGAGAAGACGCTGAAAGACCTGGAAGGCAAGGTGGACAAAGCGGAAATCGACAAGGCGAACGCGGCGAAGGACAAACTGAAAGAAGCGCTGAAGGGAACCGATACCGAAGCGATCAAGAAAGCTTCGGAAGAACTCGGCCAAGTGGTTCAGCAACTGTCCGTCAAACTGTATCAGCAGGCGGCGCAAGCCCAGCAGGCCGGCGGCGACGGCGGTGCGGGCAAGCGGGATGACACTGTCGTCGACGCCGAATATACGGAGGTAAACGAAGACAAGAAATAAGGACGGCGGCGAAAAGTCAAAGTCGCAGGGGCATCCGGGCTTTGACTTTTCTTCTGTGTATAACGGAGCTAGCGTGAGCAAACGGGGCTCAGTTTGAGGAAGGAGGTCCGTTCTTGAGTAAGCGAGATTATTACGAAATCCTTGGCGTCAGCAGAAACGCGACGGAAGACGAGATCAAAAAAGCGTACCGCAAGCTGGCACGCAAATATCATCCGGACGTGAACAAGGACGACCCGGAAGCGGAAGCGAAGTTCAAAGAAATAAACGAAGCTTACGAGGTGTTGTCCGACAAAGAAAAAAAGGCCCGCTACGACCAATTCGGACACGCGGACCCGGGCGCCGGTTTTGGCGGCGGAGCCGGCGACTTTGGCGATTTCGGCGGGTTTGGCGATATTTTTGATATGTTCTTTGGCGGGGGACGCCAGCGCGGTCCCCGCAGAGGCGCCGATTTGCAGTACAATCTGCAGATCGAGTTTGAAGAAGCGGCCAAAGGCGTTGAAAAGGAAATTGAGATCCCGCGGACGGAAGAATGTCCCACCTGTCACGGGACGGGAGCCAAACCAGGGACGCATCCGGAAACCTGTTCCGTCTGCCGCGGAACCGGTATGCAGGAGCAAGTCATCAACACGCCGCTGGGCCGGATGGTGAACCGGCGCCCCTGCCAGGCGTGCGGCGGCGACGGCAAGCTCATCAAGGAACCTTGCACCCAGTGCCGGGGAGCCGGTACGATCCGGGTCCGCAAGAAGATCCAGGTGAAAATTCCGGCGGGTGTCGATACCGGCAACCGGATCCGCATCAGCGGGGCGGGGGAGGCCGGGGACAAAGGGGCGCCGCCGGGCGATTTGTATATTGTCGTGTACGTGCGGGAACACGAGTTTTTCGAACGGGACGGCGACGACCTCCACTGCCGGGTGCCCATCAGCTTCGTGCAGGCCGCGCTGGGCGACGAGATCGAAGTCAGGACGCTGGACGGAAAGGTGAAGCTGCGGATTCCGGAAGGAACGCAGACGGGAACCTCTTTCCGGCTTCGCGGCAAAGGAATGCCGCGTTTGCACAGCTCCTATCGCGGGGACCTGCATGTCCGCGTGGTGGTGGTCACTCCCACCGATTTAACGGCAAAGCAACGGGAACTCTTGCGGCAATTGGGCGAGGAGTTGGGCAGCAAGCCGAATGAGCAGCACAAAACGTTTTTTGAAAAAGTGAAGGACGCGGCGAAGGATGCCCTAAACTGGGATTGAAACGCCCTGTGCGGGATGCAACGCAAAAAAATCAGTCAGTCGAGTGCGGCTGACTGATTTTTTTAGGTGATCAGCTCCATACCAGGGGTTTGTCCGTTTCCCGTTCATTTGCGGTGGCAGGTAGGAGCGTTTTGGGGACGGAAAGAAAAGCGGGTGCGCGACCAGGCGGATGTTCGCCGTGTTCAGCCCTTTCCACCGCGATGAGCGAAATGACCAATTTTCCTTCGGCCGCCTCGCAGCAGACAGTGTAAATCTCGTCAAAATGGGCAAATGACATTTCAAACCCTCCTTTCGCGTTTTTACTCGGAAGGTAGATCATCCGCCAGGATACGTGTCTGAGATGTGGAGAACGACGATGATCGCCGTTTGCGAGAGCGTTTTCTCCTTCCAATTCCATTATAAACTATTTTCGATTAAAAAGTTGAAATTTTTTGTCAACTATTTGTCCGAATCGAGGAAGAGATGGCGGAGAACGTCTGTTTGCTGACAGAGAGTGGTCAGTTTCTTTTTTTATCATGGATCTATCCCATATGAAAAAGGGGGAAAGAGCGATGGATCAGGTGGAACCCGTGTATGTGGCCATCACAGGGACTGTTCATTATTTTGGGCCGGAAATCTTTAAAACCGGCCGGCACGTACGGAATCGTGCGGTTTATTGTGAAAGACACGGTGATCGTGGAACTGACAGGCGCGATTGAAAAGGGAAAGTTACCGGGATCGGGAATTGAATGACCCGGGCACAGGATTGAGACAGGAAGGCGTTTTTCCGGAGATTTTGCGTCGTTTGCAAAGTTCGCTTTTTATTTACAAATTCGGGAAGGATTGCACAAGACTGCGGCTAATTTTTACAACAATTAACTTTTAGGCAACGGGGACGCTTTGGGCCGATTGTGCAGGAGGATGAAAATATGGCGGAAAAGCTGATTCGCTGGCTTCGAATTCTGCATGCGATCCAGGCGAAGCCGGGGATTACGGCCAAAGAACTGGCGGACAAATGCGAAACCACCGAACGGACGGTTTACCGGGATTTGCGGGCACTGGATGTCCTGGCCCCGATCACGAACGAAGGATACGGGAAGGGGTACACGTTTGCGGGAAATTTCGCCCTCTATCCGTTGAATTGGACGGAACAGGAGGCGCTGGCCTTTTCCGTGCTGCCGTCCCTGTTGGACAAAAGCAAACTGCCGCCGGGGTTTGACAGTGCGTACGACAAGGTGATGGCCGCCCATTTGAGAAAAAAGTCGCAGGACAGGGAGATTCTCAACCGGGTCGGCGAGATGATTCAAATGGGGACCCCCGCGTACCGGGAGGAGGGACCCAATTTTCTCCCCCAGATCATCCAGGCGATCCTGTCGGAAAAAACGATCGAGGCCGCCTACCACACCCAGAGCCGGAACGAACTGACGGAGCGGTTGATCGATCCCTATTATCTGGTGCCGCGGGAACAGCGGTTTTACCTGATCGGCTACTGCCACCTGGCCCGGGAGGTCCGGACGTTCCGTCTCAGCCGGTTTCGCGACGTGAAGCTGACCGACCGTTTTTTTGAGAAAGGGAATTTCAACATCAGGCACTATTTAAAACATACCTGGTCGATTGAACGGGGGACGAAATCGATTCGTTTCAAAATCCGGTTTCATCCGGATGTCGCCCGGTACATCAAGGAAGAAGAGATGTTCGTGCGGCCGGTAATGACCGATTTGCCGGATGGGAGCCTGCTGTTTGAAGTCACCCTGAATCATGACCGGGAGTTTCTGAACTGGCTGTTCCAGTACGGGCCGGCGGCGGAGATCCTGGAACCCAAGGCGTACCGCGCAGCGATGAAGGACACGTTAAAACGCTGGCTGGAACTTTATGAATAAATGGGGAATGAAGGGGTGTTTACTGGCAGGGGGTATTCATTTGTAGGATGAACCTGGATCCAGCAGACTGGGAAGAAACTCCTGTTTTAGGGAAGAGCAACCGGATGAACAGATTCAAAGCGTATCAGGAGATGTTTTCGTAAAATTGCCATTTAGGGCATCACAGTCAAATACAACTAGCTAATAGTTAGCGAATTACCGAGTAGAATCGCCCGAAGGCATCACTGCCACTACTAAAGTTTTTTGTAGCACACAAGACAAAAATAGTGCTCAACGCTAAATAGCAATCATTGCATTACCAAGTGTTGACATTGGTTGAGCCATGTGTATATAATGGTTTTGACTGATATGATTGGTAACACACAAAGACAAAAATACATCAAAGGAGGTGATTTGATGAAGACAGAATTCGCATTGGATCAATTGCTTCGTGTCAATTTTCCCGTTTACGGACAAGAGATTTCCGTTGATCATCACGAAGCAATGTACGCCGCTATTTCTCGTGAGAAACCGAGTTTGCACGAGTTGGATGGGTTCGCTTTCTCTCCCATTATTGGCGGTGAGGCCTTTGGTAACAGGATGCGATTAAATCGATTTTCCCGAATCTTTTTTCAGGTTCCCACTAGTTATATCGGTGAAGTAATCGGTTTGGCCGGCCGGAAATTGCAACTTAAGGAAGATTCAGTACGATTCGGAGTACCACAGCTGTGGCCGATTCTTCCCAGCCTCTCATTGCAAACTAGACTGGTTGTTATTAAGAATGCCACAAGCGAAGAGAAAATGGAAGAGAAGATTTTGGAGCAACTGAGGGAGCTTGAGATTAGGACCGAAAAGATCGCGATCACCCTGTTGCGGCGAAGAGTTATCCGAATCCACAATAAAAAAATTGTTGGATGGGGGGTTCGTCTTTCAGGTTTGGAAGATGAAGATTCGATTCGCATCCAAGTTTTTGGCCTTGGGGGACGACGGCGCTATGGAGCTGGCTTTTTTGTTCCTGTCAAGGGAGATGAAGTTCCATGAGATCCTTATTGGCAAAGAAAGTTCCAATTGGTGGTCAAGCCGGTTATGCTGCCACTCTGCAAGGGCATATTGAACAGGTCATGGATGTATCCCGATTAATCGGAGAAGTACTGTCGGATCATCATCTGCTGGGCATGTTGGAAGATGGAGAGATGACAAATCTGTTTCGCAAGGCGTTATCGCTCGCTGCGATCTTACATGACTTGGGAAAAGCCAATCCGTTTTTCCAACAGCTAATGTATGGTGAAAGTGCCGAGAAACAACAGCCAATCCGGCATGAAATCATATCGGATTGGATTTTGCGTCAACACAGGGGAATTCGACAGGCGATTCTAACTGTGTTAGGCTTACCGGATTCACCATCTTCCCTGCATGATTGGCGGTTTGTTTCACTGAGAACAGCCATATTGGGGCATCATTTGAAATTCCCGCCCAAGGACACTCATTCTAGAGTGAAAGTTGCTCCATTTGTCAAACATGAAGATTTTTTGAAAGTATGCAAGCTCCTGGAAGCGATATCCGGTGTCGAGATTCTTGCTGAGGAAATTCCCGCACTACTTGCTGAACCCAGATGGATAATAACAAATGTGGAGAGGGACTATCAGTCTGCCCTCGAAGCAAGCGGATTGGAACAAAATGCGGACACACCAAAGGGCAAATTTGCAATGCTTTTGCGAATATTGCTTCTTGCCGCGGACAGTTTAGGTTCGGTGAACGCCGCTACAAGGGAAGAATGGCAGAATGAGCATTTTCCTGCCATTGAGACAGCGCTTCGGGGACAATCCATATCCGGATATTTTGATAAATTACGGGAATACCGGCTGCAGGGGCGCGTTGTCAACCCGGAAATCAGTGATTTTCAACAGCGCGTGGCTCGTAGCGAAAGCTTGATTACCGTGGTCGAAGCAGGATGCGGATCGGGAAAAACGTTGGCGTCTAATCTCTGGGCGGCTAACAGACGAGCGGTAAATTTTTTTCTTGCATATCCCACTACAGCAACTGCGACACAAGGCTACATAGATTATGGATTGGCTGTACCGGAAATCAGCAAGCTCCTCCATTCCCGTAGCGCTGTTGATATGGAACTGCTGGCCAATGGAGAAGACGAGGAAACGGATTGGATGAGTGCGGTAGAACGAATCCAACGACCAATAGTGATGTGCACTGTAGATACTATTCTTGGTGTACTCCAAAACGTCCGGGCGAGTGCTATTTTGTTCCCCAAATTACTCAACAGCGTTGTGGTGTTTGATGAGGTACACGCTTATGATGAAATCTTGTTTGGTCACCTGTTGGAATTTTTACGCACGGTGCGGATTCCCACTTTGTTAATGTCGGCTTCATTGCAACCTCACAGAAAAGAACAGATTAAGCAGGTGCTCTCTACACGAGGAATATCTGTAAACTGGATAAACGGTCCCGAATCGTATGAGAAACGAAGGAGATATCTGATTCATGTGGCTGATCGATTTCCGGACTGGCGTTTGTGGGATGTTTTGAACCGTGGCGGAAAAGTACTGTTGGTTGCCAATCAAGTCGAAGTGGCTCGGCGGTATTATGAAGAGCTGGTGAAAGAAGAAGCCAAGGGACGGGATATCAATGTTCGTTGGTATTTGTACCACTCCCGTTTTGAATACCAAGACCGGGTGCATCGTCAACAGGAGGTGGTGGAAGCTTTCCGACAGGAAGGACCATGTTGTGTGGTCACCACACAAATTTGTGAAATGAGTTTTGATATTTCTGCTGATTTGCTTTTGTCAGAAATAGCAGATTTTCCATCTGTAATTCAGAGATTGGGTCGCTTGAACCGTTACGCTGCTACAGAAGATACGGCCAAAGAAGCATTCTTTTGGCGACCGGCGAAGCCCGATCCATATGATCCACGGGATTTGGATGAATGTGAACGGATGCTGTTAAACTTGCAGGGCCATAGGGTTTCACAAAATGACTTGGCTTTGGTTTTGATGACCGCGGAAAAGCAAGAAGCAACCAAGAA
Organism: Effusibacillus sp. SKA8; assembly: GCF_058273125.1. Taxonomy (NCBI): domain Bacteria; kingdom Bacillati; phylum Bacillota; class Bacilli; order Caryophanales; family Alicyclobacillaceae; genus Effusibacillus; species Effusibacillus sp. SKA8. The sequence continues at coordinate 11,331 of NZ_JBZCSF010000003.1, read as the reverse complement.
AATAGCGTTTGGCTGGAAGAATTTTGTATCCTGTAGAGTAGAGAAATCTTTGAGAACACCCGGTTACACAGTTGACTGTATACGTGAGAAGTATGTATTGGCTGAAATACCTATAAGGTGGAAACGGTTGGCGAGATATGTAATTCCTTTGCCTGAAAAAGGGTTGCCCAAAGGTCTAAAACGCTACCGTCACGCCTTCATAATACCGAATGATTCGATTGAATATTCCCTTGAGATGGGAGGGAGGTGGAAATATGAAGCATGAATGGATCTTTGATCTAAACGGTCCTGGAATGAGTCCGCTTCATCGTGCTGGTTTAACCGGACTGCTTGCAAGTTTGCGACAATTGGAACCCTATGGGGAGCTTCTGCCGGAATGGGAGTATCGAGTAGAAGGGAATACGCTTCGTCTTCCAAAGTTGGGGGCTGATACGGACTCGATCGCGTCACTATTGAAAACCGTTTACCGCATCGATGATCAGGGGTTGATTGATTTTCCCTTGCTTTATCAGTGTTCGGTTATGTACAAAGCCCATTTTCAACAAATGTTGTTGGGAACGTTTATTCAACATCCTAATTCCCGAACAGCGGCTAAACAAAGTCATACCGCAGTTTACTCGATCGGAGAGCAACATATACCGGTCACCTTTCTACCCCTATTCGATTTTAAGCATCGATCCCTTGCATCAGCAAGCGAGATTAGTGAAGCGATCGAAAAAAACAAGCAGATCGAAATCAAAGGATGGGCATTTCCGGGGGGGATGGTGCGCCATAATGCGTTTTCCAAACAAACCGCTTTGCAGGATCCGCCGGAACGATACCTTTTGTTGCTGTGTGCGCCGCTTGGTTGTCTTTACTTTTCCGGTAGGGCGCGGTTAACAAATGGTGATTTTGATCCTAGAACCCAGTTTGTTCTGGCCATTCCACGCCCTGTCTCACTCGAACGGCATACCGAACGATTGCTGCGACTTTACAAGTCGTCCCAAGCCCAACTACATCAACATCTGTATGTTGCCGGAGAATCGGATGCCGCCTTGCTATCAGCCACCATGTTTCTATTAGACGCAACCGCTTTTCGGCTCGATATCGATTTTCGTGAATCAAATCAAGGGCAGTTGAATTTCCAGGTTATGCGATTTGGAACGGTGGGATGGAGCAAGCAACAAAAAACCAGAACGGGTGTGATATCGACTGCTACGCTGAAACCGGAAATGATTACAACGTATTTGTTCATTGATGAACATTTACAGCCATACGAACAGCGTGATGCCGATGGAAATGTGACATACGTTGAAGTCATGCCGATGCGGAATCGCATAGCCGAAAATCTGATACATGAGCGGCCGTGGTATTCGGGCTTTGCACAATATGCAGGCAATGGTATGGGAAGACGAATTCTTCGATGGAGAAAGGAGTTGGGGAAGTTGCTACGAGAGATGGAATGGAGCCAAGAAGTGAAGCGTCAATTTGTAGACTTGATCCAGGTAGCAGTGCGCAATCGGTACGGCAAGGTGGCGGCTGATGCAAAAAACAGCGGGGCCAATGTAGAAAGTTTGTTGGAAAGGGAATACGACCGGATGGTCCTGGCTTTCAGCAAGTGCCGGACAAAGGAGAGTTTTCGCGAAGAATTGTTACGTTTTCTCGCGGTGAATCGAGCCCGACTTAAGCACCTCACGCCGCAGGAAAGAGCAAGTATGTTGTTCCAAGCCGCGATTGAAAGCGATTGGAAAGAAGCAAGGGATTTGTGTTTGTTGGCTATTGTGACATATACCGGTAAGGAAGATGGTGCAAAATATCTTCCGAACGACGGCGATGATGAATTGGACGTCTCACAATGATAATCTCTGAAGGAGGAGAATCAAATGACAATTCATGTTCACGGAACGGTTGTAACGCAATTTGGTGTGGCTGCCAACAATAGAGGGGAAAATGAAGGGAATCTGACAACATTGCAAAAGATCCTGTGGAACGGGGAAGTTCATACGAGTGTATCTGCTGAAGCAATCCGCTTTGCACTCAGGTATTTGTGGCAAAAAATGTACGATGAATCAGGAGACGAACTTTTGCGAATCAACCGAAGGTGGGATGAGGACAAACAGGATTTTGTTATTGAAAACCAGGCATTCTCGGCTGAAGCTTATATCGATGACGATGTGATGGGATTTATGGACGCCAAAGCTGCTCAAGCGGAAAAAGAGGAAGATGGGGAAACAAAATCGTCAAACAAGCGTGCGAAGGGAACCACTACTGCCCGTCGGGGGGCATTGGAAGTCACTCGAGCGGTATCATTGTACCCGTTCTTTGGTGAGACCTCATTTAATGCAAGAGGAGGGCAAAAGGGAAGAACTTCCCTGTATGCTACCGAGATGCATGCTACTTCTTATCAGTACAGTTTTTCCTTCACTCCTTCCCAGCTCTATCGTCCCGAAAGGGCCAAGGCTGTCTTGGAGGCGTTCGGATCTTTGACCGAAGTGGGAGGCAACCAGAGCCGATTTTTGTATGACTTTTCACCGCTGACGATGGTGATGCGTGTCTCCCATGACCCGGCTCCCAGAATTCTCTATGTATTTGAACAAGAAGTGGGAAAACCGTTACGGCTGATTGAATTGGTAAGAAGAGTCGAAGCTGGTGATATCTCGGCCGATGAACTGGTCATCGGAGGCGCCATTTCTGGTTCAGATGAAGCCCGTTTGCTAAAAGAAAAAGGGGCGCATGTATATGCCGGGATTAAGGAGACTATCGCCTTTGTCCGCGAGCACTTGGTTTAGGGGTGGACAGCGTATGTCCGATGCAAAGGAAACATTATGGCTTCATGTGACAGTGCCGATTGCTTCTTTCGCTATTCCGCAAGCGCGGGAATTTGTTGAAAGTTATCCTTTTGTCCCACCTGCAACCGTGTATGGAATGTTGTTGTCTATGATTGGTGAAACAGATCGTTCGAAGTATAGAGGAATCCGATTGGCAATTATTTTGAAAGAGTTGCCCGTGTCATCGATCATCTTACGCAAAATTCGGCGGGTGAAAGACAAGGATCTGAATGCTCCAACTAATAGTAAGCCAGATTACCAGACCGTTTTGACGGGGGTGAATTTTTTGGTCCGTGTTACCGACGGTGACTCGGAGAATTCTATAATTGAGCGGCTCTGTCAATTTTTCTTTCAGCCTGAAAATATTGATCGTTTTGGTGGATTATCTTGTGGAGAAAGCCATCACTTGGTGGATCAGGTTCAATTGTTTAATCGAGAACAGGTGAATGAATTTGTCATAGGAGGATGGGCGCTCTTGCCCTCCCCTGATGGGGATTGGGCCTGTCCTGTCTGGGTGGATCATGTAGGTTCGGCTGGAACGGTATGGGAAAAAGCTCAGCTGGTACACATCGATCCGGTTTTTTCGTTAGATCAGTTGAATGATTTTCGTATTGACCGTCAATAATGGATTCTACCGAATTCTAGCAGACGGGAGGAAGGTTGAATGACGGTCAATGCTGCATCTGAGGAACCGCTCATCCGCGTAATGGGGCTTCACGCATTGGCTTATTGCGAGCGGTTATTTTACCTTGAAGAAGTGGAGGAAATTCGGGTAGCTGACAAGGCGGTATACGATGGCCGACGCTTTCATGAACAGATGCCCGAATACGTGGAAATTACCAGTTTCAATTTACAAAGCGACAAGTTAGGAATCCAGGGAAAAGTAGACTGTGTTCGTACTGAGCGGGGAGAATGGATACCGTTCGAGTATAAAAAAGGCCGATCTCGTACCAATCAGGAGGGACGAACACTGGCGTGGCCTTCAGATGAACTGCAAATAGCAGCCTACGCAATGTTGGTGGAGGAACATTTTGGCCGTGAAATATCGGAGGCGCGTGTGTATTATGCTGCCGATCACCGCACGGCCAGAATCCCTCTTAATGCAGAAATTAGGCAAAAAGTGCTGATTGCGATACGAAGAGCACGAGAATTGCGAGTTTCATTGGAACGACCTCCTGTTGCCAAAAATGAGAATCTTTGTGGGAAATGTTCACTTGCACCGGTCTGTTTACCGGAAGAAGAAAGGTTGCTGACAACAGACAAACAAGAATTGCCCAGATATTTTCCACCTGACCGGGATCTATTGGATGTACATGTGATCCAACCGGGTTCCACCATCCGTAAGTCCGCCGGTACGTTTGTGCTGCAAGATAAAGAGGGAAATGTGAAGGAATTTCCAAGTGAATCTTTGGGTTCTATTACAATCCACGGAAATAGCCAAATCACCACACAGGCGATTCACTTGGCGGCACTGAAAGGCATTCACATTCATTGGATGACAGCAGGTGGAAAATATATCGGCAGTTTGACACAGGCTGCCGGTGGGACGCAGCGTAGGTTACGCCAGTATCGTGCGCTCTCCGATGAAGAGGTGGCTGGGAGGTTGGCGAAAATTTTGGTTCGGGCCAAAGTGGAAGCGCAGTTGCGGTACGTTTTGCGTTTGACACGGGAGCGGGATCGGACTCCTTACGAACCGCATATTCAGTCGATGCGTATCGCTTTACGGCACATCCACGGCCGGAATCCGGATCGGGATCAGCTACTCGGATATGAAGGAATGGCGGCAAAGTCGTACTTTGAGTGTATATCGCTATTGACTCGCGAAAATGAGAGTTACATTCCGTTTGATGGAAGAAACAAACGGCCGCCTCGCGATCCGGCGAATGCGATCCTTTCTTTTTTGTACAGTTTGTTGTACCGGGATTGCGTTCAGGCAATTATAACAGTAGGACTGGATCCCACAATCGGATTCTATCACCAACCCCGATCGGCTGCTTATCCGCTGGCGCTGGATTTGATGGAGCTGTTTCGAGTGATGATTTGCGACACGGTGTTAATCGGGACAATCCATCGTAAGCAATGGGATCGGGCAGAAGATTTTGTTTCTGCCGGGAAGCAGGTTTGGTTGAGCGAGCAAGGTAAGAAAAAAGCGATTGCAGCTTATGAAAAACGCAAACAAGACTCATGGAAACACCCTGTGGTAAATTATTCCTTGACCTATGATCGAACGATTGAGTTAGAGGCTCGTTTGTTGGAAAAAGAATGGACAGGGGCCTCCGGGTTGTTTGCCATGAGCCGTATCAGGTGATTACATTGGCAAAACAGAGACACCATTACTTAATATGCTACGATGTTCGAGACGAAAGAAGGTGGCGAAAGGCTTACAAATTGTTGAAGGAGTACGGAAAACGCGTGCAGTATTCAGTTTTCCATTGTGAGCTAAGCGATTTGAAAATGTCGAAGTTGAGATTTGAACTGGAAAAATGCCTTTCACGGGAAGACAGTCTTCTTATCGCACCGGTTGATGCGCCCGACTCGAATAAATTTGTCATTAAAGGCCCTGAACTGGAATGGGATTCTTATCAACGTCAGCGGTTTGACTTATTTTAGTGACTTCGAATTCAAGGATCAGGGCCATTGAAATTCAATTCCTATTGTGGAAGGCCAAATTAGTCGTGAGATACAAGGTTCTACGTGATGTAAAATGGGGGTGTGGTGCTTGAGTCGGATTGATCGCTTGTCGGATGCGGGGGTTGCAAGACACGTTTGCCATCAATCCTTTAGAGGACAAGGTGTACTCGTCCGCAAATGGGTGAGATGCTTGAAAGCATGCCTCGAATGTTCGCGTCCGACAACGGTTCAAACCGCGGGCCCTGATAACTGCTGTGATGCTGAAAAGCGTTGAGCACTATCAGATAGGCAGTATGGCTCTTAGATCCGGTAAGATCTGATAACTGCTGTGATGCTGAAAAGCGTTGAGCACGAAGGGAATTTTCAGAATATCGCGCTCACCAGAGGACTGATAACTGCTGTGATGCTGAAAAGCGTTGAGCACCTGTTCGGCTTTCTCTGCCCAAGGCTCGAATGCAGCTGATAACTGCTGTGATGCTGAAAAGCGTTGAGCACGAATTTGTGGATGCGCACCATGTCGAACAGATTACTGATAACTGCTGTGATGCTGAAAAGCGTTGAGCACTCATATACTCTGGCCGGATTTTGTCGATGATCAGGCTGATAACTGCTGTGATGCTGAAAAGCGTTGAGCACCCTGAGCAAATACGTCCCCGGCGTGTTCGCAAACACACCTGATAACTGCTGTGATGCTGAAAAGCGTTGAGCACAGAAAATACGAGTCTGCGCTTGCAGCATCAAAACGGCTGATAACTGCTGTGATGCTGAAAAGCGTTGAGCACCAAAGATCGCTCCATTTTTCTTTCGTTCTTCAACCTGATAACTGCTGTGATGCTGAAAAGCGTTGAGCACATCTCGTAGGCGACGAGTACACGGTCTTGGGACAATACCTGATAACTGCTGTGATGCTGAAAAGCGTTGAGCACGAGATTATCGATCTTAAATTCGGCAAAGGTGTGCCGGCTGATAACTGCTGTGATGCTGAAAAGCGTTGAGCACATGCTTGCAACGACTGTCTCAATCTCGATTCCATCTGATAACTGCTGTGATGCTGAAAAGCGTTGAGCACAACTACCTCCTATTTCTTGCGACCTTTTGCCTTCCTGATAACTGCTGTGATGCTGAAAAGCGTTGAGCACATTTCATCGTCCTGACCAACGCGCAAGGATTGTGCCTGATAACTGCTGTGATGCTGAAAAGCGTTGAGCACGAAAAGAAGATGTGGGTGGACGAGCATTTTCCGTGGCTGATAACTGCTGTGATGCTGAAAAGCGTTGAGCACATACGGATATGGATGTTTACATTAAGAAAGTGGATTCTGATAACTGCTGTGATGCTGAAAAGCGTTGAGCACGTGTCATAACAGAACTCAGCCAAATCCCACTCGAACTGATAACTGCTGTGATGCTGAAAAGCGTTGAGCACAGTAATAAACGCCATATAATGCTTGCTGTAATTTACTGATAACTGCTGTGATGCTGAAAAGCGTTGAGCACTTTTCCACGAGCTTCCCGCCGTAGGTGTCGATGCCTGATAACTGCTGTGATGCTGAAAAGCGTTGAGCACATTCTGGAATGCCTGGAAGTGATCGAAAAGGATCCTCTAAACACTGATAACTGCTGTGATGCTGAAAAGCGTTGAGCACCAAATACGTTGTTCGCTGTACCTGCTGTCACAGTCACCTGATAACTGCTGTGATGCTGAAAAGCGTTGAGCACAAGTTGACGAGTTGAGCGAAACAGAGCGTGGGGTTCTGATAACTGCTGTGATGCTGAAAAGCGTTGAGCACATGTTGCCATCGAAGATAAGGCCGTATTGTTCGCCTCTGATAACTGCTGTGATGCTGAAAAGCGTTGAGCACTAGATGTCTTTGTTGAGAATGGTAACAAGGTTACTCTACTGATAACTGCTGTGATGCTGAAAAGCGTTGAGCACATTGAATGAGCGGGCGGGATCTTGACAACTTGTCCCTGATAACTGCTGTGATGCTGAAAAGCGTTGAGCACTATTATCTCTCTCTCTTGGCGCAAATAAAAAGATTCTGATAACTGCTGTGATGCTGAAAAGCGTTGAGCACTCGCCTAGCGATTTTACATTTTTACGGACAAAAGTGTCTGATAACTGCTGTGATGCTGAAAAGCGTTGAGCACAATCAGTGGACAACGGTTCCTCGCCGGTGGTAAGACTGATAACTGCTGTGATGCTGAAAAGCGTTGAGCACCAATTGTTCCCGACAAGGAAATCGGGCGGTTGGCGGACCTGATAACTGCTGTGATGCTGAAAAGCGTTGAGCACTAGCAACCGGCGCGGGTATTGGAAGCATAACCACCTGATAACTGCTGTGATGCTGAAAAGCGTTGAGCACAAAAATTGCAATAACGGGAGTGTGACTATCCGTGTATACTGATAACTGCTGTGATGCTGAAAAGCGTTGAGCACGCTAAAAGTCGCCTGCACCCAGTCTACTAGTGCCCCTGATAACTGCTGTGATGCTGAAAAGCGTTGAGCACAGCATAAGTAACAGAAGAATAAAAGATGGTACAGCCTGATAACTGCTGTGATGCTGAAAAGCGTTGAGCACCAGATTCAAAGAAAAGCTAACGGTCATGACTTGATCTGATAACTGCTGTGATGCTGAAAAGCGTTGAGCACAACTTCTCGACAACGTACTCAATTTGCATGGCGACTGATAACTGCTGTGATGCTGAAAAGCGTTGAGCACATTCTTTGACAAAATTTACATTTCCAAAATCTTCATCCTGATAACTGCTGTGATGCTGAAAAGCGTTGAGCACGAGATAACTGCGTTCATAGCACTTTCCGCCGCGTCAACTGATAACTGCTGTGATGCTGAAAAGCGTTGAGCACAGGAAGACGATGACTTTCTGAGCTGATCAGTATGCGGACCTGATAACTGCTGTGATGCTGAAAAGCGTTGAGCACCTCAATTACTTGAATTATTTTTGCCACCTTATCATTGTCTGATAACTGCTGTGATGCTGAAAAGCGTTGAGCACATTATGATAAATATGAAATATTAGTTCCAGGTGATGCTGATAACTGCTGTGATGCTGAAAAGCGTTGAGCACGTGTAAGATTGTTAGTCGTAATGAAAACGGTTATATATCTGATAACTGCTGTGATGCTGAAAAGCGTTGAGCACAGGAAAATTGTGTTTTAACATTGACAAATGGAGAGGCTGATAACTGCTGTGATGCTGAAAAGCGTTGAGCACACATTCAAAAAGAAAAAAATCAACAAATCGTAAATCTGATAACTGCTGTGATGCTGAAAAGCGTTGAGCACTTTCATAATCTGTTGAAACTTTTCCGTCATCAACTCTGATAACTGCTGTGATGCTGAAAAGCGTTGAGCACACGAAAATAGTAATACGTATGTTGCCGAAACTGAAACTGATAACTGCTGTGATGCTGAAAAGCGTTGAGCACTCCCTGGCGGACCTGTGGCTGGAAGGAAAGTCTACTGATAACTGCTGTGATGCTGAAAAGCGTTGAGCACGAATAAGCCGTGCTGATTCTCTGATTCCTGATTCCCTCTGATAACTGCTGTGATGCTGAAAAGCGTTGAGCACAAACAGATCGAACAATACATCAAGTGGTTAGCAAACTGATAACTGCTGTGATGCTGAAAAGCGTTGAGCACTTGATGGTAGCTTTCGTAAATTTAAAAACGGTCGTCTGATAACTGCTGTGATGCTGAAAAGCGTTGAGCACCTCCCAGCGCATACAACCGCATTTGCGGATTCCCAACCTGGTAACTGCTGTGATGCTGAGAAGCGTTGAGCACCACCCCCTTCCCGCGGCATGCTTCCAACAGTTCCTCCCTGGTAACTGCTGTGATGCTGAGAAGCGTTGAGCACCCGGATAACCTTCGCGGCAGGATAGGGGGTGATATAGTCTGGTAACTGCTGTGATGCTGAGAAGCGTTGAGCACACGGTCAGTTCAGGCGTGACCGTGATGCCGTCCCCGTTCTGGTAACTGCTGTGATGCTGAGAAGCGTTGAGCACATAAAAAGATATTTAGACCAAAATCCAGAATTCAATTCTGGTAACTGCTGTGATGCTGAGAAGCGTTGAGCACATAAAAAGATATTTAGACCAAAATCCAGAATTCAATTCTGGTAACTGCTGTGATGCTGAGAAGCGTTGAGCACTAAAATGTTTCTTGCCGGATTTAGTCCTGTTCCTTGACTGGTAACTGCTGTGATGCTGAGAAGCGTTGAGCACTTCTGCTGGTATTGCTCTTTCGTTTGGTTGTTCGTGATACTGGTAACTGCTGTGATGCTGAGAAGCGTTGAGCACTAATCCAGTAATTTCGAGTAGTACGCCCGGCCGGATGCTGGTAACTGCTGTGATGCTGAGAAGCGTTGAGCACGCTCAACAAATGTTCCTTTTTGAAGTTCTGCCAGCCTGGTAACCTAAAAAAAACCAACCCACACTTGAAGATAAAATAGAGATCGCGCACAAATACATCGCACAAGGCCACCCGATCCGTTTCGTATTGCGGGTGGTGGGCGTCCCACATTCCACGTATTATGCACACATCAAGCGGAAGGTTCGGACCAAGCAGCATGCGGTGCGTAAAGGGGGGCGACCACTGCCGGGGATCTCTTACACGAAAGACGGCCAACCGGTAAGCGATGAACAAATCCGGGAGTGGATCATGGAGCTTTTGGTGAAGGATTTGCTTATGGGTATCGCAAGCTCACCATTGCCTTGCGAAAACGACATCACTTGGTTATCAACAAAAAGAAGGTGTACCGGCTTTGCAAGGAAATGAACGTGCTTCGTCCCCAGCGGCCGCGCGTGTTTCGCCATCCCCGGAAAGTGGCCTGCAACCGTACTGTCACCGGTCCGAACCAACTGTGGGAAATGGATGTAAAATACGGCTGGATTGTGGGAGAGCAACGGTTCTTTTTCCTGATGGATATTCTGGATGTGTTTGATCGATCCGTGGTAGCGTACCATATCGGGCTCACCTGCGAAGCACGACATGCCGTGCAAATTGTCCAGGAGGGGTTGATGAAACGCCAACTGTTTGCTGTCAAAGAGAGGCCGGTGATCCGGACGGACAACGGTCCACAGTTTATCAGCCATCTATTTGAAGAAGCTTGTGAGCGGTTTCAGCTCACCCATGAGCGGATTCCGCCGAAAACCCCGAACCAAAATGCGCATATTGAAGCCTTTCATGGCATATTAGAACGCGGGTGTTACCAATGGAACGAGTTTGACAATTTATCGGCAGAAGTACGAGGTGGTGACAGAGTTTATTCGGTATTACAACGAGCGACGGATTCACGGCAGTCTTTATGATATGGCGCCGTATGAATACAGGGAAGCAGTGGAACAAGGAGTTGTCGAGCCAAAGGTGGTGAGAGCCTGAATATTCCGGTTTAAGTAACACAGGTGAAAGACAAAGCGATTCTACGAAACAACGGAATAAGTGGTGTGTAGTCCGGATTTAGGGTGTCAAACCGGTTACAGGGTCCTTATCAAAGCAGCCCGACAGGGGAGGCGTTGAAGGCGTTACGCGGCTAAAACAGCCCAACACCGTTTGAACGGGTGAAGGACAGATAACGGAAGCGCTTTCAAGAAGGAGAAGCCCCAAGAACATTTCACGTTGCAACAGGTCGATGCCCACATTGACTTGACTCACACAACTTGATTAAAAATGTTGCGAAAATCTTCGATTGAATGTATAATTCAGACAAGAAGACAGTCGACTGAATTCAGCAGTCTAGTAGTCTATAAGGAGGAATCCATGCTCACAGTAAAAAGAGGAATTCCGTTATATGAACAGATTTATGAAAATTGTAGCCGCTCACGCTATTTGGCGATGAATTTCTCACCGCCATTGACGTGAGCGTTGTACC
>NZ_JBZCSF010000029.1:0-3150 GCF_058273125.1 Effusibacillus sp. SKA8 | reverse complement strand
CATTATTTTCACTCCTTACCACTTAATTTCATAATTTTGCAAGTTTAACATCTCTTTTAGGTAGCGATGGTAAAAATGACGTTGATTCCCCTCTTCAAAACGCGGATAATAAGCTGTTCCCGGGAACGGCCAATCCTCCACAACGGAGCAATTGCTCATTCCTTCCATCCCCATCTGCAAATTCAAATTCAAATGCTTCTTTGCAAAATTTCCTTTCGCGTTACGCGCTCCTGTTTCCCATGGGATGGCATCGTCCATTTCAAAAACACCGGCAATGCCGAAAGTTGCCATTGCTGAACGATAACATGCATCTTTAAACTCTTGGGGAGTATCTTTGTACATCATGAACCAGTTCCAGACTTCAACTTTATCCGGTCCCTTAGGTTGCCATTGCCTCCAGGTCATAAACGGATATGGCGGAAGATTTTTTGGATCGGCGCTTAGCGGTAACATCAGAAAAGAAACATTCGGGAAAATTGTTCCGACAACAACCCGCGATCCTCTGGCCAGCTCCTGTTGTTTGGGTGATAGATTGTCTAGGTTAAAAGTAGCAACAATTTCTTCTGGATAATTCCAATACTTAGGTCCAGGAGAATTCGGATCAAGGTCAATTGAAAAACTCAAATTATGTCCGTTTCCTGCCTTGATGTGATAACCTTTCATGTTCTCAATCAGCGGAATCGGCATCACGCCAATATCGTAAGTTGATTTATGAAGATACAGCAGATGATAATCGTCGCCAGTAAAATTTTCCGCGGGTTGCTTCCAGTTGGCAGGAATAATCCATCTCTGCGGTTCTCCCAAAACTTCCATTCCGGCGTCCTGTAAGGTAAAGATCATGTCCAAATACCATTTCATGCCATCCAAAGACTCTTCCAACGTAGGACCTTCCGCTTCCAGTGAAACAAAAATCAGACCATGCAACACTGCTACCCTCGGAGCTGTAACCAATCCGTTTTTCCCTCGATCCAACCCTTTGTACGCATCCTTAAACGCCGGTGTACCTACCAATTCTCCGCTGTTGTTAAATGTCCATCCATGATACGGGCAGCGGTAATGGGATGAATTGCCCTTTTCTGCTCGGCACACGCTTGCGCCGCGATGCGGACATGCGTCTAACAACACTTGGATGTTTCCTTTTTCGTCTTTTGCTACGATAAACTTGTCCTCGCCGATATAACGGAGGACGTAATCTCCAGGAGATGCGATTTCCGATTCATGAGCGACATACACCCAATTTCGTCCAAAAATTTGTTCCATTTCTGTTTCATAAATTTCTGGATCACTAAAAATGCTGATGGGAATCAAACCTTGTGTCGTCAGGCTTTTCTTCATTCCCTCCAATTGAAATCTCACATTCTCGGAAATGTTTCTTTCATCCATTTTCATGTGAATCACCCCAATATTTTGTTAATTTTTTATTTTAAAAATTTTTAGGTTAGATTGAGGTTCTGCTTCAAATCCCGTAGGTACGGAATCGTATTCCTTTGCACTTTAACCATACTGAGGTCTATTTCACAAATAATTACTTCATCCAAATCGACCGCATTGACCATAACCTCCCCTTTTGGCGAAATAATTCGGGAATTCCCGCAAAATTCAATCTCCTGTTCTCTTCCTGATCGATTGGAAGCTATGACATAACACCCGTTCTCTAGTGCACGTGAACGTCCCGCTATCTCCCACACATACTTTCGCGGCGCTCCAAATGCGGAAGGATACAGAAGAATGTTCGCACCTTTTAGCGTTAAGAATCTTGCCCCTTCTGGAAACCCGATTTCATAACAAATTTGCAAACCGATGTTTCCAAGGGGAGTGTGGAAAACCGGATACTCTTTCCCTCTGGCAAAACGAATGTTCTCTTTATCCCATAAGTAAATCTTTCGGTACTTCCCTATCAGACCATCAGGACCTACCAGAAAAGCGGTATCGTAGACAACCCCAAGGGTTTCCCCTGCTTCGAGGATGGCTCCGGCAATGTAAATCCTTTCGAGATTCGCGACTTTCAAAAGCTTGTCAATCGTTTCTCCGGGAATTTCCTCTGAAAGCTGTAAATCTCGCTCTTCTACTTTATATCCGGTAGAAAATAATTCCGGAAGAACGATTAATTTGGCTTGTTGTCTTATCGCTTCATCAATCATTGAAAGAGCTTTGGCAATATTGGCTCCTTTATTCCCCAACTCGCATACCATTTGTATGGCAGCAGCTTTGTATTTTGTTTGAATCATATTTACCCCTCATTTAAAAATCCCGAATTCTGAATACTGAATTCAGTCGACTATCTTCTTTATAAAAAATAAACACAGGAACACTTCTTCTAAAATTCATCATCCCCCGAATTTAAATGAATTAAATTAAGATTCCGTCTATCAAGGGTCCTTCGCATCACTCCTCTCAAAAATTCAAATGATAAAAAGTTCCTGAATCCGTGATGCCTTAATCAGATTAGAACTCGCCGCCGGTATTTCCAGTATTGGCTGTAATAACATCACGGATTGAATAATTTTTCAACTCGGAAAATAGATTTTATGTTGATTCTTTCATCTGTTCACTTAGCCTATCTTTTAGGAAAACCAAATCATTCAAAATATGATCCCGCATTTTTTTTGAAGCCAAGTCCGGATTGCGAGAGTTTATAGCTTTCCAAACTTCGTGATGTTCGCTCAAAAAATCATCATTGCCATAATACTTTTTAAAGAAGGTATTCCGATAAAGAAGGGTTAATGTATTGATTTTACCCATCATTTCTTGTAATCTCAAATTTTGACTGGATGAAATAATACATTCATGAAAATACGTATTTAATTTAACTACATCAGATAGCCTTTTTTCATTTAAAGCTTTCTTCACAAGTGACAATGAATTGCCAAGATCCTTAATTTGATCGTCGGTCATCAATTGTGTCGCCATGAATACTGCAATACTTTCAAGTCCTGCGCGAACTTGAAATAGTTCTATTACATCCCCTACATTAGGTTCGTATACGAATGTTATTCCATCTCGATTTACCAATAAACCGTCCTGCTCCAATTTTCGAAACGCCTCTCGTACAGGACTTCTGCTCACGCTTAACTTTTCGGCAATCCATGCATCTACGATTCTTTCGCCAGGAACAAATTCCCCAGCAACAATAGATTCCTTGAGATTTTC
>NZ_JBZCSF010000028.1:0-3952 GCF_058273125.1 Effusibacillus sp. SKA8 | reverse complement strand
TTGAACGAGGCATTCTGGGCGTGGGTCGACGGGTATTACCACCTGCGCAAGCACGGCAGTACGGGGCAGTCTCCCAAGGAGCGAGCAGCAACGAGCAGCCGTACACCCAAACGGGTTTCGGAGGCGGAGCTGACGGATAGATTCCTGTGGGAGGAGGAGCGCACCGCCGACAAGACGGCTTGCGTCTCCCTGATGGGCAACACCTACGAGGTCGATCTCGCACTGGCCAAGCAGAAATTGACGCTGCGTTACGACCCGTTTGACTTGACGGTCATCCAGGTGTGGACCGAGGACAAACGGTGGCCCGACGCCAAGCCTGGAAGAACAGCTTAAACAAATTGAAAAAGGCATTATCGACGATTGGAGCGATGCCAATCCACCGGATTATGGTGTGTCGCCGAAGCAGAAGGTCGTCAATATCGAAACGTATCGAAACCGCCAGAAATAGGCGGTTTTTCTTTTGCCTGGAAGCGAGGTGAAAACATGGCCATTCTTCGATACAGCCCACAATCCAAAACTTACACGCCGCAGGGGCAGGACGGGAAATGGGCGCCCAAGGTGCTGTCGGGAAACACACAACAGAAAGTCCCGACGTGTCCTGCCTCATATCCAGCCAGTCATCAGGGTCAGCCCAATGTATGTACTGACACAAAAATGACAGCCGTCCATCATCTTCGCTTTTTAACCCGGTCGCGGCCGGTGATGTCTTTGTAGTTTATGGCCAAAATACCAAAATGCCGAAATTTAAAAAGCACCCACAGATCGGATCCTGTAAGTGCTTTTTATATTGGCTTTGCATCCTTAAATTTTCTTGTTAATTCTCCTGTTTCATCCTCAACTATCTCCCATACACCGCCTTGTGACGATCCATCAAGCGGCGCTGGATTAGTGATACTGTAAAGGTAGTCCATTTCCTCATCATCCACTATTCGAAGAAAGGGACCCTCTACACTGAGACAGTCATATATTTTCCCGTTGGTCAGCCCTGCGCCTCCATAAAAACTCTCCCCGATATATTTAACCCTCCCAATGGCTGGCTTTTCGACATAGTCCTCGGCGTCGTAACTCCATACTTTCACGGTCCTCATTTTTTCACCTTCATTTCTGCTATCTTATGTTCTCGGCTTCCAATCTGAGGGTGTTCTACCCAATGTATATCAAACACATATTTTTCTGATTCAATTTTTCCCACTTTCTTACTCCATTCTTCCGGCTTGCCCCCATATTGTTGTGATAAGCGTTTACTTGCCCTGAGTGCCACACTTACACCCTCGCCCGCAATAACATGAACATCTGTTATTAGAGAGTTTAATGGTATAAACCTTTGAAACCCGTTTTCATCCTTAAAGCTTAATTGTTCAGGCAAATGCGAATCCTCTGCCTTGCGCTTCTTGGGTAGTTCTGTACCAGCTACATATCGATTATACCACGCTTGATACGTCATATCCCCCGGCACATAGTACGTCTTACCGTCCGCTTCCCGCGCTATCCGCTGGCCCGGATCGATCTCGTCCTCAAACCACGGAACAGTGGTCGTGCGGCACCTCACATGCAGTGGCGGATAATTGACGCCGACTTCACGTTCCGACAACGCAAACACTTTCCCGTCCAGCCCCCGGCAGATCGGTGTTGTACGGCTGTCCAGCGTTGCCAATATCTCATACCGATCCACAACACCGCTGGCCTTGTATCCGTCCCAGGTGGCCTGGTGGACGAAAAACGCCGTTTCTGTTTGCACAAGTCGTTCAGCGTTGGAGTACGACACGTTCATCCGTTCGGCCAAATCGCGAACGGTCCGATCAATGCTGTCGCCGCGGATAAACGATTGAGCCAATTTCGTTCGCAGTTCAGTGACCAGCTTATCGCGACCGTTTTATCTGAACGTAATGAATTAAAAAAGCATCGCTCTTTATTCCGGTATGATCATATCTTCCACGCTGCCGCCGGGCGGGACCATCGGGTAGACATTCTCCTCCTCCGCTACGTCAAATTCCATGATCACAGGCCCCTCGGAGGCCAGCGCCGTTTGAACGACGCCCCTCGCTTCCTCCAGCGTATGCGCCCGTAACCCCAACACACCGTACGATTTGGCAAAAGTCACATAATCGGGTGAGGTCAGTTTGACGGAAGAATACCGCCGTTCGTAAAAGATCTCCTGCCATTGCCGAACCATTCCCAGATACCCGTTGTTTAATATCGCGATTTTTACGGGCAGGTTGTAGTCGACCGCCGTCATCATCTCCTGCAAATTCATTTGAAAGCTACCGTCGCCGCTGATGCATACCACCTGCCGGCCCGGGGCGGCCAAAGCCGCTCCGATGGCGGCCGGCAAGCCGTATCCCATGGTTCCCAAACCGGCGGAAGTGACAAAGGATCGGGCGTGGCGAAACGAATAATTGTGGGCGGTCCAAATCTGATGCTGTCCGACATCGGTGGCAACAATTGCGTCTCCGTCCGTCAGCTCGTCGATGATCCGGATCACTTCCTGCGGTTTCAGCGAACTGTGCGATCGATCTGACCGGGGAGCTTTCTTCCGCCAAGCAGAAACCGTTTTGATCCATTCACTGTTGTTTCCTCTTGTCAACAGGCTGTTCAGTTGCGAAACGACGTCTTTGATGTCGCCCGTCACCGGAAGATCGATCTTCACGTTTTTGTTCAATTCCGCCGCATCTATATCGACATGAATCTTGAAGGAATTAACGGAAAACGTTCGGGTTTTGCCGGTGACGCGGTCGCTGAACCGCACCCCCAGACCGACCAGCAGATCTGCTTGGTGGACCGCTTTGTTCGCGGCGAACGTCCCGTGCATCCCAAGCATGCCCAGATGCAAGGGATGAGCGGAAGGAACGGCGCCAAGCCCCATTAAGGTAGCGACCACGGGAATTTGCATCCGCTCCGCCAGTTCCGTCACAAGGCTGGAAGCTCCGGACGAAATCACCCCTCCGCCGACAAGCAGCACCGGCTTGCGGGCCGCTTTTATTTTCTCGGCTGCCAGTTGAAGCGTTTTGGCTGGAACCTGCGGCATCGGATTGTATCCCCGAATGTTGATTTTGTCGGGATAGACGAATGCCGTCTTCGCGGTCATGACGTTTTTCGGTATATCGATCAACACCGGTCCCGGACGTCCGGTGCTTGCCAAATAAAAGGCTTTTTTTACAATCTGGGGAAGATCGCGGACATCCAGCACAAGAAAGTTGTGTTTTGTGATCGCCATGGTGATGCCGTAGATATCCACTTCCTGGAAGCTGTCACGCCCGATCATGTCGGTCGGTACCTGACCGGTGACGACAACCAGTGGCACGGAATCCATATACGCATTGGCAATTCCGGTGACAGCGTTGGTTGCGCCGGGGCCGGATGTCACCAGCGCCACGCCGGGTTTTCCGGTGACCCGCGCATAACCGTCAGCCGCATGAACCGCAGCCTGTTCGTGTCTGGTCAGAATATGTTTGATGCCTTTGCAGCGGTAAAGGGAATCGTAAATCGGCAAAACGGCGCCGCCCGGATAGCCAAAAATCGTATCGACATTCTCCCTCAGCAAAGACTGAACAAGGATGTCCGCACCTGACAGGAATTGCAATCCGGGCTCGGCTTGCACATTCGACATACTCGACCACCTCTTTTTAAAATTTCGTGAAATTTCTCAAGTTTATCGAATATTTTACCTGTGTTGCAAAAGTACATTTGTGATTTCTGTCACAAGTAATTCCCGTTTCAGAAAAATCCGGGTTCTGCGGGCAGTTTGTTCGGTTGAGCAAGTAAGATTGAATGAGCTATCTCAATTTTTTTGCTTTCCATTAAGAAATTCGAATGGTTTTGTGGGTATTTTTCAATTGAGGAAGCTCTGTGATACGTGTTATCATAAAATTTGTCGCCGGGGTGATTGCGTGCGGGTGATTGCGTGCGGTTGACAAAGTTGGGGAATTCGTGGTACGTTTAAAAAGCCGCTTTA
>NZ_JBZCSF010000027.1:0-4140 GCF_058273125.1 Effusibacillus sp. SKA8 | reverse complement strand
ACTGTCCCCGTTGTTCCCTTGCCAACCAGTTGAAATCAACGTAATACGGGTGAGCAAGGGTTTCTCTTACCCTTTCTCGTATATGATGGATGTACATGTCGGCTCCGTCTCTCATGTTGCGGGCCTGTCCTGACCGTTTCTTAGAAATTTTACTCCAGTCTAGTACCACCGACTCAAAATGTTTCTCGTTTTGCTTTGGAGGATACTTGTCCACATCCGACTGCAAGATTTTCTCGTCAAAGTTATGTACAATCTCAATGCGGTTTAACTTGTGGTCAATCGCAATGCTTTGCTCCTCCAATCGCTGGTGACACCATTTTCCAGAAGCTGCACAATTCTCATTTTTTCTGTCGTTTTCTTTCTTGGGTTCATCGTATACTGTATTTGTTACTGCCATTTGTAACGGTCGCTCTTGAACTTGTGGTTCCTGCTACCCAAGCAATAACCCACATAGTTCTTCTAACAGCGGCTTCCATGCTTCCCTTGCTAACTCGTTGAAATCCACTTGAGACGAGGGAGCAAGGGTTTCTTTTACTACTTTCCGTGTGTACCAATCCTTCTTCTTTTCAATCTCTACTCCATCTCTTAATTGACGCACCTGTTCTGCTCTTTTCTTCGGTAGGCTATTCCAGTCCGTAATCACTGCTCCAAAGTATTGCTTGTTTTGCTCAGGTGGATGATGCAACAAATCTGTTAACGGTATCCTTTTCTCTGGATTGTAAACGATCTCTATTCGGGTCAATTCGTGGTCAATCACAATGTTTTGATTCTCTAACAATTCCAATTGCTTGTTATATATCTTGCAATGACCATTCGTCTTCCGCTGCTCCTTCTTTCCGAAGTAACGTGTCCCTTTGAATTCTGTCATTTTTCGTCGGCCATGTTGGGGAAAGACCACTACATTATCCATTGAGGTCTTTACATCGTATGCCACATCACTGCTAACAAAATAAATAGAGCTTGCAACGCGGCGCAGAGCATCCAGCAATTCTTTAAAATAAAAGTAATACTCAGGTCTTGTTTCTAGCCGCAACGTGTATGACATGCCTTCCGGCTCACTCCAGTTTCTATAAAACACATGCAAATAAGCACCGTTTCGCTTCCATAGATGTAATTGATACCCGTACCCCTGATAATTAAATTTCTGTTTGAACAATTCACCGCGTTTAACTGCCTTGCTCACTAAAGCATAGTAAACGCTTAGCGGCACATCTGTATATTCCAGCACGAATTTGTCGATGGATACCTTCGCTTTCATCGCCTGCTGCCCTCCGTTATCACTAGCTTTTTACTGACTACGATTCGTATTTTTTAAGACTTACTCGACTAATTAAGTAATTATCGGAAACCTTGCCTTTCAACGTGTGAAAAACGCAAAAAAAGCACTTGAAATCACCAATAAAAGTGTTTTCCAAGTGCTTTAAGCGTGTGTTTTATAAGCTTTCAAAGTTTGGGCAAGTTAGCAGTATCCCATAACCACAATCGAATACTGTGCAAATATTATGACACATGGGTTGATTAGAGTCAATAAGGATTTCTGCCCCTATGAGAAGGTTCGCTCTCGTTAATTTCTCCCTGGCTCGGTGTCATTTATGGTATGCTCCCAAGAAAATGTCATCTCGCCCGGTTCTCGTTGGTCTGCGTATAGCCTTCCAGTTTCCTAGTCGATAACGCCAAGCATCCGACGCATCTCTATCTCCATTTCTCGTAGGCGCTTTTGCTTTTTTTGTAGTTCCTCAAACCAATCCTTGTCCTTCGTTGATAATGCCATGTCAATCAGTTCATTGTAGTCATCTGAACGCATCATCGTCGGCTGATTGGATTCACTCATCTGCTCATCCTCCCATCTTTCTTTCGATCAGCTTATCTGTCTAGCCTTATTCCACAACTGGCGGCTAATGATTCGGGGAAATACGTCTTTCTGCCGAATGCCGTTCCGCTCCTTTAGCCCGTTGTACATATTGAAGCCTGTATACGTCTCGTTGTTCAAAATGTTTTGTACCTGCACAACTGTCCAAGCCTTCCCTGTCTTGGTTGGTATGCCTGCTCGGTTCAACCTGCAAGCGATTTTGTATGGATTATTCCCATCAACATAAAGTTGAAATATGTTCTTAACCGTTTCTGCTTGTTGCTCGTCTACGATAATCACACCATTTTGTACCCGATACCCATAGGCAGGTGCGCCGCCAGCATATTTATTTCCCTTGGCAGTGGCAATTCGTCCGCCTTTTGTCCGCTCATTAATAGTCTTCCGTTCAAACTCTGAAAAAGAGCCTATCATTTGCAGGAACATCATTCCCGACGGTGTAGAAGTATCAAAATTTTCCGATACGCTAATGAAGGCAATTCCTTTCGGTTCCAGTTCATCCTCTATCAATAAAATCAAGTTTCTCAACCTTCTGTGTATACGGTCTGCCTTCACCACGACAATTCCCGTCACTTCATTTTCAGCCTGCTGAACATATCGCATCATGTGCCTGTATCCGTCTCGTTCGGTCGTACTACCACTTTCACCTTCATCCTTAAAAATTCCTGCCAGTTCCCAACCTTGGCTAATACAGTACGCCTCAATCTTTTTTACCTGTTCCGCTATGGAAGTATTCTCGATCTGGCTATCTGAAGAAATACGAGCGTATCCAACCACTTTCTTCATTGTCACGTTACCCACGTCCAGTGCCTCCTTTTTTGTAAACACTATACGACCCAGATTAAGGAAATTACAATTCCTTTTACGAATATTCGCCTTAATACACCATAACAAAAGGATTTTAATAAATATTTCGGCACACAAGTGTAGCATCTCACGGCTTTTGCGAAAAAATCTCACGGAATTTGAGAAAAGCCGTTGCATAAAACTCTGTATAAAAATAAGGAACCAGTTCTTCCTGGTCCCTAACGAAGGTTACACCTTTAGTTTTCCGGTGTAAGCAACTCTACAGAAACATATCCTTTTGTCCCCGTATAAATCCCACTTTTAATTTCAATTTGTGCAGTTCCCGATTTCCGATCCAAAACGGTTACTTTTGCGCCCTCTTCAGGCAACACAATTTCTCCCTTTGACACCATCTCTTCAATAGCCTTTTTATTGTTAGCATTCACAAATTTGAGAAGGAGGTCAAAATTTTCTTTTGACGTAGCTACTATCCCACCGGTTTTTAATACGGCATTTTGTCCTGCGATAACCAATTTGTTTGTAGATGTAGTTTTAGAAGGTTGGTCATCAGAACATCCTATTAAAACGCTTGAGAGTAAGAAAATTGAAGCTACAAACATCCTGGTTCTGTTCAGCATCTTATTCATTCCATATTCCTCACTTTGAATGACATTTTATATGGAACTATATACCACTCAAACAGGAATATTCCTTCTGAAGCGAGGGGAAATTGTGAGTATACTGCAGATAGCAATCTATTTTTACCCGTTTAAAAGGCGGAGTATTCGTTCTTGAGTAAGAGCGAAATACTTGGAATCTATTTCAAATCCCATTAATCGCCTATCGTTCTTTAATGCCGCCTCGGCCACAGGCCCCACACCTAGAAAAAAGTCGACCACAAGCTCTCCGGGTTCACTGCTATTAAGTATCGCCCTGTGCATCAGTTCAACCGGTTTCTCGGTGGGGTGAATAGTTTTGTTCCCGCAAATCCGGTGTACTCTCCAAATGTCCGCAATTGAGCGACTGCTTATCCTCCTGGCTCGTACCTTTCCTTTTGTCGCAAAAATGGCAAACTCATGTTGAAACCTGTACTGCCATCCGAGTCCCATTTTTTCTTTATCCCAAACGATACAATTTTTAACGGAAAAGCCGATGTGTCTCATCCACAAAGCCATATAAGGATACATTCTCCAGTCAATAAACACATAAATATGCCGCCCAGGTTTCAGTACACGATATGCTTGACGCAACCATTGTAATGTAAACCTTTGGTATTCGCGATGTGAAAGATGGTCATTTACAATAATGTCGAACCTTGGCTTCTTTGTTCGAGTCTGTGTCGTGCCGCCGAAACCCAAGTTGTAAGGGGGGATCAGTAACAATTAGGTCAACGGAGTCATCGCCCAAAAAAATTCTTGCTCCCTCTATACAATCCATATTGTAGATGTTGTAAATCATAGTAGCAAACCTCCATAATAGGGAACGTT
>NZ_JBZCSF010000026.1:0-5938 GCF_058273125.1 Effusibacillus sp. SKA8 | reverse complement strand
TAATAGGGATTATCATACGACAATCACCCATAGAATCCTCCGACATTGAACGTGACAAAAAACCGCTCATCCGCCGTCAAACAGAGTGAGCGGTAACAATATTGACTTTCCTCCCAACAATAATCAGAGTTCAAAAAAATCTTTGATGAAGGCGTAATTTCCGGCAAGACGACCAACAGGGCGCAACTTTTCCAGATCAACCTTGTAATTCCCCATGTAAATTTCATCTTTGATGTGGTAACAAACCACCCTTCCAAGAATCAGGCGATCGGTTCCGACTTCGATGATTCGATCCAGTTTGCATTCCATGTTGATAGGCGCTTCCAAGACCCTTGGGACGGAAACAATCTGACTTTCAGTTGCAGTCACTCCGACATCGGCAAATTCATCTACTTCCGGCGGGTAGTTTGCGCTACTTTGGTGCATCTGTTTGGCCAATGGCTCGGAGATAATGTTGACGACAAATTCTCCTGTCTCCCGAATGTTCACCAATGTGTCTTTTTCCGTTCCCAAACGTTCGCCGATACCTGGGCCTATCGAAAGGCACAAAGTTGGGGGATTTCTCGATGCGACGGTAAAAAAACTGAACGGAGCCAGATTGAAAATTCCATCCCGGCTAACAGTGGAAACCCAAGCTATGGGCCTGGGCACAACCGCACCGGACAACAACTTGTAAACGCTGAGCGGTGTAATCGCAGTCGGATCGATTATCATCAGCTAAAATCCTCCTATAATGTTGATTTGATTTGTCCACCGTCAACCTGAATAGAAGCTCCAGTCATAAACGAAGCCCTGTCAGAAGCGAGAAATGTAACGACATTGGCAACCTCCTCCGCTGTTCCATATCTGTTCAGTGCCATTTCTTTCGCTATTTCCGCTTTTACCTCTTCAATCGATACGTTCCGTTCCTTTGCAATGTTTGTGACGATATTCACTGAACGATCCGTCCAGATTGGGCCTGGCATAACCTGATTGACCAAAATGTTGTATTTGCCCAGTTCGTTAGAAAGATGTTTAGACAAGCCAGAGATCGCGCTCCTGCACATCGTAGAGATCACGCCGTGCAGGCGCGGTTGTTTAACCCAGGTGGAAGTCATGTAAATGATCCGCCCGCCTCCGTTTTTGATCATGGATGGGATCACCCGTTTTGTCATTTGCAGCGCCGGGAAAAGCATCATATCAAGGCCCGCTCTCCAATCTTCCAGATCGGTGTCAATAAAATCCGATGTTTTAGGTCCGCCCGTATTGCACACAAGCACGTCCACCCGCCCGTAATGCCGGAAAACGTTGTCCATTAGACGGTTAACATCTTCCAAATTGGATAGGTCAGCGGGAAAGGCAAAAATTTGCCCGTTCCCGGTTTTTATCAGTTTGTCGGACGCCTTTTTCAACTCATCTTCCCTGCGGGAACTGATAGCTACCCTCGCACCCTCTTGCAGCATGGATTCCGCGATAGCGTAGCCGAGCCCCTTGCTGGCAGCTGTCACCAATACGACTTTATCCTTCAGACCTAAATTCATGCATTCATTCCCCCTGCTTTTTTGTCTGCTAATCTTGCTGCTGCGAATTTATTACTGCAATTCAGGCCATTTGTAGATTTCCGGTCTGCGCTGTGCCAACGACGGGACATGTTTCCTCACTTCCTCAATCCAGTCCAGATTCAAGTCCATGGTGAGTGTTGTTTCATAATCGGAAGCCTGACCGATCACAATTCCCCACGGATCGACGAACAAGCTCCTGCCGTAACTCCAATCGCCTTTCGGCGGGAACTGACCACATACGGCCGGAGCGGCGATATACACCTGATTCTCGATCGCTCTGGCCCGAAGTAACACTTCCCAATGATCTTTGCCCGTATGAAGCATGAAAACTGCAGGAACCAGAATCACTTTGGCCCCTTTTAAGGCGAGAATGCGAAATATCTCCGGAAACCGGATGTCGAAACAGACACTCAACCCAACAGGCACTCCCTTGATGGATGTGACAACGATCCGGTCTCCGCCTTCTTCCACTTCACTCCCCGAAAATTGTCTGCCACCCACATTTGCGTTAAAAATATGGATTTTGTGATAAACGTCCTGAATATCTCCCTCGGGGTTAATAACACAACTGGTGTTTCGGAGCTTCTTTTCCCCTGGAAAGCGCATTTTCATCGTGCCGGTCACAATGTACGTTCCCAGTTCTTTGGCTAAATGACGAAACCGTGTGATTGTCGGGCCATCCAGTGTTTCCGCTTCTTCAAAAAACTGCTGTTTCGTTCCCATCAAATGAAAGTTTTCCGGCAAAACAATGAGATCTGGGTTGCTTAAACTTGCTTCACGAATCAATTCTTCCGCTCGCCGCACATTTCGTTCCACCCGGTCCGTAACTTCCATTTGTATCATTGAAACTCTCAACTTATCCATACTCACTTATCCTTTTTACAACCGGATGGATGGCTCGACAATTTTTCCCTGGTCAATAATCACCTTACCATCAAGCTCAATCGTACAGTTACGCATCGGGATGTCGTAATGGCACTTGGTATAACGCCTGACATGAGCGTTCGGACCTGTGGACCACATAAAATTGCCGGCAAATGCACGAGCGTCCATGCCATATGTTTCATTTCCGTAGAAAGCCAGCGCCTCCCATAAAGCCGTTTCGTCAAGGCCCCAACCAAAGTGGGAAGTCGCGTACACTTCCTTGTCGCGCCAAGCCTCGAAGTACTGCTTGAACAGCAAAACTTCCAATCCTTCACCTTGAATGTCTGTAATGAAACCATTACTAATCGTGATAGTTATCGGGCTGGTCACATAGCGGTTTAACGGCAGCAGGATGTCCCCAACATCGAGAACAATCCGGCCATTGACCGTCTCTTCAACCGGATAGAAGGCAACGAACCCTCCAGCAAAGTGATCCCATCTTCCTGGCTGATCGGTATAGCCGTACTGTGAGACGACAGGCGGATTAGGACCGAGTTGAAGAGTTAAGTCTGTCCCTGCTGCAGATGTGACTCGGAATTGGTTCGCTTGTTTGAGCATTTCCGCGCTTTTCTCCACGCGTTCCCTGAGCGATTTTCTCGGGAACATTCTTTCAAGGATTTCCGGATTTTCCCATACCATCAGCATTCTTGCTCCGCTATTCAGGGTAATCGCTCGCGCCTTGGTATGAACCAACCCTTCCGATGTAACATCAACGACCATATCCGCTTTTTTCAGCGTTTCCATCGCCTGAGGCACGGAATCAATATATCTATCAATACTTAACGTTTTTCTGCCATGATAGGGAATTTGAGCATGTCGAATCCCCGGAAATTGGACATTTAATCCATGGGCTCCCAAAGAATCAATTGCTGCCAGAAACGCTTCAACATATCCTTCGCGTGACTCTGGCTGACTGGCTACAACAACAAATTCTCCTTCATGTACTCCGCACAGTTCAAGTTCATCCCTGAATAACTGTGTCAGTTCCGTAAGATTTTTAGACATTTATCCCACTCCTTTAAAAATTGATTTTAAATTGTAGTTTATTTAGATACACATAAACCATCTTAGACTTTGGTTGAAACCTGGTTGTCAGAACCATTGCAATCAATTTGGCACATTTTTTTACAATTTGATTCCGTAGCACAAGCAATGGAAGATATCCACGCTCCATTATGATAAGGGCATTTTACAAACTCGCTGCGATGCAGTGTTTTACCCGTCAGGCTGCAAGTCAAAGTATGCGATTCTCCTTCGGGAATTTCAGGGATTCTGCGGAAATATTGACGGATCACACCTTCTTCACCCATCATAGCTGAAAACACCGTTGGCAATACAAATGAAAGAACTGAAGTAAGTATTACTGAAAGAGCCTTGATGGTATCCCCGAATATACCAAATACACCCAATATGCCAATTACAGCCGGAATAACCATGGATGGAAATCCGATCCAATTTATGGGTGGCAAATACGCCCGTCTAAACTCCGACCAATCCGGAATTCTATATTTCGGCCGAACCAATATCATTTCACCGAACATCGCACCTACCCAGGCGGCAAATACGACTCCCGATATCGATGCAATCAGCGGGAAATACCGTAGGAATGGACTAATCACCAGTAAGTATCCGGCAATTAAAAACGGAACAAGCAGCCACCAGCGAATTAAGCTTTTTCCTGTGATTTGGGCTAATGAACTGTCCAGCGCCAGTGAACCGAGATACATATTTATCACATTGATTCTTAGCTGAGTAATTGTGACCAAAAAAAGTCCAAACGGTCCAAGCAGCCAAACCAATATTACGCCCGGATTCGGGGTAATGCCTTTTGTTGAAGCCAGCAGGAAGATCCCAAGTATGCCAATTAATATGGAGTTACATATAGAACTCACCAGAGTTAATAGCCATGCACCTTTTTTCTTTTCGCTTCTTTTGATCATTCTGGAAACGTCAGTCACGGCAAGAATCGTGATGAATCCGAATGCTCCGAGCCAAGCCCCCGCTGACGCAAAAACGGTCAGCCATGACAGAGGTTCACCTGTGAGATTAAGATTCCACCATTCGCCAGCATATGCCCAGCTTGCTTTATCGGACCAGCCAGCAAATAAAGCAACAAAAGCCAGTAGGATACCGACAGCGTACAACCATAGCGTAAAGTTTTGCAGCTTGTTGATCCAAACCATCCCGTAAATGCCAATGGGGAAAAAGGCGGCGCAAATAATCAGAGCTGACAACCAGTATGGCAATACAGGAACATACTCGGAAAGTGAATGCGCCATAACCGAAGTTTCCATCGCAAACAGGACAATCAGAAAAAAGGCGCTGAACAAACTGGTTAAAATCGAACCGACATACCCGAAACTGGCCCGACTCATTAAGTCTTTTCCAATTCCTTCGTTCGCCGATTTCACGGACATATAATAGACTCCAAAGCCAACAATCACCGAAGAAATTAGAAAACCGACAATGACTGAAGGTGCGCCAAAGGCAAGAGTTAATAATGCCCCGGTTAGTGGATAAGCGAGAGCAGTCGATAAGCCCGACCAACTCCAGAAAGCCTGCCATGGGGTGAACCTCCAGTTTCCGGGGACTCGCATTAACCCGTAATCGTCCTCCGCAGCAGTCTTATCCATCGTAAACGGCAATTCCCTATTATCGTAAAAATAGCTTTCATCGGCATTCAGAATTCTTTCCAACTGGCTTTTTACCATACACTTCACTCCCTGATCTTTGTGATTGCTATATCTTTAAGATAGAAGAAAAACATTAGAGTTCTAATCCTCCGGCGGTTTTGATCAACCCACGGATACTAATCCCCGTATCCGCTTGAATAATAGTTCCTGTCATGGTTTTTGAATCGTCTGACGCAAGCATTACATACAAACCGGCATAATCTTCAGGCTTGGGAATAAACCGCAACGGAAGAGAATTTTCCACACCAGATATTATGGAAGGAACCTGATTTCCCAACGCTTTCGGCATCCCCATCGCAGTGGCAATCACTCCGGGCGCAACACCATTCACACGAATTTTTGGAGCCAACTCATACGCCAATTCCTTGATTAGTCCGGCAATCGCATGTTTGGACGCCGTGTACAAGGGGCCGCCGCCCGCAGAGTAAAAACTGGCGTGAGATGCGGACAAGATCATGCATCCCTGTGTTTTGACCAACTCCGGAATTACCGCTTTAGCTCCCAAAAGATATCCTTTAACGTTTACACTGAATAACTCGTAAAATGCTTCGTCTATTTTTTCCATCGGGAGATCGACAAGTGGCGTGTTTCCATCATAAATTCCCGCGTTTGCAACAAAAATGTCCACTTTACCGAACGCATCCACCGTCGATTGAACCATCCTTAGATTGTCTTCCTTCACACTCACGTCTGCTTGAACGGCTACAACAGATTTTCCGAGTTTCTCTTTGATTTGTTCCAGCTTTTCCAGTGAGCGACCCGCAACACATACCTGGGCGC
>NZ_JBZCSF010000025.1:0-7941 GCF_058273125.1 Effusibacillus sp. SKA8 | reverse complement strand
ACGCTTCGGTGGCTGCTTTCGTGGCTGATCGCGAAGTTCACGGATTCCGAATACACCCACGTGTCCATCTTCACTGGCGACGACCTGATCGACGTAGACATTGGCCGTCCGGTGGCGAGGCGACCGGTGACCGACGACGATATCCTATATAGCGACGTATTCCGGGTTCCCGGAGCAACCATAGAGGACCGCATGAGAGCGGTCTTTTTTTGTCGCCGTCAGACCGGGGCGGGATACGACTACACGGCGATTGTTTCGATTGTGCTTGGCAGGCTGTTCCGCTGGCGGCGAAACTGGCAAGACCCGGGTCGCTGGTTCTGCTCGGAACTGGTCGCGGCTGCATGGGAGTACGCCGGGCATCCGATTGCGGATGCAGATGCGGCGAGGGTCACGCCGGGCGATCTTGCCCAGTCACCGAAGATAAAGAGGGTGAAATAGATGCCCCATCCAACTTTAACAGGGCCCCTGCTTCTGTTTTGGGACAATCAACAATCGAATGAGGTTGTAGCCATTTCCGATACGGCACAGTTGATCTATTGTCCGGTTTCCGTTGCATCGGACACGTTGCAACGTGTATATGAGCCGCATACAGTGGTTGCGGATACGAAGCAAATCCTAGCCATTGCAGTATCATCGGATGCGGACAGCAAACAAGTAATTTACGCTGAAGTGGTCGTGGATGCAGATGTAAAACAGGTGCTATGGGTTCCGGTAAACACGGATGCTGACACCAGTCAAAAGATATACCTTCTGTACGATCTGGATGTCGACACTATGCAGATTATCTCGCCCGATCGCACACTTGCTTTTGGCGGGAAGCTGGCCAGCGATTACGGACTGCGGTTGATTGCCGACCCACGGAAAAGCCTGCTGCCGTCCACTATCGACTATACGGAGGAGATCCCGGGAAAACCCGAAAAAATTGATTTTGGCTGCGATTACGGGGAAAGGATCATTGAACTGCCGTTTGATCTGGTCGCAGACAGCAAAGAGGATCTTTTGAGCCGCATCCGACAGGTCGCGGCTTTTTTTGATCCCAAAAAAGGCGTGCAGGATCTGATCTTTGAAGATGACCCGACCATCATTTACCGTGCAAGATATGCCGGGAAAGTCAGCCTGGACGACTTAATTCAAGGGTATGGCAGGTTCACCATTCCGATGCTGGTAAAGCCCCTGCTGGAAAGCAACGAAAAGGCGGCCAACACGGGAACAATCGTGAACACCGGCACCGCTGAAACGCCGTTCGTGCTGGAAATTCGGGGGATCGTAACCAACCCGACGGTAACCGTGAACGGTGTCGCCATGACGTACACCGGTACCTTAAGCGCTGGGGATACGTTGATTATTGACACGGGAGCCATGACGGCCAAAGTAAACGGGGCGAACGCGATCGCCAGGTACAACGGAAAGTTTCCGAAGCTAAAGCCGGGTACCAACACCATAACGTCAACCGGCGGAACCATTTCAATCAAATTCAAGGAGCGTTGGTTGTAAATGCAGATACCTGATTACATTACGGTTCAAAACTCCGCGGGCGAAACAGAAGCCTACTTGTCGCCAGAAGCGGACGGACTCAAAGAGTGCTGGATCGACACACAATTAAACGGATCCTCAACGCTGACATTCTTACTACCCGTCACTTCGGAAAAGTTTCAGTATCTTGTTCCTGGAAGCCGGATCATTGCCGACGGTCGGGAGTTTGTCATCCTGAATCCTGACGGCATCGAAGTCAGCCGAGAAGGTCAGAAGAAATGGGCGAAAATTACGGCGCAGGAAAGCTGGAAACTGCTGGACAGCAAGTATGTCACGGTCTCCAATGACCCGCAGAATCCCACCCCGCATTGGGGGACCGTGGCGATTCTGTCCGGCGGTGCCCCCGCTCCCGGATACACAGCGGGCAGTGCAGGATCCGCGCTTGCCTACCTGCTGCAGGGCACCGGGTGGACCGTCGGCACGGTCGATGTGTCCGGTGTTCATGACTTGGAAACAGAGAAAGAGTCGGTTCTTGCCAACGTCAAAAAGGTTCAGGAAAAATGGGGCGGAATCCTGGTTTGGGACAGCATTCACAAAGTCGTGCATCTCCGCTCGGAAACGCTTTGGCAAAACTATACCGGGTTCCAAGTACGCTACGCAAAGAATCTGAAGCATATCATGAAAACGGCGGATACAAGCATCGTGACGCGGTTGTACCCGTTCGGGAAAGATGATCTGAACATTGCCGCGGTCAACGACGGAAAGCTGTACCTGGAAAATTTCTCGTATACAACGGAAGTGCTGGAAGGGTACTTGGCCAATCAGGAACTGGAGACGCAGCAGGAAGTCAAGGAATGGGGACAAAGGCAGCTTGAAAAGCTGTGCAGACCCCGGTACAACTACAGGGTCGGGATGGTCGATCTGCGAACGCTGCCGGATTGGTCCCACGAAGATTTTGTCCTTGGCGATCTGGTGGACGTGATTGATGAGGACATGGGCATCGAGATTCGGGCGCGGGTGTTCAGGTACAAGTACAATGTGTTTCAGCCCTGGAAATGCGAATTGGAAATTGGCGATCCGATGGAAACCCTGGCGGACATGATCAATGCGGGACGGGAAGCCGGGAAGTTTGTAAAAGAGGTTTTGAAACCAAACACGAGCATCGGAAACCTGCTCAAAGGGTTTATTGACACGTTTGCGACGGAGATCAACGGAGCGAAAGGCGATTACTCGCTTGTGGATGGGGTTTCCACCTGGCGGGAACGGGATGCCAACGGGAACCTGACGGGAAGAGTGGTGCGGATTACGCCCTCCGGGATCGGGATTTCGAAGGACGGCGGCCAGACGTTCCGGACGGCGTTGACCGGGGACGGGATTTTGGCGAACACGATTGTCTGCTCTGCGCTCTACGCACTGTCGAGCGGCGACGGGTACACAAAGCTGGTGGATACCGGCCTGCAGGTCTTTGACACACTGCAACGGCTACGGGCACACCTGGGGCAGTACGCGCCTGGGAAATTCGGGCTGAAAATGTGGGACAAGGACATGAAAGCCGTGCTGCTGGATGAGGACGGCATTATGCAGACGTGGCAAGAAGGGCGGACGGATAACGTTGATTCAAGCAACCCCCTGGTGCTGAATGTGTATTTGTCGCCGGAAACGAAGTCGATTCATCAGGCGTTGTTGCGGTTTCGGATGCAAGCGTTCCGAGCATATGAGCAGGGAGCGGCTTCAGGAGGAGGCGGAACGAGCGGACCGTCGAGTATTACGACAAGCGGACCGTCAAGTGTGACGACTACAGCGGCTGGGGGTGGACAGACTTCTGGCGGTAGTCACTGGTGGACTGATTCGTATACATCTGGTATGAGCGTAACAGATTCTCCGGGTTACCATAATCACGGTATACCAGACGGAACAGTTTTACTTACTGATGGTGGCGGTAAAGTTACGTGGACTGAATCAGGTTGGCACAGACATTATATTACAGTAAATCACAGTCACGATATTTCAGACCATACCCACAACATGGACCACACGCACAATATTTACCATACGCATACAATTCCGTCCCACACACACGACATTATTTACGGCATTTACACGGGTGGAGCACCGTCCAGCATTACCGTAAAAGTAAACGGCACAGCCATTGCTGCACCGTTTACATCTGATCAAACCAGCATTGACATAAAGTCAAACCTGGTAATTGGTCAGTGGAATGTGATTGAATTATGGCCTGATAGACTCGGTAGAATCGATGCAACTGCGTTTATCCAGGCGAAGATGGGGGTTTAATCAAGGAATCCAGCGGATTTTAAGTTGGAAGGTGAAACATAAAAACGTACATCTACTATCTTTAATTTTATTCCGTTCTGCACTTCGATAATCCTATTTCCGCCAATCTGTGGACGCTTAAATTCAACAACTTTATTGCCATTTTTAAAAAGAACTGTATCACCAACTGAAACGAAAACGCCATATTGTTCGGCAAGCTCATTCAGAGTAATCCAATCCTCCACAGCGTCCGCCTCCTTTTGGTCTATTGTACCACTTGGAGGCGTTGTCGTTCCAGCGCTTGGGAGGTCCGTGGGCTTCCCACCGATCTGCGGGCCACCTGTGACGACAACCGCATTCTGGGACTCGTTCCATTCCACTTTTGCGCCAAGCGCTTCGGCAAGCGGACGGGCGGGAACCAGGGTGCGGCCATTGATGACCGTCGGCGGTACGTCAGAATGAATCTCGTTGCCGTTTACGATCAGCTTGATCGGGGATTCGGCAAACGCAAAAGGGGTGATACCAACAATGAGACCGGTTATGATTCCGGCCATAAATTTTTTCATGGGAGTCCCTCCTTGAATCGTTTTGAGGAAAATTATACCACAACAAAATGAAAAGGGGATGTGTGAAAAATGAGCAGTTACGAAATGGACCTTGCGAAAGAACAAAGTAAGCCTGTAAAAAATGCCCCGAACTCCCTCGAAGAATTTTTTCTATATGCACAGGAAACCTTCGATAAAGTCGGGGAATTGGAGGAACGAATTTCAAATCTTGAAAAGAAATTAGAATCCTCCTCTGGCCATTCTGTCTAAGCTGTTTTTAATTGCCCGGTTATTTCTCTCAATAACTTCGGCAAGCGCCTTGCAAATACCGTTGAGTAAAGCATCGTCTAAACCTGGCGCATGCTCTTTCAACGCTTCGCTAAGGTGTTCTTCCAATTCTTCAGCGCTGTAACCAAAGTCCATAATTTCCACCCCCTTTCCACTTTGCACAATTCGACATACGGGGGTGGAAACCTTTAGAAAAATTTCGACAAAACACAAGCCGCTCTGCAGCGGTTTTTATTTTTCCTGAAACGGAGCGTGAGAAAGGTGAACACAAAAGAATTTTTCTTAAATTCCGCTGTAGCAGGAATCGGAACAATCATCAGCGCATGGCTCGGAGGATGGGATGCCGCATTGAAAGCGTTAATCATGTTCATGATCTTTGACTATGTAACCGGCCTTCTTGGAGCCATAAAAAGAAAAAATGTAAACAGCGAAGTGATGTTTTGGGGCGGCATCCGGAAGGGTGCCATTCTTGCTGTGGTTGCCGTGGCGGTCCTGCTCGATCAAATGTCAGGGAACCAGGAACCCATCTTTCGGACGCTGGCGATCTATTTCTATGTGGCCCGCGAAGGTATCTCCATCACCGAAAACCTGGGGATTCTCGGGGTGCCGCTTCCGCCGATTGTGACGAAGGTACTGGCACAACTGCAGGAGAAGGGGGAATCGAAATGACGTATCCGATTCAGGAAATGCTGCTCCCGCTTGGCGCAAACCGACCGGGAATCCCGTTTACGCCAACGGGCTGGGTGATCCATTCCACCGCAACGCCGAACGCTCCGGCTGTAAATATCGCCAGATACTTCGCCAACCATCCGGACGCCCAGGCAAGCGCTCATTATGCGGTTGACTGGGAGCGTATCGTCAGAATGGTACCGGAGTCCGAAATGGCTTACCACGCAGGCCCTACAGCAAATCGAAGGTTTCTTTCGGTGGAGATGTGTGAAACGGACGATCCGGCGTTGTTTGCGGAAGTCTGGAAGAGGACTGTCTGGCTTGTGGCAGATGGGTGCAAACGGTACGGATGGAATCCTGACGAGGTGATTCATTCCCATAATTGGGTATCCCGGACATACGGCGAAACGGACCATACAGACCCATACGGATATTTTGCAAGGTTCGGTAAGGACATGGATATGTTTATTGCCGACGTAAAAAGCGTCATGCAAGGGGGTGAGGAATACATGATGTCGAGGGATGACGCAAACAAGATCATCAAGTTTTTGCAGGCGGCTTATGGAATCAAGCCCGACCCGGAATTTGGCAGGCTTGCAGACGAATTACGGAAAGCAAGTGGCCAACCGACGCAGAATAGTTGATGAAAGAACTTCCCCGGCCCGAAAGGCCGGGGATTTTTTGTTTTCCTCTGCTCTAAGTTGAAAGTCCCTGTTTCTTTCGGACTATTTTTGATTAACTATGTCATAATCGTTGACAATTTTGTGCAACAGTGTGACAATGGGCCTAGGGGGAGGAATAAGCAATGAACAACCTGCAGAAACTTATGGTTCATATTTTGCGTAAGTTTCCGCGCGGTCTGTGGAGGACGGAGTTTGTTAAAATTCTTTATTTGATTGACTGTGAATGGTACAAGCTGTATAACTGCACATTCACAGGACTCGAATATGTGCGAGAGAAGAAGGGGCCTTTAGGATACGAATTCTACGAAGTCTCAGAAGCATTGACTGGTGTGGCAATTAACGTAGATTGTATACCTAATTTTTACGGTTCTCCATCATACATCTACTCCGACAAAACAGATTTTCAAGAAGAATTGTTTTTAGACGAAGAAATCACGTTTATTGCAGACCTAATCGTGGAAAGACTAAGAGACAAGCATCTTAACGAAATATTAGAAATAGCATATAGTACGGCTCCGATGTTGGAAGTTCAAGAAGAGCGTCAACGTGACCCATCAGGACAAAGTATTTTACGAGGGGTGGCGCTGAACATGGATAGCTTGAATCGACCAAAACCCAAATTTACCCTTGAAGAGTTAAGAGATAACCTTAAAAACCTCGACCTTAGCGAAAGAGGAAGCGACGAAGGCTACGCAAAAGTAATTTTAAAAGAATTCGAAGAGCTTCAGCCGCTTAGAGAGAGGGTAAACAAATGTCTTCAGTAAAACGTAAGCGTTTTATTTCAGATCTCACGGACAAGCGCTCTTTCGTACAGGATGAAATTTGGACGATAAGGGATTGGTTGATTTCTATTCCGGATGCGGATGTACAAGACCGTAATTTACACCCTTCCCGGCCAGTTGTTATACTTCACGATAGTCCTTTAAACTCTTCTCCAACATTTCCGACAGTTGTAGTGGTGCCGCTATCGCACGAGTTAGATTACAAAAAATCTTGCGACTTAGAATTATACCCTGAAGAAGGTAGTGTTATCATACCATGTCTTGCCCGGCTAGGACTTGTTCAACCTGTGCTCAAAGTTGATTTATACGAGCGTAGGGGAAAGTTGAGCGATCAACAACTTAAAGACTTACTAACACTCCAATTACATATTCATGGACTGATCTAGCCACCCTTTTCGGCGGTTTTTCTTTGTGTTAAAATACGAACGTATATTCGTATTTTGCGGAGGATTCCATATGCAAGTCCGTGCAACCGAATTGATTCGGGAGAAGCTTTTGCGAGTCATCATGCTGAAATGGATTATCGAAGATGCCCGGAAAATCAAACGCGACCTAAAATCCAACGCTATTTTCATCCTTGAAGAAGAGTGGACCGATATGGATATACAGGTAACGTACACAGAAAAAGGCATCCGGGAACGATGCCCGTATATGCTCGCCATGCTGGAGGCGGAGACACAGGGGAGGATTGAGCGGATTCTGCAGTAGAAGCGTAGCCTTCGCCTGAAAGCACGGGGGCGTGTTTACAGGCGAAGGCAAGATTTAAAAAGCGTCCCGTATAAGTATTTATTATACTAATAGTATAATAAATACTTATACTATACATATAATAAAATAAATAATTATTATATATTATATTATAATATTATATAGGTATATATTTTTTCTTTGGGGGTACTATTTGATGTTCTTTCTCTGTGATGTGTGATTGCTATAGTACCCCCTTCTTTTTTAAAATGGATTATATATTTTTCCTGCACCCCCCTGAAAGAGGGAGGGGGCGCTGGATTGAAAACGGTGAAAACGGAAACAAGTGATCGAGGAAAAAGCCTGCTGTAGAGCTTCTTTCATTTGGGGACGTTGGGGACGTTGGGGACGAATTGGGGACCAAATTTATCATTCGTCCCCAAAAATGAGCAGAAGCGAACAGAACACGAACAGCCTAAATCATTGATTTATCAATGATTTTTAGCTTTCGTCATTCGTCATCAGAGGCCCGTGATCAAT
>NZ_JBZCSF010000024.1:0-9700 GCF_058273125.1 Effusibacillus sp. SKA8 | reverse complement strand
CGCTTTGGCCATGCTGGCTGAAGCGTTTTTGAATGGTAACTTTAAGATTGCCGGATGAACCGTTATTGCGTATGTATGGTAACTGATTGTAGCCGTCCGTTTGTATGGTTGCCTCTTGTGATACCCCTTACTTTGTGCTAACATCATCGTTGCCGGAATTGAAAGACGTGATGAATTTGACAAAAGAACATGCGGCTATAGCTCAGAGGGAGAGCACCACCTTGACACGGTGGGGGTCATAGGTTCGATTCCTATTAGCCGCACCAGAACTGAGTGCTTCTCAAGCAAAAGGTGGGAATAGAGAGGCACTTTTCTTTTGTCTTTTGCCACCGGGAAAGTATTCCTTCGCATGTTGCAGCCGCTTACGGCAACCGACTGCCATATCCGATACCATGAAGGAAGGAGGGCATACCGGTTATGGAAACAATCAAGCGGGCGGCGACGCTCATCCTGATTCGAAATGGAACCCGGGGACTGGAAGTGTATATGACAAAAAGGCCGGAAACGATGTTGTTTCTTCCCGGCTACTATGTGTTTCCGGGTGGAGTGATGCAGCGGGAGGATCAGGATGAGGGGCTCTTTGCGTCGTGTGTCAACCGCCGGCTGGAAGTCGAGTTGTCGTATGCGATTACCGCGATTCGGGAATGTTTTGAAGAAGTCGGCTATCTCTTGGCGGATGTACCGGCGTCAATCGCCTCCGGTCAACCGGCAACCGCAGACGTCATCCGGAAACTGCTCGCAACCAAGCGGCTGACTTTCCGCGAATGGGTTCTTACGGAACGCGTGCGTTTAAGAACCGACATCATCCGCTACTATGGCCATCGGATTACACCGCGCACCGTGTCCCCGCGCCGTTTTGACACCCGCTATTTTTTGACGGTGGTTCCGCCGGATGTACAACTGGTTCCTTGTAAGCGGGAAGTCGAACATGCCGCATGGATGGACCCGTGCGTGACGCTTGATCAAGCGAGAAAAGGCATTTTCAGGATGGTGCCTCCCACGATGGACGCATTGGCCGATTTGGCCCGCTTTGAAACTGCGGAAGATGCGTACCGCTTGGGGGAAGGCGTCGGGACACCGCGGCCGCACGAATTGGCCTGACAGTTTTTACACAATGCGGTAGCGGTCGTTATGCCGGACGACTTTTTGTTCTTGCAGCAACTTCGCCAAGTGCCCGAGGACGGTCCGTTCCGCCACCCAAAGGACGCTCGGGTGTACTTGGTTTTGATAGACCGCTGCCACAAGCTCGTCCACAGTCAGCGGCTTATCGGCCAACAACCCGAGAATCTGTTGTTCGCGTTCGAGCCGCCTTTGTATAAAAAATCGGATTTTCTCCGCCGGATTGCGGATGATGTTCCCGTGACCGGGGGCGATCAGCGACGGTTGCAGTGCTTGCAGCCGCTGCAGCGTGGCGAGGTATGCAACCAGATCTCCGTCTGGAGGACCGATCCAGGTGGTGCCTTCCGCCACAATGTTATCGCCCGTAAATAACACGTTTTCTTGTTCCAGCAAGAGGTTCAGATGCCCTGCTGTATGGCCGGGAGTATGCAATACGGTTAAAGTGGCGTTTCCGACTTGAACCGCATCGCCCTCCTCCAGAGTGGAACCGATTTTCCAGGGAGCAATCTTCTCTTCCACCGGTTTCACTTCCAACGGGTGGCACAAAATCGGGCATTTGAAAAAATCGGCTAACGCTTTCGCGCCGGGACTGTGATCCCGGTGATGATGGGTCAATACAATCCCGAGTACGTTTTCCGCGTTGAGTTTCGCAATGTACTCAATGATGAAGTCGGTTGCTTCCTGATTTTCATAGCCGGCATCGATCACCAACACATGTCCCTCATCTTCGACGATGTATACGT
Source organism: Effusibacillus sp. SKA8 (assembly GCF_058273125.1). Taxonomy (NCBI): domain Bacteria; kingdom Bacillati; phylum Bacillota; class Bacilli; order Caryophanales; family Alicyclobacillaceae; genus Effusibacillus; species Effusibacillus sp. SKA8. The sequence goes on along the minus strand of NZ_JBZCSF010000024.1, from coordinate 7,838 downwards.
TGGTGGACGTAGCCGGAAACAGGGTCGGGGTGGAAACGGGCACGCGGTGTATGTAGCGGGTTTCTCGCATATGGAATCCCCTTCTTCAAAAGTAATCGTCAGCATATAGAGTCATTATAAGTTATGTAGAGGAGGAAAAGGAATCGGGAAATGTCTGGGGCATGCAACTGGTTACGGGAGTGCGAAGGCTTTCTGATCGACCTTGACGGGACGTTGTACCGGGGACGGGATGCGCTTCCCTGTGCGAGAGAATTTGTGGAGTGGTTGAATCGTGCGGGCAAGCGGTATTTGTTTGTCACGAACAATTCTTCCCGAAAGCCTGGGCAAGTGGCGCAAAAACTCAGGGATATGGGGATTCCGGCCGAGCCGGAGCATGTGTTTACCAGCAGCCAGGCGACCGCCGTGTACATACGGGATCATGCGAAAACGCTCACTCCTTCCGTATATGCTGTCGGGGAAGAGGGATTGCTGACCGCTCTTGAGGAAATGGGGTGCCGGTTTGAGGAAAGGCACCCGGATTTTGTTGTTGTCGGGATTGACCGCGATTTTACCTACCGCAAGTTGATGACGGCAAGTCTCGCCATTCAGAGAGGAGCCGTTTTTCTCGGGACCAATGCGGACAAGCGGCTGCCGGCGGAAAATGGCTTTCTGCCCGGTGCCGGTTCCCTGTCCCGAGCGGTTGCTGTCGCATCCGGCGTCGAGCCGGTCTGGATCGGCAAACCGGAGGCCAGAATGGTGAGGTACAGCATGCAGCAAATCGGAACCTCACCCGAGCGGACCGTTATAGTCGGAGACAACTTGGAAACCGACATCATGGCCGGCGTCAACGCGGGGATCAAAAGCGTGCTCGTTTTGACGGGCTACTCCAGCCGGCAAGACGCGGAACGGGCTCTTCACCGGCCGGATTGCTCGGTTGGGAACCTTGCGGAATTGCTGGCGATTGTCGGGAAGGAAGAATGAGTCGAAAGACCCGCTGTGGCGCGTCAAGCAAGAAACGTTTCAAACCGCGCCGATGCGGGTCTTTTCCAGCTTATTAGATCCATTTCTCTATCAATTTTCGCCAAAATGGAACGTTTTTCATAGGAACAGAGTCCCTTGACCCTCCTATATATAGTGTATATAATTTCCTTACCCCCAACAACCACACTAGATATAGTGTGTAGGTTACATAATAAATCATATGCCGAATCTTTTGCGGAAACGACGTTAGGGGGGATTTGCACATGCGTTGCCCATACTGCCACCATACCGATTCGAGGGTGCTCGAATCTCGGACAAGCGAGGATCACTCGACGATTCGCAGGCGCCGGGAATGCCCTTCCTGTTTAAAACGTTTCACCACCTACGAAAAGATCGAGATGGCGTCGCTGTTGGTCATCAAGAAAGACAACCGCCGCGAAGAATTTTCAAGGGACAAGTTGCTGCGCGGAATCTTGAAAGCCTGCGAAAAAAGGCCGATCGCCCTTGAGGCGGTCGAACGGCTTGTCGACGACGTCGAACGGGAGATCCGCTCCGAATACGAAAAGGAAGTTCCGGCCGAACGGATCGGCGAGAAAGTGATGGAAAAACTGCGTGAGCTGGATGCGGTGGCGTATGTCCGATTTGCAAGTGTGTACCGGCAATTCCGAGATGTCGAGTCGTTTGCACAGGAGATTTTGAACCTGCTGGACTCGAAAAAGATGGGAGGAACATCATGAAAACCGAAATGACCAGCATGTTGCCTTTTACGGCAGAGGATTTTCTCTCTCCTACCGGTGAGCGCATTGTAGCTGACCGCTACTTATTGAAGGATGTGAAAAAGGAGACGCTGCAGGTCGGTAGCCTGGTGGTTGCCGTTATTGACAAGAAACGCGCTTTGCATGAGCTCGCAAAAGTGGTGGAACTGAAACCGGAACAGCGTTTGGCGACTGTGGAGCTGCGTGACGGTTTTCGCCTGGAGCTCTCCTATGATCATATCGACGTACTGAAAGAAACGGCTCCCCGCCAAATGTGGCGCCGGATTGCGAAAGGGGCGGCTGCGGTCACCAACGATCCGGAAACGTGGGAAGAAAAATTTTATCAACTGCAAAGCGGCTGGAAATATGTTCCGGGCGGACGCATCAACGCGTCGATGGGCACCGGCATCCAAACGACCAGCTACAACTGTTTCGTAATTCCGAACGTGGGCCCGACTCCCCGCGATTACGCCAATGCGTTCGGCCAAACGCTGGAAATTCAGGCCCGGTCCGGCGGCGTCGGCATGAACCTGTCCCAGGTGCCACCGCAGGGGACGCTGGTGCCGATTTCAACCAAGTCTCGCAAGACGGAACTGAAATTGGTGCTCGACGTATGGCATGCCGATTTGTTGGATTTCCTGGCGGAAGAATACCCGAACAGCACCAAGGTTGTCCGGGTCAACAGCGAGTTTCTCCGCGCCGTCGAGGAGGGCACCGATTGGACGTTTTATTTTCCGGACCATGAGATGGAAGGCTATGACGACAACTGGACCGGCAGCCTGGAAGCCTGGCGGGAAAAAGGGCTGCCGGTGAAAAAAGGGGAGACGCTCTCCGCGGAAGAACTGTACAACAAGATCCTGGAGAGCGGCGTGGTAGTGGTGCAGGATCTGGTCGGGGCGACATTGATCCCGGGCGACCGCCGCGGCACGATCGCAAGCACATTGGGCGACATGTGGGAAGCGATGATGGAAGGAAAGCGCGTTTCTGTCGTGCTGTCCTCACTCCGCCCGCGCTACAGTTACGTCCGCGGCGTCAACGGACGCAGTTCTGGCGCGTACACTTGGGGGCAGCTGTTTGACAAAGGGAACCAGGTGTTCGGACAGGGCTTCGGTCCCGTGGGGGTCGGCGAAATCATGAGCGTCGGCTGTCAGTTGACTCTGCAAGGCGGTTCCCGCCGCGGCGCTTTGATGCTGATTCTGAACGATAAGCATGCGGATATCCGCAAGTTTATCACCTGTAAGCAGGTGGACGGGGTGATTACGGGAGCTAACATTTCCGTCGGCATCTCGGAAGAATTTATGGCGGCCAAGCAACGCAGCGACGATTGGGCAATTGGTTTTCCGGACACCTCCGAAATGCACGAGTTTAACGGCAACTTCCAGGAATGGGAAGCGGTGGGCCGCAAGCTTAACATCACGGAGGTGGTTCCGGCCTCCCGGATATGGGACGAGATCATTGAATCTGCCTGGAGATCGGCCGAGCCGGGTGTTGTATTCATGGGGCGCTACAATTACATGTCCAACTCGTATTACTATAACCCGATTATCGCGACAAACCCCTGTTTTCACCCGGACACGCGAATTGCCACCGAATACGGGTACCTGCGTATCGAGGATCTGTATCAACGGGTGGGAGCGCAGCCGTTCAAAGTGCTGACCGATGATCGGGCTGTCAACCAACTGCAGGTGGTGAACGGCAGATCGTACGCCGTTCCGGGAGTCACCGCCCGTACTGCCGTCGTATTTCCGACAGGTGTGAAAAAAACCATCAAGGTGACGTTGAAAAACGGAATGGAGATTCGAGTGACACCGGAGCACCGATTGCTCACAGTGGACGGTTGGAAAGAAGCGAAAGATTTGCAAGACGGTGATTTGGTGCTCATCCAGTCTGGCGAAGGATTGTTCCCGGAGAACGACGGTCTGGGGAAAGAATGGGGATGGTTTTTGGGTTGGTTGATCGGTGACGGATGGTTGTCGAAACGAGGCGATATCGGTATGGTGTTCGGCAGAGAGGATGCTGACGTGATCCCGGAGATGATCCGGATCGGGAAAGCCCTGTCTGGTGTCGAGGCGAAAGTGTACGAGCGGGAAAACGGAACTTTCCATGTGTTTTGGTGGCGAAAAGAGCTTCGGGAACGATTGCTCGCGATCGGTGTCAAACCGGTATACGCGCCGGAGAAGGAAGTTCCGCAGGCGCTGTTCACGGCCTCGCGAGAGACCGTTCGCGCCTTTCTGCAAGCTTTGTTCAGCGCGGACGGTACGGTCTACGAGAATGACGAAAACCATCGTACGGTGCGGCTGACCTCCGCTTCGAAAAAACTGCTGCAGGACGTGCAACTGCTGCTTTTGAATTTTGGAATCCACGGGAAAATTTATTGCAGGCCGAAACAGAAGCAAGCGCATTTTCGCTACCAGACTGTTCATGGCGAAGAGCGAATTTATGAAAGTGACGGATTCCATGAATTGGTGATTTCCGGCAACAACCTGGACGCGTTTCATGAACGAATCGGATTTTTCCTTGTCGGGCGCAAGCAGGAGGCGTTGGAGCGGGCTGCACGCCCCTCACGCAAACGGGAAAAGTTCTGCAGCCCTGTCGCATCGGTGGAGGATGCGGAAGAAGTGATGGTTTATGATATCAGCGAGCCGGCCACCCACTCGCTGATCGCGGGGGGAATTGTCGCCCACAACTGCGGCGAGCAAGGATTGCCAGCATTCGGTATCTGCAACCTGGGTGCCGTCGTGCTGAGCCGATTCACAACGGGCTTTGAAGATTCCGGACAAAAGGCGATGTTTCAGGATAAGCGAAAAGAGGATTATATCCGCCGCCAGCTGCTGAAGCATTTTCCGACCGAAAGAGCAGAATTTTTCCTGCACCACATCAAATGGGAAGAGCTGGAAGAGACCACCCGCACCGGGCTCCGCTTCCAGGATGCGATCATCGATGCCACCTATTACCCGTTTGAAGAGAACCGGCGGAACCAAATGAACGAGCGCCGTGTGGGCTTAGGCATCATGGGACTGCATGATCTGTTGATTCACTGCGGCGTGAAATACGGTTCCGAAGAATCGACGAAGCTGATTGATGTCCTGATCGGTATGATGGCGGAATGGTGTTATCTTGAGTCGGTGGAACTGGCGAAGGAAAACGGCCCGTTCCCGGCTTTTGACGCAGACAAATTCCTGCAGTCCGGGTATATGAAACAAATGGCTGCAGAGAAACCGCATGTCACGGAAGCGATTGCCAAATACGGTGTCCGCAACGTGACGACAATGACGATCGCTCCCACCGGAACCACCGGGACGATGGTCGGCTGCTCCACCGGCTGCGAACCGTATTATGCGTGGTCGTATTTTCGCAATTCGCGGCTTGGGATGTTTGAGGAAAACGCGCAGATCGTCGACGAGTACAAAAAGACGCATCCGGGTGCCGAACTGCCCGACTATTTCGTGACTGCGATGGATCTGACGCCGGAGGAGCACGTGCGGGTGCAAGCCGCTTTGCAAAAATGGATCGACTCCTCGATCTCGAAAACGTGCAACGCGCCGCACAACTATACGGTGGAAGATACCAAAAAGCTGTATGATCTGGCTTACGAGCTGGGATGCAAAGGAGTTACGATCTACCGGGACGGCTCCCGTTCCGAACAGGTACTGTCTTTGAAGGAAGAGCCGGCGAAAGTGGATGGCAGACAAGCGGAAAACGCGAAACCGGAAGCGGCAATGGCGGCTCTCTTCAATGGCGAAAAACCGGTCTATGTCCACAAAGGCCGTCCGGATGTGCTGTACGGGGCAACTTATAAGAAAGAAACGCCGCTTGGTACCGCCTATATCACGATTAACGATGATCCGGAAACGCAGTTGGCGACGGAAATCTTCGTCAACATCGGGAAAGCGGGCAGCGACGTCTATGCGGCAAATGAGGCGCTTGGACGGGCCATTACCCTGTACCTGAAGGATTCGCAAAATCCGGATAAAGAGGCGGTGCTCGTCAAGCACTTCTCCGGGATCGGCGGCTCCAACGCCGTCGGCTTCGGGGATCGCCGGATCACATCCGTACCGGATGCCATTGCGAAAGCGCTGATCGAGCACTCGGAAACCTTCCCGTTGCGCCGCCTGAACCATCTGGAGACGGTCGCCGCCGTGCAGTTGCCGGCCGAACGGCTTTCTCTCCGCGAATTCAGCATGGGTAAAGACCTTTGCCCGAACTGCCACCAGCACACCCTGGTGCGCCACGGCGGATGCCACGAGTGCGAGGCATGCGGGTTCAGCAAGTGTTAGGTGAACTTGCAGAAATAAGTGAGAAAAAATTCATAAATGAATGAGAAGAGGGCCTGCGTATTCATGGATGTGAATCTTTATTCACATATGTGGATAAATTAAAATTTGAATACCAGGTCTCTTTTTTTATTGCTGAATACGTTAATCCAATAAACCAACAACTTGATTTAGCATTTCCAAAGCATTCGGGGTAATTTTCAGTGTTGAAGTTGGTTCTCCCGTTCCGCCGTAAATAAATGGATAACGAAAAAGTTCTCTATCTACAATACAAGGCAAAGAAAGCCCCACTAAAGGAACACTGCCAACAGTGTATCCAGTTATCTGGTGGACTTCTTTTGGGTTTGCCATTTTTAGTGTGGTACATGATGGGAATGTAGCATGGGGTTATTATCGGCACGCTGCTTTGTTTGATGCGGATTATTGGAACGGCAATCTATCTGACTACTGTTTCTGGGAGGCAAACGTTTCTCCGACCAGTGACGTTCACAGGGCTCCCGCCAGCAAATTCCAAGGGTATGACGAAGCGGTTGGGCTATGGGTTCCCAATACAAGCTCCAGCGAACGTTACGACACTACGGTATATGCTGCTGCACAAAGCGGTGAACCTTATTCCACGCTTTACGGTGTCTATGACGATACGCATTGGTATTGCAGTAAACTCATTTTTCGTGCATATTATGTAGAAACCGGAAATCGAATCGACTTGCGCTATTCCAGCAATTCGTTCGTGTACCCGGACGATCTGTATCAAGATCCCGAAACGCGAGTCTTTGCTACAGGATATTAAAAAACCAATGACTATGACGAGAATTTACAGATTGATTCTGCTCGCAGCATTCGTCCTGTTGTCACCAGGTTGTGGCGGCAAACACGGTGTTCCCAACGGCACCCCTTATGCAGTGGTGTTGAACTATGGCTCGAAAGATAATATCGTAATAATCGATGAAAACCTTACCATATTAAACAAACTGTCGATCGGGCTTTATCTGGAAGACATCCAAGTATGCGACAATATCGTGTATGCAATTGATTCAGGCAGAGCCGAAAATCCCAGAAAAGATTTGTATAAGATCAATTTGAAGGACTTTTCAGTATCAAAACTGGAACTCCCCCTATCCCCTCATCGAATGCTAGTTTTTAATAATAAAGCTTATATTTCTTCCTCTACAGAAAAAAGGGGAGAAGGGTTTTATCTGATGATCGTCGACGTAACGAATCTTAGTCTTCTGAATACAAAAATGATTCCGGGCATGACAGCGTGTTTGACGAGTGCTGACGGATACGTTTATGCGGCAATAAACAGGGGAGGAAACCACAATTATGGAGACACTGCTCAATTGTTGCAGATCGATCCGGATTCTTTTGCCATGAAAAACGTACTGCAAGATCCTGAAGAGCTTCCTCCCGGCAATCTGCAGGTCGTTGGCGATAAATTTTACGGAGTGTATTCGGGATTTTCCCGAGGTCCTAAACCTAGGTGGGTAAAACAGCCTTCCGAGTATACCAACCGGCTTAAAATACTTGATTTCAAATCCGGCAAGATTGTGGAACAGCATGTCTTGTCTCCCGATTTCCCGCAGAATATTGCCGTAAAAAACAACAAAACAGCGTTTATCAATCACTATACGAATTTAGATATGTCGGGTGACACTGTCACGATTTTTGATTTGGATTCGCGTGAAGTTATAGGGAAAATTAATACACCGACCCCCTCCGACTTGGCCGTTGATAACAAATATCTGCTTGTTACGAATCACAACGAAGACAATTTAACCGTCTTTGATTCTAATAACTGGGAAAAGATCAAGGAGATTCCGGTTGGAAAGTGGCCGACTAAAGTTAAATT
>NZ_JBZCSF010000023.1:0-17194 GCF_058273125.1 Effusibacillus sp. SKA8 | reverse complement strand
CTTCAAATGACAAAAGCAATGATAACAAAAAAACGAATCAAACTCAAGCGTTATTTTTCGCCAAATTGCGTCCTCAACATTACCGTCATCAGCGACATGACTTATCTTAACATCGATTTCGGATTGTTTCAAACCGGGTTTGCGGACAAAACCTAACAAAACTCATCCAATCGGCAAAGGAACACATGAATTTTCATTCCTGCTTGTTTTCTCTGGCGAATGAATTGTCCGTCACACGAAAAAAGCCTTGCCTTTGCTTTGATAAGCGTCCTTTGGCAAGGCAAACGGATGTATATTCGGATGCATATGGTATCGACTTGATGCAAATCATACGGATGAAACCAAACGATTCGCAAACATAAAATGTCGGCGGAGTTCATCGTTCAATTCCAAAGTTGAGACACGGTGAAAGCTGCCGGAGGCATGCAACAGTTTTCCCTTATCGAGCGCTATCGCAACATGCGCCGGTACTTTGTTCAACGGTGAACTCCCGAAAAACACAAGATCTCCCGGTTCGAGGCGGTCGATCTCCGCGATGCGTTCGCCAAACTTCGCCTGCTGAGCCACAGAATGAGCCGGAATCCAAATTCCATTTTGGCGATAGAACTGTTGCACAAAACCGGAGCAATAAAAAACGTGAGGTTCATGAAAATTCATCGGAGCAAGGGAGGAATGCGAAACATATTGTTCTGCCGCCCGCACCAATTTGTCCTGAAAAACCCGTTTGTCCTTGACCAGGATCACTCCACCCTGGATCGCACTGACAAGCATTTGTTCTTGCCAACCGGCGGAAGAAGTCGGGAGAATTGTTGAACGTTCCGAATACTTTGCGTAAACAGGGGTAGTTCCGACAATAACGAACAGGAGCGGTGCCATCGTCAAGAGCTGCCAAGGCCGTTTCACTGGTGAGCCCCCCATCTCCACATATTCGGTTTTGTCTGTTTGACTTCAGATTTCCCCGTAACCGTATCACGTATAAGAGGGAGTTTTTGCTCAAGGATACATGGTAAACTTTTTTCCCCTGTAAAGCGGTCGAATTCGCTTCGACTGGCAGAACTGACATTCGTAAACGATCTGCGCATCCTTCGGATCGTCCCGCTCCATATACAAAACCTTCTGCATGATCCTGCCGCAATCCGGACATTTCGTAATGGTGAGCATTAGGTGCGCCAAATAATACAAATAGGTCCCGCTCAAAACGATCGTTAGCAGGCAAACAGCGACAACGATCCATTCAAGCATGCAAAAAACACCCCCATAGCATCCTATGAAGGCGTGCCTCAAAACAGAATGTCCCGGCTATAAAAAGTCGAACGGTTCCGTTTGCACAGCGGAAACGATCGCCCGGACCGAATAATTCAGTTCTCTGAACCGGGCATTTAAAAATTCGGCCACCACAGGCACAACAATCCGTTCCATCCCGTTATGCCCCGGGTCAACCAACGCCAGGCCTTTGTATAAAGCGTCCTGCGCGTCATGGTATTTCAAATCGGCTGTGACTAGAACGTCCGCGCCCGCAGCCAGCGCCGCATCGATCCACTGCGCACCGGAGCCGCCCAGCACGGCGACTTTTTTGACGAGCCGGTCGCGGTTTCCGACGATTCGGACGCCCGGCACGCCCAGCTTCGTTTTCACCTGCACGGCGAACTCGTCCAGACGGCACGCTTCGTCCAAACCACCCACGCGGCCAATTCCGAAGGGCTTTCCCATAATTTCAAGCGGATAGAGATCGTAGGCCACCTCTTCATACGGGTGCGCGGCAAGCATGGCCCGGATCACTTGTTCTTGCAGAATATCGGGAACAACCGTTTCCAGCCTGACTTCTTCCACCCGTTCCAGCTTCCCGGTTTCACCGATGAACGGATTCGCGCCTTCCCACGGCATAAACGTACCGGTTCCAGCCGTGTTAAAAGTGCAATGGCTGTAATTGCCGATCCAGCCGGCTCCCGCGGCGCAAACCGCTTGCAACACGGCATCGTGATGGTCTTTCGGCACAAACACAACCAATTTTTTCAACCGCTGGTTCTGCAGCCTGTCCAAAATTTCCACATTCCGCAATCCGAAAAGCCGCGCCAGCACGTCATTGATTCCGCCTTCCGCAATATCGAGGTTTGTATGAGCCGTGTAGACGGAGAGATCATACGCGAGCAACTTCGCGATTGTCCGGCCATAATAGGAATCCGTGCGCAATTTCTGAATGGGCGAATAAATAACGGCATGGTGCGACACGATCAACTGCGCTCCGGTTTCGATGGCTTCTTCCACGACCTCCTCCGTGACGTCCAGAGTCACAAGGATCTTGTCGACAGGTTGTGCGGGATTTCCGATTTGCAGGCCGATTTTGTCGCCCTGCATCGCCAGATTCGGCGACACCCACTCTTCCAGAATCCGAATCACGTCTTTGATTGACGGCTGCATTCCCGAAGCACCTCCTCCAGCCGCTTTTTCTTCCGCAAAAGCGCTTCCCGTTTGCCGAGCGCCGCTTCCCCTTGCGCTTTCCGCAAATTTTGCAAAACGCGGTCGATTTTCGCAATCAAAGCTTCCATTTTCTGCGGAAACAAGGGATGCCGGCACAGCAATTCCATATTTCCGACTTCATACCACAGAGCATCGCCGTAATGTTCCCGCCCGGGTTCGGCCTTCAGAATTTCATACAAAATCCCCTCATCCTCAACCAGTTCTTCCGTAACGATTCGCCATCCGTGCTCATGCAGCCATTTTCGCAAAGAATCGCTGTCGACCATCGGCTGCAGCACGAGGCAGCGGACTCCCGCCAATTTGTCGCGGCCTGCCGACAGGATGTCGACAATGGTGCCGCCGCCCATGCCGCAAATCGCGATGACATCCGCTTCCCCGGTCCGCAACACTGCGAGACCGTTTCCTTTGCGGACCTCGATCCGATCGGAATAACCCGCTTCCTCCACGGTTCTCTTTGCAGTTTCAAACGGGCCCTGGTTCAATTCACCGGCCACTGCCCGTTCAATCCGGCCCTGTTCCACCAAAAAAGCGGGCAGATAGGCGTGGTCGCTCCCGATATCCGCCATCCTGGCTCCCGGGGGAATCAAATCCGCAACCCGCCGCAGTCGTTTTGAAAGTTTCAATGGGATCACCGAATCCATTATATCCGGTTTTCCCCCAAACGCAAAAGACGTGTCCCTGTCAGGACACGCCCAAGCGATGTGTGGCCCTAGCGGGGTTACGCAGTCTCAATTGAATCCGCTTGATGCAGGTTCAAAAGATCGATCGCCTGTTCCCGCAGTTTGTACTTTTGGATTTTACCCGATGCGGTCATCGGATATTCGGTGCAGAACTCAATGTACCGAGGCACTTTGTAGCGGGCGATTTTGCCGAGACAATATTCCCGGATTTCTTCCGCCGTGGCCGTTTCCCCTTCCTTCAGGCGGATCCACGCCATGACTTCTTCCCCCATTTTCTCGTCGGGGACACCCACCACCTGCACATCCAGAATTTTCGGATGCGTGTACAAAAATTCCTCGATCTCACGCGGATACACATTTTCCCCGCCGCGGATGATCATGTCCTTCAGGCGGCCCGTAATGTTGCAATATCCGTTCTCGTCCATTGTCGCAAGATCGCCGGTATGCAGCCATCCGTCCTCGTCGATCACCTTCGCTGTGGCTTCCGGATTCTTGTAATATCCCTTCATGACATGATACCCGCGCGTACAAAGCTCCCCCTGAACGCCGCGGGGCACTTCGCGGTTGGTGCCCGGGTCCACAATCTTGACTTCCACGTTCGGCAACGCCCGGCCGACCGTTGTCACCCGCAGTTCAATCGGGTCATCAGTCCGGGTCTGCGTGATAACCGGTGAAGATTCCGTTTGTCCGTAAGCGATCGTGATCTCCCGTGCACCCATTTTCTCCACAACCGCTTTCATCACTTCGATCGGGCAGGGTGAGCCGGCCATAATGCCCGTCCGCAAAGAAGAAAGATCAAACTTATCAAAATCGGGGTGGTTTAACTCCGCGATAAACATCGTGGGAACCCCGTGCAAAGCGGTGCATTTCTCGTCTTGCACGGCTTGCAGCACTTTGACAGGGTCGAACTCCGGGATCGGCACCATCGTGGCACCTACCGCCACACAGGTCAGTGTTCCGAGAACGCAACCGAAGCAATGGAAAAACGGCACCGGGATGCACATGCGATCGGCATGGGTCAAATTCATGCACTCGGCGATATTGGCCGCGTTATTGACGATATTGTTATGCGTCAGCATAACCCCTTTCGGAAAACCGGTTGTTCCGGAAGTGTACTGCATGTTGATCACATCGTCAGGGTCAAGCGACGCCATTCGTTGATCGAGTTCTTCGTCGGTTACGTCGTCCCCCATTTTTACGATGTCCGACCAGAGGAACATGCCCGGATAACGGGTTTCTCCGAGGATGATTACGTTTTTCAAATAAGGGAGTTTGTCCGATTGCAGCTTGCCGGGTTCCGCGGTTTTCAATTCCGGCACCACTTCATAGAGCATGTCGATATAGGAAGCGCCGCGGTAGGACTCCATCAAAATCAGGGTTGTGGAGTCGGACTGCTTGAGCAGATACTCCAGTTCGGACGTACGGTAATTGGTATTGACGGTGACCAGTACGGCACCCATCTTGCCGGTGGCGAACTGGGCTGTCACCCATTCGGGATGGTTGGTCGCCCAGATCGCAATGTGTTCGCCTTTTTCAATTCCGAGTTTCGTTAATCCTTTTGCGACTTGCCTGCACAGGTCGTCAAACTCCCTGTATGTATACCGCAGACCCCGGTCCGGGTATACAACCGCTTCGTGGTCCGGGCGAGCCGACGCAACTTGCGCAAGCAATTCACCCACAGTAACGTTCAACGCTTCTGCCATACGGGGAACCCCCTCCGCATTAAGAATGTTCTAAACTTTCATTAAAATATTGATTCGAGGGAGCCGGCAGATATTCCTCTTTGTCTCATAAAAAATTTGTTTCACAAAAAATCCCCCTTGCGGCACATCGAAGCCGCGGGGGAACCGCCGGCAAACTGCGCTTCGGAAGGGGGAAGTGGAAGTTTCAACATGAATACAGATCTGTCGGTTCAAACCGCAAACGGTTTTATTCCTCGGGCATTTTGCCGGTGTATACGGATTGCGGGCGGATCAGACGGTTATTGGCGGCCTCCAAAATGTGGGCGCACCAACCGACCGTCCGGCTTACCGCGAAAGTCGGGGTGAACAATTCGGCTTCCATGCCGATCGAACGCATGACGGCTGCGGCATAGAATTCGACGTTGGTGTTCAAACCGCGTCCCGGTTTGTATTCTTCCAGCAGGCGGAGTGCCACCCGTTCCACATGCGTCGCCAAATCGAACCAGGGATCGTCTTGCGCAAGGCTTGCCGCAACTTTGCTCAGAGCGACCGCCCGCGGGTCCATCGTTTTGTAGACGCGATGGCCAAATCCCATCAGGCGCTCCCCTTTTTCCAACGCCGCCCGCAGCCAAGGCTCCGCGTTTTCCTTTGTCCCGATCGCTTCCAACATCTCGGTCACTTCAGAGGGAGCCCCGCCATGCAACGGCCCTTTCAGCGCCCCGATCGCAGCCGTTACCGCCGAGATCAAATCCGACCTTGTCGAGGCGACGACCCGTCCGGCGAATGTGGAAGCGTTCAGACCGTGCTCCTGCGTCAAGATCAGATAGGCATCCAGCGCCCTCACTTGGGCGGGCGACGCTTCCTCGCCCTTTAACATGTACAGATAATTCGCCGTGTGTCCCAAATCCCGGCGCGGCGCCAACATTTCTTTGCCTTGTAAGCGGTTGTACCGGTAAGCGACGATGGTTGGCATTTTGGCGGTCAGGGAAATCACCTGTTCCATCGTCGGCGGCCAATCGTGGCAGGGTTGTCCCGACGCCGAGACGGCGGTGCGAAGGACACTCATCAGATCCACATTTTCCGGAATCGAATCGATAATTTGTTTGACATGGGAAGGCAGTTCCCGCTCGCCGGCCAGCTTGTCTTGCAACGCGGAGAGTTCGTCCGGAGCCGGCAGATGACCGTACCACAGCAGATGAGCGACTTCTTCGAAAGTGTTCCTGATCGCCAGATCGCGTGCCCAGTGGCCGCGATACACAAGATGCCCTTTCTGTCCGTCCACAAGGCTAAGATCCGTTTCGGCGACAACAATGTTCTCCAATCCTATGGCGGTGATCATAATCTAAATTTCACCCCTTGACAATTTTGCAATAGATGTTCACGATCAAATCGATTTGACTTATTTTCATTATATCGTCACAAATTCTGCAGGAAAAATAGAGGTTTATAGAGGAATCGATTATAGTAAATAATCAATCACCAGAAGGAGGGGGTTCTTATCGACCTGAAACTGTTACGCACATTTGTGGTGGTGGCGAAAGAGCTGAACTTTCGCCGGGCGGCGGAAAGGCTTTTTTTGGCGCAGCCCACCGTGACGGTGCACATCCGGCAGCTGGAAGAACTTATCGGGTATCCCCTGTTTGAACGCGTCGGCAAACGGGTGAAATTGACCGCAACGGGCGAAAGGTTCCGGATCCATGCCGACCGCATTTTGGAGGCTCATGACGAAGCGTTGTCAGATCTTGCCCGCTGGAAAATGGGCTACGACGACCGGCTCGACCTCTTGTTGTCGCCGCTTTGTGCCGCGTTCACGCTGCCGATGATCTGGAAAGAATACACAACGACCTATCCGAATGTGGAAATCCGCATCTACACCACTCTGTCGCCGTCAGTCGGCAACGGAATCGCAGCGGGCCGCTCCCATGTCGGACTCTCCCGTTCGCCGTCGACGCACCCCGACACGATCACGGAACTCCTGCAGTTGGATCCGGTCGCGTTCATCGCACCGGGAACCGTCGACCCGAGCCGGACAGATTATCGGGAGTTGCTTTTGACGCATCCCTTACTGACGAAAAATCACCCCGAGTATTGGGACGACATCCTGTTTCAGTTGCACGACCTGCGGGCCCCGATGCGGCCGATGCCGGTCAGTCAGGTTCATGTCACGAAGAGGTTGATTGAAAAAGGGGTCGGCGTCTCGTTTTTGCCGCTCTCCTCCGTGCGGGAGGAAGTGGCGTCAGGCGTGCTGACCATTGTGGAAACGCCCGACTTGCGGCTACCCGATGCGGGAACGTATATAATCACGCCCAGAGACAAAGAAATCCCGCAGGCTGCGCGGGATTTCTTGAACATGCTGAGACAAAGGGTAAAAAACCTTTCGGCGGACGGAAAATAAGTCAGCAGCCCAACTGCCGGGCAATCACAATGCGCTGGATTTCCGACGTTCCTTCTCCAATCTCCATCAGCTTGGCATCGCGCAAATAGCGTTCCACCGGGTACTCTTTCATGTATCCGTAGCCGCCGTGGATCTGAATCGCCTGGTCACACGCCCGCATGCAGATTTCGGACGCAAACAATTTCGCCATCGCCGCCTCTTTCGTAAAAGGCCGGTTGTTGTCCTTCAACCAGGCGGCCTTAAGCACCATATTGCGGGCCAACTCAATATGCATCGCCATATCGGCCAATTTGAATTGAATCGCCTGGAACTTGGAAATTGATTGCCCGAACTGGACGCGTTCTTTCGCATACCGCAGGGAAGCGTCCAAAGCCGCCTGTGCGATCCCTACCGACAGGGCTCCGATGGAGATCCGGCCGCCGTCGAGAGTGTAAAGGAACTGTTTAAAGCCTTTCTGCGGATCGCCAAGCAAGTTTTCCTTCGGAACCCGCACGTCTTCCAGAATCAACTCGGCCGTGTTGGAGCCGCGCAGCCCGAGTTTTTCGTATTCTTTGCTGACCCGAAAACCCGGTGTGTCGGTCGGAACAATAATGGCCGATACAATGTTTTTTCCTGTTTCGGTCTTGCCCGTTACGGCGGTCACAATGACCGTTTTCGCATAACTCGCGTTGGTGATGAAGCATTTCGAACCGTTTATCACGTACTCGTCCCCGTCAAGAACTGCTCGGGTTTGCGTTCCGCCCGCGTCGGAACCGGCATTCGGCTCGGTCAATCCGAACGCCCCCAACGCCTGGCCGGAAGCCAGCGGAACCAGATATTTTTGTCTCTGCTCTTCAGTGCCGAAATAATAAATCGGACTTGCACCCAAAGAAACGGCGGCAGCGTAACTTAACCCCGTTCCGCCGCAGGCGCGTCCCACTTCCTCAACGGCCAAGGCGTAGGAAATCGTGTCTCCGCCAACCCCGCCATACCGTTCCGGAAACGGGATTCCCAGCAGGCCCAGTCGCCCCATTTTTTTAAACGTTTCGAGCGGAAATTCCCCGGTGCGGTCCACCTCCGCCGCTTTCGGCGCGATCTCGTTCATCGCGAAATCCCTTACCATATCCCGCATCATCTGTTGTTCTCTGGTTAAATCGAAATTCATCCCGTTCTCTCCTCCCCAATCCTGACCGAACGCTCGCTCGGTTTGTTCCCAAACGACCGTACGTTAGATAGAATTCAAAAAAGAAAAAGAAGAAATTTCTACTCAATTCTATTATATTTGGTCTCCACGAAACTGTCGAGCCATTTTTGGATTCCTTCACGAAAGACGATAATCCACGTCACGATGAGCGACATTTTTAAAAATGCGGTCGCGTCCACAAGAAAGTTCGGTTTTGCTCCCGAAATCAGGTACAGAAAGTCGGGGACCAGCAGAGCAAAGACCCCGCTGACCGCCCATACGGGGGCAACAAACAGCTTGGCCCTTCCCAAAAACATCCCCAACGCAACCGAAACAGCGGCAAAAATCAACCAGTACAACGTGTTCACTCCGTAATGGTCCCACTCGACGCCGCGAATGTAACGAAGACCCGCTTCGTACAAAAGCCCGATTCCCAGCCAGGCAGCAGCAACGATGATTCTCGACTCTCCGGCCACACCCGAAAGAATCCAGACCAAAAGCACCAGCAGCAGCACTCCCAGCGACCATGCGAGCGAATCGCCCAATCCCAGAATCCGTACCGAATAAACGCCGGCGACTGCGACCAGAAGACACGCCGCCACAAGAAACACGACACGCAACAAACTCACCGGCATCCGCACAAAAAAAGCCAGTCCGTAAAACACAATCGTACATAACAGCAGGATTCCAATTTGCATCCAATTGGGAAACGATGTAAAATGAAGTACAAACACGAGCAGCAAAGCGGAAGCCAACAGCGAAACCAGCAGGCGCTTCCAGGGAATCGGCGGGATGGAAAACTTCCACCAGATCCGGCGCTTTTCCGTTCCCCTTTCGTCCGAACGGAACGCGTCGCCTTCCGCGTAAAGGTTGGCCAAAAAATCGCAATATTCTGCCGGAAGTAGTCGGTTGGTGCGCCAGGATTTGATTTCTTTCAGAATGATTTGTTTGCTCGATTTCTTCATGTGCGTCCGTACCTCTTCGTCATTTTTGTTTCGGGTGTCATGTATCTTAATTCGACGGGCACGCCCCTTCTCCTGTACCGGTACCAGACATGCGCCGGGCAGAAAAACACCCGCCATGTCCGGGCGGGTGCAAGCGCACATCGTTTTCGGCAAAATCGCTTTTCAGCAAATTTTATTCGAGAAAATCTTTCAGACGTTTGCTGCGGCTCGGGTGACGGAGCTTGCGCAGCGCTTTCGCCTCAATTTGGCGAATCCGCTCCCGGGTCACGCCAAACACCTTGCCCACTTCTTCCAGGGTGCGGGTACGTCCGTCGTCGAGCCCGAACCGAAGTCGCAGCACATTTTCCTCGCGTTCCGTAAGGGTATCAAGGACATCTTCCAGCTGTTCTTTCAAGAGTTCGTAAGCGGCGGCATCCGCCGGCGCCAATGCGTCTTGGTCCTCGATAAAGTCTCCAAGGTGGGAATCGTCTTCTTCACCGATCGGAGTTTCAAGGGATACAGGCTCTTGTGCAATCTTCATGATTTCACGGACTTTTTCCGGGCTCATCTCCATCTCCACCGCAATCTCTTCCGGAGTTGGTTCGCGTCCCAGCTCCTGCAGCAGTTGCCGGGAGATACGGATCAATTTGTTGATCGTTTCCACCATATGAACCGGGATCCGAATCGTGCGTGCCTGATCGGCGATCGCCCGGGTGATCGCCTGACGAATCCACCACGTCGCATAGGTGCTGAATTTGTAGCCCTTGCGATAGTCAAATTTTTCGACCGCTTTGATGAGACCCATGTTGCCCTCTTGAATCAAATCGAGGAATAACATGCCTCTGCCGACGTAACGCTTGGCGATGCTGACCACGAGGCGAAGGTTTGCTTCCGCCAACCGGCGTTTCGCTTCTTCATCCCCTTTTTCAATGCGTTTTGCCAGCTCAATCTCCTCATCGGCCGACAAAAGCGGCACCCGGCCGATCTCTTTCAGGTACATGCGCACCGGGTCGTTAATCTTAATTCCGGGCGGAACGGTCAAATCTCCCAAACCAAATTCTTCTTCAGCGTCGGCGGTGAGCCCGTTATCGTCAAGAACCAGTGCGTCGTCCTCATCTTCGTCGTCCGATTCGTTGCTTACTTCGATCCCGCGCTCGGCCAACAACTCGAAAAACTCGTCGATCTGGTCCGAGTCTTGCTCAAACGCAGACAGTTTGTCCATAATCTCTTTATATGTCAGATATCCGCGTTTTTTGCCCGTTTCAAGCAATTGGTCTTTAGCTTGATCGATGGTCAGTTCTGTTGTTTCAGCGTTTTTCACAGGTTTCTTCACCATCCCGACCCCCTCCTTCCCCATAGAGTGTCTTGTTATGTTTTTTCAACAACTCGATTTGTTCCTGCTTTAAAGCTTGGAACTTTTCGAGGTCCCCCCGCTTGACCGCTTCTTCCATCTCTTGCGGGATCCGTTGCAGGCGTTTTTCCACACCGTGTTTTTGGATCCGAAGAATGTACTCCCCGGCGAGTTCCGGCCGGTTGTCGATCGTTTCCGCTTGCAGGACCAGTTCCGAAGCGAGACGAGTCAGCCGGTCGTCATCGAGCAGAGAGATAAAATGTGCGGGATTTGCCTCGTCATGAGTTTCGTAATACCGATAGAGGAATACGGCCAGCGCGGCATGCTCTTCCACCGAAAATTCATTTGCAATCGTTTGTTTGACTTGTCTTGCTACCCCCGGATCGATTAACATATAAGATAAGAGCTTTCTCTCCGCTTGAATATGAGCGGGAAGCGGGTTGCGCGTTTTCCTGAACATTCGCTCGCCATCATTTATATTAGTATTCCACTTACTGCCAGGTTTATCCCCGGTTTTTTGTTCTGACGCAACCAGCTGCATCTCATGCACCAAGGATTCGAGGGATAAGTTAAATTCCCCAGCCAGTTCGCGCAAATACGTCTCTCGCTCAACCGGGCTTTTCACTTCGGCTATGATTTTGACCGCTTCGGACAAAAACGCGAGCTTGCCTTCCCGGGAAGACAGTTGGCTGTTGTTTCGGAGCATCTGGAGCTTGAATGCGGTCGATGAAACGGAGGCTTCGTTCACAATCCGCTCGAACGCACCAGCGCCGTATTTTTGAAGGAATTCGTCAGGGTCGAACCCGTTGGGAAGTATCGCTACCCGCGGAATTCCTCCGACTTCCGAAATGACTTCCGCGCTGCGGACGGCTGCATTCTGACCGGCTCTGTCGCCGTCGTACATCATGAGAATCTCATCGGCGTTGCGCTTTAAAATTTTTGCCTGTTCCGCGGTCAATGCCGTCCCGAGAGCGGCCACAACGTTCCTTACGCCATGCTGATACGCCATGATGACATCCATGTACCCTTCCAGCAAAATCGCCCTGCCGCTCTGCCGAATCCCCTGCCTTGCCCGGTGCAGATTGAACAAATGACGGCCTTTTTGGAAAAGTTCCGTTTCAGGCGAATTGAGGTACTTGGGCTCCCCTTCCCCCAAAACGCGGCCGCCAAAACCAATCACGCGCCCTTGACCGTCATGGATCGGGAACATCACGCGCCCCCGGAAACGGTCAAAATAGCGGGCCGGCTGATTCGCGCTTGCCGAAAGCAGACCCGCCTGTTCAAGAAACTCTTCTTCAAAACCGCGTTTTTTCAGAAACGTCTTCAGAACGTCCCAGCGATCGGGTGCGTAACCGAGTTGGAACTCTTCGATCGTGGTCAGCGTCAATCCGCGCTTTTGGAGATACTTCAAGGCCGGCATGCCCACATCGGTATTCATCAGGATATAATGATAGTATTTGGCGGCAAGGTCATGGGAGCGCAACAGCTCTTTCCGGCGAATTGCCTCGGAAGAATGCTCATCCGGTCCCTGAAACTCCGGCAAGACGATGCCTGCCCGTTTTGCCAGATGTTCAACAGCCTCCACGAAGGACAAATTTTCGATCTGCATGATGAACGTTATCGAATTGCCACCTGCTCCACAACCGAAGCAATGGTACAGTTGCTTCGTCTGAGACACAGAAAACGACGGGGTTTTTTCCGAGTGAAACGGACACAGTCCCACAAAAGAACGCCCCGATCGTTTTAACGGTACATATTCGGAAATCAAGTCGACAATATCAAAATGCCGGCGGATTTGCTCAATCACGTCTTCCGGGATGCGCTTCATCCTACATCACCTTTCCGGATCCGGAGGCCGGCTCCGCAATACATTTTGATATTTGCCAATACGTGATATTCGCCAATACGGCAGTAACTCCTTCATGCATTTTAAATTTTTGTTTGCACATGATTTTGGTCCGACTGAATCTATGTATTCTACAAGTACCGACAATTTCCTCCTTTGGTTTGCGATTCATTTTACAAAAAACGACACGCCAGTTTTCCCGGATCACACCGGGTTCCTCTAGTATAGACCCGTTTGTTTCCAAATATGCCGCAACCAAATCATTTTGCCCCGCTTGCAAAAAAGCGGGGCGATGCCTGTCGGTGCGCGGTTGCCTCATTGTTACCGCCTCGGATTTTTAATGGTGGCCTGAGCGGCGGCCAGCCTTGCCACCGGCACGCGGAACGGGGAACAGGATACATAATTCAATCCGGTTTTATAGCAGAATTCGATCGAACTCTTTTCACCGCCGTGCTCGCCGCAAATCCCCAGCTTGAGGTCCGGTCTGACGCTCCGGCCGAGTTTTTCCGCCATTTGGATCAGTTTGCCGACGCCGTTTTGGTCAAGCACCGCAAACGGATTGTCCGGCAACACCTTGTGCTGCACATATTGATGAAGGAACTTGCCTTCCGCGTCGTCACGGGAGAATCCGAAGGTGGTCTGCGTCAGGTCGTTGGTGCCAAACGAGAAGAAGTCCGCTTCCGTCGCAATTTCATCCGCGGTCAGCGCGGCACGCGGCACCTCGATCATCGTGCCGATGGTGTATTCAAATTTTTGACCGGTTTCTTCCATGACTTCGTTTGCTTGTTGCACCACCAGTTCGCGCATAATCCGCAATTCGTTCACATGGCCGACCAGCGGAATCATAACTTCGGGGCGCACATCGAGCCCTTTTTCCCGCAGTTTGGCGGCCGCACGGAAGATGGCGGTCACCTGCATCGCGTAGATTTCCGGATAGGTCATGCCCAGACGGCAGCCCCGGTGCCCCAGCATCGGATTGAATTCCTGCAGGGTTCGCACTTTGCGGAGAAGATTTTCTTTCTCACGGATCAGCGCGGGATCGCTGTTTTCCTGCATACGAAGCTTGGTGACTTCAACCAAAAGCTCCTCAATGTTGGGCAGGAACTCGTGCAACGGCGGATCAAGCAGCCGGATGGTGACCGGCCGCCCTTCCATCGCGGCGAGAATTCCTTCAAAATCGGACTGCTGCATCGGCAAAAGCTTATCAAGCGCCGCTTGACGCTCCTCTTCCGTTTCCGCCATAATCATTTCCTGAACAATCGGTACCCGGTCAAGCGCCATAAACATATGCTCCGTCCGGCAAAGCCCGATCCCTTCCGCTCCGAATTCGCAGGCTTTCGCGGCATCCTCGGGGGTATCCGCGTTGGCGCGGACGCCGATTGCGCGAATTTCGTCCGCCCAATCCAGCAACTGCTTGAATTCCCGAGACAACACCGGGTCGATCAACGGAACTTCGCCAAGCAAAACCCTTCCGGTGCTGCCGTCGATCGAGATCCAGTCCCCCTCGCGGATCACGTAGCCGTCAACCGTGAACTGTTTCGCACGCAGATCGATCTTTACCGATTCACAGCCGCAGATGCACGGTTTTCCCATGCCCCGTGCCACCACCGCAGCGTGCGAAGTCATGCCGCCCCGTGAGGTGACGATCCCTTGCGCTGCCACCATCCCGTGAATATCTTCGGGAGTGGTTTCCGGCCGAACAAGGATAACCTTTTTTCCTTCGTGTCCCAACTTGTCGGCGACATCCGCCTCAAACACAACGAGACCGGAAGCCGCTCCGGGAGAAGCGGGCAACCCTTTCGCGATGGCAGTCGTTTTCGCGTCGGGATCGATCCGGCGATGCAGCAGTTGGTTCAATCCGTCCGGATCGACCCGGAGAATCGCTTCTTCCTTCGTAATCAGACCTTCTTCCACCAGATCGACGGCGACTTTAACGGCCGCATGCGCCGTCCGTTTCGCGTTTCTCGTCTGCAGCATGTAAAGCTTGCCGCGTTCCACGGTAAACTCGATATCCTGCATGTCTTTGTAGTGCGTTTCCAACCGGGCGGAGATCTCTTTGAATTGCCTGTAAATCTCCGGCATCACGTCACGCAGCGCGGCGATCGGCTGCGGAGTGCGAATTCCCGCCACCACATCTTCCCCTTGCGCGTTGATCAGGAATTCGCCATAGAGTTCTTTTTCTCCGGTGGAAGGGTTCCGTGTAAAAGCGACCCCCGTACCCGAATCTTCGCCGAGGTTTCCGAACACCATCAGTTGGACGTTGACCGCCGTCCCGAGGTCATTGGGGATTTTGTTGATCCGGCGGTAAACGATCGCGCGTTGGTTGTTCCAGGACAGGAACACCGCACGGATGGCGCGATCCAATTGCACCAGCGGATCCTGCGGAAAATCGGCTTTCGTTTCTTTGCGCACCAGCGCTTTATAGCGAGCGATCACTTCTTGCCAGTCTTCGGCGGTCAGTTCCGGATCCTGCTTGACGCCTCTAGTTTCTTTCACGTGATCAAGGATATGTTCGAAATGATAGTGTTCGACTCCCAGCACCACATTGCCGAACATCTGAA
Organism: Effusibacillus sp. SKA8; assembly: GCF_058273125.1. Taxonomy (NCBI): domain Bacteria; kingdom Bacillati; phylum Bacillota; class Bacilli; order Caryophanales; family Alicyclobacillaceae; genus Effusibacillus; species Effusibacillus sp. SKA8. Next base: position 2,095 of record NZ_JBZCSF010000023.1, on the reverse strand, counting down.
TGAAACGGCGGTAGCAATCGTACGCGAAGCGCGGATTGGCGCTCAATTCGGCAAGCCCCTGAACCGTTTCGTCATTCAGTCCCAAGTTCAAAATCGTGTCCATCATGCCCGGCATGGAAAAAACGGCCCCGGATCGCACCGATACCAACAGCGGATTGGCGGAATCCCCGAGTTTTTTCCCGACCCTTTTTTCCAGTTCGGCAAGGGCGGAGCCAATCTGCTTCCGAATATCCGACGTAATGTCCTGGCCCGCCTGGTAAAAAGCCCTGCAGGCTTCCGTGGAAATGGTGAAACCCGGCGGCACCGGCAATCCGGCACGCGTCATCTCGGCGAGATTCGCGCCTTTTCCGCCAAGGATGTCTTTCATGTCTTTATTGCCTTCGTCAAACAGATACACAAACTTTTTCTCCATCAACCTCTGCCTCCTTCACGCTTTACGATATCAAGCACAATGCTTGCCGTTTCTTCCACCGCTTTGTTGGAAACGTTAATCACCGGGCACCCGATTTTGCGCATCAGCTTTTCCGCATATTCCAACTCCTGCAAAATCCGGTCCAAACTCGCGTAGTTCGCCTGCGTTTTCAAGCCGAGCGACTTAAGGCGCTCTTGCCGGATCAGGTTGAGCTCGTTCGGCGAAATGGTGAGACCGATCACCTTTTTCGGCGAAATTTGAAACAGTTCTTCCGGCGGTTCCACTTCGGGAACCAGCGGCACGTTGGCACATTTCAGCCTTTTGTGTGCCAGGTACATGGAAAGCGGAGTTTTCGACGTGCGGGATACCCCGATCAACACCAGATCCGCCCGCAAAAGGCCGCGCGGATCCTTTCCGTCGTCGTATTTGACCGCAAACTCAATCGCTTCCACGCGGCGAAAATACTCGTCGTCCATTTGGTGCAGGAGGCCCGGACGCCGTTTGGGCTCCATTTCGAACACATTCTGGAACGCCTGCAGCATCGGGCCCATAATATCCACCAGATACACGTTTTGACGGGCTGCTTCTTCGATGATGAATTCCCGCAAATGAGGCAGCACGAGCGTAAAAGCGACGAACCCGTTGACTTCCTTGGCAGCCTGTATCACTTCTTTGATCGGCTCCGGATCGTCCACATAAGAAACGCGCCGGATCTCGACTCTCCCTCCGTCAAACTGGCTGGCGGCGGCCCGGACCACAAATTCGGCCGTTTCTCCGACAGAGTCCGAAACTACATAGACAATCGGTAACTGTTCCTTCAAACTGTTTTGCCCCCCTATAGAACACCCGTGAAGGTGACATGCAACTTGTGCATCACTATATCTCCCGGTTCGATCCAAGTTCAACGAAAATTTTCGTCACTGTGGTTTTCGTAAAGCGTCCGATGACTTCATATAGTTTCCGTCCTGCGTCGATCACTTTCACAACAGGCAGAGAGTCGATCGCATTGTCCACCAATTTTCTCGCCGCGTCATACACTGTATCCTCAGCGGTAACCGTCACAATGTTCGGCATCCGTGTCATAACCAGCGATACGGGCACCGAGTGGGTATCTTGCTTGCCGATCGCCACTTTTAACAAGTCCTTCCGTGAAATCACACCGACCAGTATGCCGTGTTCCTTAACTACGGAAAGATTCCCCACATCTTCCACAAACATCATAACGATCGCGTCATAAACCGTAGCGGTTTCAGCGATCACCACCGGGACCGCTTTATGGTCCCTGACGAGCATGCTGCGGAGTTGCTCGCCGAAGATCTCCCCCGGTTTTTTGCCCGCATAAAAATATCCTACTCGCGGACGTGCCTCCAGAAATCCCGCCATCGTCAAAATCGCCAGGTCCGGTCGCAGGGTTGCCCTGGTCAGGTTTAGCTTTTCCGCAATTTGCTCCCCGGTGATCGGCCCTTCCGTCCGTACGATTTCAAGAATCTGTTCTTGTCTTCTTGAGAGCTCGATGGCAAATCACCACCTTTGCGAAAATGGAATCGCAAAATATGACATACTATATAATAATAAGCAGTTATATAGTATATACTATATCAACATGGGATTTTCTGCTAGACTGTTACCGCGAGAAAATGTTAAGACCTTCGGGAAACCGGAAATCGAGTAGGAGGGGGCGGT
>NZ_JBZCSF010000022.1:0-19115 GCF_058273125.1 Effusibacillus sp. SKA8 | reverse complement strand
CAAAAACCGCTCCTCGCGGAGCGGTTTCCAAAACTCGAATCTATTCCACCACATATACGACGACCTGACGGCGGCCGAACTGCAAGCATTCCTGCAGGGTGTCAAACACCAAATCGATCCGGTTTCCTCGGATCGAGCCGCCTGTGTCGGCGGCAACAGCATAACCGTACCCTTCCACATACAGTTTCGTGCCAAGGGGAATCACGCTTGGGTCCACGGCCGCAACGCCGACTTGCGCCGGACGTCCCGTTGCCGTACGTCCGCCCGCCACATAAGCGGATGCGGTCATCACCAGTTTTTGGGAAGCGCTGAAGTTGCCGCCGGAACGTGAAGCGACCACCATCGGCCGGGTCTGCGTACCGTACGCGACCACCGCACTGACCGGCTCCTTCACGACTTCCTTCTCGACTTGGCGATCAACTTCGACCCCATTTTCAACGACAATCCGCGTTGTCACTTTTGCTAACCCTTCCACACCGGGCGTCAGCGTCTTTTCCTGTCCCTTATACATATTCTGGTCTGGCTGGCGTTCGGTCTGGAAAGGTATTGCTTCTTCCGTTACGGCGACTTTCACTTCGCGACGGGTAATAGTGATCGTTTGGCCTTCAGTTGGAGCGGATGTCAACTCTGCGTTCACACGATCATGTTCGCCCAATTCGATGCCGGCCTGGTTCAAAACTTCCGCAACGGATTGTGCGGTCGTAACCAGTTCCCGCTGCGGGCTGGCGCCATCCCGAATCGTCACTTTACGGGCATGCGACACCGTAATGGTCATTCCTTTCGTCAAACGGGCATCGCGACCCGGCAGCACCCGATCATCAGCCGACACCGGAATGCCCTGCTTTCGAAGAAATTCTCCCACTGTCCCGGTAAAAAATCCGGCCACTTCTTTCGATTGCCCATCGACATGAAGCGATATCGTTTTGTGCAGGGAGATGGCAGTTCCGCCTCCGGCTGCAGACGCCGTAACGGCCGCCGCAAGAATCGAGATCGACTTTCGGTTGAACTTTCCCACCCAATCACCTCACTGAACGGTTTCATTCCCCCACTTATGTGAATCTGTTGAACTCTTCCTTTAGTATATCGAAAGAAAAAGTTGGATACAAGACCACGGACCAATTATTGAGTTAATTGCGATGTCCGAAAGGAATAGGCATACGTTTGCCCGATTTCGATCCACTTGACTGACATCTACTTGACTGACATCTAAGGATTAATGTCTCTTTGCCTCTGTTATGAGGGGCTGGTTTCGTATTGCCACAAAACGGAACATGAAGGGTATATCCGAACACTGAAAGATTCAAAACAAAGTCAACATCCAAGACTGTGGCCTAGAGCGAGGAAAGTGTCGCGGATCCGGGAAAAAGCAAGAACGAAGTACAACTGATCATAGAAAAGCGAACTTGGATTATTCGCCGAATGCCGCCTTCCGAATGCGCCGCAAAAATTCCATATCTTCCTTATGTTCCTTTATCTCTTCCACATCCCCCTGAAGTTTTCGAACATCCATTGTTAGGGCTTCCAGTTTTGCGTTTGTAATTTCTTGGGCATGTCGCAGCGAGAGCACAATTTCTTTGATTTCGTCTTGTCGGCTTTCAAGATTTTTGAATCTACTTTCAAAGCTTTCGAATCTACTTTCAAAGCTTTCGAATCTACTTTCAAATTTGCTTTCGAGGTTTTCGAATCTACTTTCGAGGTTTTCAAATTTGCCTTCAAGATTTTCAAACCGTCTGTTCATCTTTTTCAGTTCTTCAAGAACGAGTTTCATGTCCTGATTCATTTGTTCACGCTCCCGGATATTTGTTCCAAATCTATTCTATCACAGACTGGAGCGCAAGAAATCCCTGCCTTTGGACATGAGTTCGCGAAAAACATTAAGAAAAACAGTTTAACATCCTCCATGTCCATGCTTCAGGCAATTCAATCCATTCCAAATTCCGCCGACCATCCAAAACGTCCTGCCCGCTTACCGCACCACACCCGCGGCGGCCACTCGCTCGGCGACTTTGTAAATGTCACCGGCTCCCATCGTCAGAATCAAATCCCCATTGCGGGTATGCTGCAGCAGATACGTTACAATTTCATCCTTCGTCGGCAGATACACCGTATGCACGCCGCTGTTCTCGGAAATCAGGAGGGCCAATTTTTCCGCGGACACCCCTTCGATCCTTTTCTCTCCGGCCGGCGAATAAATGTCGGTCAGAACCACTTCATCCGCATCCGCGAAAGCCCTGCTGAATTCTTCAAACAGATAATAAGTGCGCGTGTAACGCTGCGGTTGAAAAACGGCCACCACCCGCCTGCCGCTCGCCTTTGCGGCCGCCAGCGTGGCGCGGATTTCGGTCGGATGGTGGGCGTAATCGTCAACCACCATCAAACCGGGAGAATCCAGATGCACCTGATAGCGCCTTTTCGCTCCGCTGAACTTTTTAAGCGCCTCTGCGATCATTTCAAATCGGACGCCTGCCTCAAGCGCCACCAAGCTTGCGGCAAGGGCGTTCGACACGTTGTGAATTCCCGGTATCGACAACTCCAACACGCCGATCTTTTTTCCGCCGCGGACCATCTGGAAGCGGGAACCACGCTCAAACACTTCGATTTCGGCTGCTGTCGCGTCCACTCCCTGCTGCAGACCGTATTTCAGTATGTTCCGGGAAACCGGCGCAAGCAGTTCGCGTACAACGGGATCGTCCCAACAGGCCACGATGGTTCCCTGCGGATGGACATTCGAGAAAAAGCGGCGGTAGGCATCCTTTAATTTTTCAAAACTTCCGTCGTAGTTTTCCAGATGATCGGCTTCGATGTTCGTGACGACTGCGTAGTGGGGGCGGTAGTGAATGAACGAACCGTCGCTTTCATCCGCTTCGGCGACCAAGAATTCGCCACGGCCCGCTTTTGCGTTGTCCCCGACATTGGTTAACACGCCGCCGATCACGTACGTCGGGTTGCAGCCCGCCTCTTGCAGGATAAACGAGATCATGGAAGTGGTCGTTGTCTTGCCGTGCGTGCCGGCTACCGCGATGCCTTTCCGTTCCTCCATCAATTTTGCCAGCATCTGCGACCTGTGCAAGACCGGGATCCCGGCTTCCCGGGCCGCAATCAGTTCCTCGTTGTCGGGTGTGACCGCCGTCGAGTAAACGACGCAGTCAACCCCGGACACGTACGAACGATTATGTCCGATATAGATGGTGGCGCCCAAAGCTTCCAACCTGTCGGTCGCTTCCTGGCGGGCGACGTCTGAACCGGACACCCGGTACCCCAAATCGAGCATCACCCGCGCAATCGCGCTCATTCCGTAACCGCCGATGCCTATAAAATGAACGCGGTGGAACTGATTCACTGGCATGTCATCCTTTCTTGGAGGTAAATTGTCTCGCTTCCGAGATTGTATAAAGCGATCCCGTAACAAGAACGACTTCGTCGGGGCGTGTAACCGCAACAGCATGTTCGACCGCTTGCGCCACGTTCGGTATTTTTACAATTGGCACCTGCACCCTGTCCCGCAAAAACATTTCCAGGTCATTCACATTGGCAGCCCGCGGAGAGTCGGGAGCAGTCACGATAATCCTCCCGGCAAACGGCACAATCGGGTCCAACACGCCCGGCACCAGTTTATCCTGCAGGATGCCCACCACCAACACCGCTTTCCGGTCTCCCAGCAATTCCCGCAAAGCGGCTGCCAACGCTTCCGCTCCGTGCGGATTATGTGCGCCATCCAACAACACCAACGGACGTTCCCATACGATCTCCAGCCGCCCCGGCCAGCGAGTCAGCCTTAGGCCGTCTCGCAAAGCCCGTTCGCTGACCGGCAGCACGCCGCTTTCGGACAAATGGAGAACCGTTTGAACGGCAAGCGACGCATTTTTGCATTGATGTTCGCCAAGCATTGCGATTTCCAGATCTTTCAACCGAGTATTCGCCGATTGAAAGTCGAATGCCTGCCCGGCCAGCGAAAAACGGGTCCGTGTGTACGCAAAGTGTTTATCCAGCACCCGAAGCGGCGCTCCGACTTCGCGAGCCCTTCTCGCAATCACGCTTAACGCCGGTTCGACCGCCCCCGTAAACAGAGGAACGCCAGGTTTTGCGATCCCCGCTTTTTCCCGGGCAATGATCTCGATAGTCGGCCCCAAATGCACCAGATGATCCAATCCCACGTTTGTAATGACCGATGCGAGGGGAATCACCACGTTCGTCGCATCCAGACGGCCACCCAGACCCGTTTCCCACACCACCAGATCCACCCGCTGGTCGAGGAAAAACAGGACGGCAAGCAGCGTAATCACCTCAAATTCCGTCGGTTCGCCAATCTCCGTGCGGCGGATCTCCTCAATATGCGGTTTCAGCCTGGATGCGTAAACGGTTAACTGTTCTTCCGTCACATCCGTTCCGTTGACCGACATCCGGTCAAAAAAATGCATGACATAAGGAGAAGTATAACGGCCGACCCGATACCCGGCATGCTGATAGACAGAAGCGAGATAAGCGCAGGTCGAACCTTTGCCGTTTGTCCCGGCCACATGGATAAACCGCAGCCGGCGATGCGGGTTGCCAAGCCGTTCCAGCAGGGCTTCCATCCGCTCCAATCCGAGTTTGATGCCCCATCTCCCGTCAAACTTGCGGAAACCAGAAATCCATTCCAGTATCAACACGATCAGTCCTTAGCATCGTATTCGAAACCGCCCGTCAAAGTGACAAAAGCTCCCCTGCACATCCGGGCGTTTTCATTCCAAAGGGATTTCAACGGACGAGGTCGGAAACCTTCGCAATCCGCAGACAGTTGAACGGGGGCCGACAGGCCCCCGGTGCAACGCCGCTTAGCTGCGAAGTTCTTCGATGCGGGCTTTGACCTTGTCCCGCTTCTCCGCGTAGTCCCGGCCTTTTGCACGCTCCGCTTCAATCACCGCCGCCGGCGCTTTCGCAACGAACCCGGGGTTCGCCAATTTCTTTTCGACGCGTTCGACTTCCGCTTCTAAGTGCTTCAGCTCTTTTTCAAGACGTGCGACCTCCGCGTCGATGTCGATGAGACCGGCCAGCGGCAGGAACAACTCCGCCCCCGTCACCACGGCGGTAACCGATTTTTCCGGAGGGGCGGCGTTGGGGTCGATGGTCAGCGACTCCGGATTGCAGAAACGGCGGACATACGCTTCGCCGCGGCGAATCAACGCTTCCGTTTCGGCGCCGGCAGGCTTCACGATCAGCGTAACCGGCCGGCTCGGCGGAACGCTCATCTCCGCACGGACGTTGCGAACGGCGCGGATCATATCCATCAACAGTTCCATTTCCCGGGCAGCCTGTTCGTTGACAAACCGCTCTTCATGCGCCGGATAAGCCGCCAGTGTGATCGTCCGTCCTTGATGCGGGATGTGCTGCCAGATTTCTTCCGTGATGAACGGCATGAACGGATGCAGCAAGCGCAAGGCTTGATCGAGCACATAGACGAGAACCGACTGCGTCGTCTTCTTCGCAGCGTTGTCATCCCCTTGCAGATACAGCTTCGCCAGCTCGATGTACCAATCGCAGTACTCGTTCCAGATGAACTCGTAGATCTGGCGTCCGGCTTCCCCGAAATCATAGCGGTCCAGAGCCGCGTTGACTTCCTTCGCCGTCTCGTTCAAACGGTGCAAAATCCACTTGTCGGCCGTGCCAAGCTCCCCGCCCAGGTCGATATCCTCAAACCGGAAATCCCCCAGATTCATCATGACGAAACGCGATGCGTTCCAGATCTTGTTCGCAAAGTTGCGTGCCGCCTCCACTTTTTCCCAGTGGAACCGCAGGTCGTTCCCCGGACTACTGCCGGTCATCAACATAAAGCGCAGCGCATCCGCGCCGTACTTCTCGATTACATCCAGCGGGTCGACGCCGTTGCCAAGCGACTTGGACATTTTTCGCCCCTGCGCGTCGCGGACCAAACCGTGGATCAGCACGTCCTTAAAAGGTCTCTCCCCCGTGAATTCAAGGGCGGTAAAGATCATCCGCGCCACCCAGAAATAGATGATGTCAAACCCTGTAACCAGCACATCGGTCGGGTAATACCGCTTCATGTCTTCCGTTTCCTCCGGCCAGCCCATCGTGGAGAACGGCCACAGGCCGGAAGAAAACCATGTGTCAAGGACATCCTCGTCTTGCCGGAGCTCCTTGTGCCCACACTTCGGACATGCGGCCGGATCCTCCATCGCAACGATCGTTTCGCCGCAATCGTCGCAGTACCAGGCGGGAATGCGGTGACCCCACCAGAGCTGGCGGGAGATACACCAATCGCGGACATTTTCGATCCAGTGCAGATAAATTTTTTCGAAACGGTCCGGCACAAAGTGAACCGCCTGATCGCTCTGCTGCAGCCGGATCGCTTGTTCCGCCAAAGGTTTCATGCTGACAAACCACTGGGTTGACAAAATCGGTTCCACCACGGCTCCGCTCCGCTCGGAATGGCCAACGGAATGAACGTGCTCTTCGATCTTGAACAGGACGCCCTGTTCCTGCAGATCGGCGACGATTTTCCTGCGGCATTCAAACCGGTCAAGCCCCTGGTACGGACCCGCGTTTTCGTTCATCGCCGCCTTCTCGTCCATAACGCTGATCATCGGCAGATTGTGGCGCAGTCCCATCTCGAAGTCGTTCGGATCGTGGGCCGGCGTCACTTTTACCGCACCGGAGCCAAACTCTTTGTCGACGTACTCGTCGGCAAAAATCGGGATCTCCCGCCCTATGATCGGCAGAATGACCGTTTTCCCGACCAAATGCTGATACCGTTCATCGTCCGGATGCACCGCAATGCCCGTATCGCCCAGCATCGTTTCGGGACGGGTGGTCGCAACGGTGATGTGTCCGCTGCCGTCTTTTAACGGGTAGCGAAGGTGGTAAAGGGCGCCTTGCACTTCCTTGTATTCGACTTCGATGTCCGACAGGGCCGTGCGTGCCGCCGGGTCCCAGTTGATGATCCGGTTGCCGCGGTAGATCAGCCCTTTTTCGTAGAGCTTGACAAATACTGTACGGACCGCCCGGGACAGCCCCTCGTCCATGGTGAACCGCTCGCGGGAATAATCCAGCGAAAACCCCATTCGTCTCCACTGCGAGCGGATGACAGACGCGTAATGCTCTTTCCATTCCCACACTTTTTCAAGGAATTTCTCCCGTCCGAGATCGTAACGGCTGATTCCCTCTTCACGCAATGTCGCTTCCACCCGCGCCTGTGTCGCGATCCCGGCGTGGTCCATGCCCGGCAGCCACAGCGCGTCGTATCCCTGCATCCGCTTGTACCGGATCAGCACGTCCTGCAAAGTGCAATCCAGAGCATGCCCCATATGCAGCATGCCGGTTACGTTCGGCGGCGGGATGACAATGCAATACGGTTGTTTGTCGGGATCGCCCGTCGCTTTGAAAAATTGGTTTTCGATCCACCAGTCGTACAGTTTTTGTTCGGTTGCCTGGGGGTCGTAAACGGTCGGAATTTGTTTTTGTTCGCTTGTCGGTTCGGTAGACATTGCCAATCCTCCCCCGAAAAATATGTAAATTTGTTCATAAAAAAACCTTTCATCCATAAAGAAAGGACGAAAGGATCGCTTCCGCGGTACCACCTTACTTTGCGTGCCGATCGTGCAATCCCCAGCCGACGTGTTCCCCCAGCCAGAAAGTTGATTGTGCTGACACGCACCCTCAGGAAGATAACGGATTCACCGGCCCGGCTTACTGAAGGAAAAACATGGCACACAAGGCGCTTTCAGGCAATTTTTCGAACAAGCAGCCTTTTGAGAAAACCTCTTGCCTCGTTCCGCAGGGCAACTCCGGGACGACGTTTAAGCTTAAACCAACCGGGAAACCTTCCAGCCACAGCGCCACAAGCTCCACAAAAGCTTGCGTCCTGCGGATCTCCCTCTCTGGGGGGCAACGCTTTACTCTTTCCCTTCCAAGTTGTTGCCAAATTCGGTTGTCACTGCGATTTTGTTCTTCATTCTTATCCTAGTATACGCCAAAAGTTGATTTTGTCAAAATGGCACTTGACAAATGATACTTGACGGACGCTGTTTGGCACCACTGTGCCTGCCCGCGTACAGCTGGATGTCCGGGTCCGTCACTGCCAATGGCCACGAGTAACAGAAACGTTAGTTCCCGGTTCGGAAACAACAGGGGCAGGCAGGCGGCTGTGTCATCCCTTTCCCATTTTTCATACCCTAAAATAAAATTGGGAGGGGTTGTTATGGGATTCTTTTTGGGGTTGGTGAAGTTCGTCAAGCTCGTGCTGGTGATCGCCATTTGCCTGCTGTTTCTGCGCGTGGTTCTATTTCCCAACGCATTGGACATCCTCGTGCTCATGATGCTTTTGTTCGTTCTCTTTATCATGCTAATCGCCGATCCTTGACAACAAGCCTTGACAAACAAAAAAGAGGAGGCGTCTTAACGCCGCCTTCCCGGAATGAACAAAACCTGTCCGGCCTCCACTTGTTCGTTGGCAAGACCGTTTGCCCGCATCAGACTTTCAATCGGAGTCTCATACCGGTTCGCTACCTGATCCAGCGATTCCGCCTCTTGCACAATGCGAAATTTCAAGGTGTACTTGGCTTCATCCGTTTTTTGAATCCACGTACCCCAGATCGACGAGTCTTCGCTTGCAGCCTCGGAAATCGCCTCCGATTCCGGATCAGCCCCTTTTGTTTCAACCCCTTTGCTTTCAACGTCCGCCGCCATTGCTTCGGCTTGCGTCACGGCTTCCACAGCATCTTCCTGAACGCCCTGTTGCGAATCCTCTCTACCCGCCGCCATATTGTCCGGGTTGCCTGCAGAAAACGTTTCGCGTCCGGACTCTTTTGTTACGGAACCATATAACAAACCGGACAGTTTAAGGGGAATCGCTTCTTCTTTTTTGGCTCCAAACGAAAGCTTCGGTCCCGGAGCCCCCGGTTCGGCCGTTGCGGACTGTTGCTTCGCTGTCACCGCTTCTCCGTCTGCTTCCGTTGCCATCACGCCCTCCTGAACATCCGCGGTTTCACCTTGTGCGGCTCCTTCCGCATCTGCCGGCACGGTTCCCTCCGGCCCCTCCGTCTCCGCCGTTTCGCTTGCAGCCAACGCCACGGTGTCCGCCTCAGGCCGCTCGACTTCTGCAGCGGTCGTATCCTCCGTCACTTCTTGCGCCAGAGCTTCAAACTGCAGGACCTCTTCCTGTTCGCGAATCTCCCGCACCGCTTCCTGTCCGACACCGGCATCCCCCTCTCCCGTCCGGCACTCCGAATCCGACCGCTTGAAAGCGACATTCAGTTGCTCATGCCAACCCGATGCGGGTTGAAACACAAGAGTATCCTGTTCATCCGGTCCGTTTTGCGGCTCGATCATCCACTCCTGCTCATCGTACCCCGCATCCGGCGGCTCTTCAAAACGGCTGTCCGCCCGCGCCGCCACGGTTTCGCTTGCGAATGCAACCGGGTCACCGCCGCTGTCGTCCTTCAGGGTGGCAGCGTCCGCATTTTCCCCGTCCAATGTTAAAGTATTCGCAACCTGTGGCTGCACCCAATCTTCCTGTTCCCCGCAGTAAAACGTATAGCCGTTTTGCCCATTCAGTCCCTGAATCGTCAATTCCGCCTGCAACTGCAGATACCCGGGAGCGACCGGTTCGACGTGCCATTTGCCGATCCGGGCTTTCACATCAAGGAAGTCAGGTTGGCCCGCCACCGGAATCCGGAGCGCAAACGGCAGATGATACATAATCGGGGATATCGAATTTCGTGCGGGGTCTTCCCCTCCGTGTCCGTCCGGTTCCATCGCCCCGGAAAAGGCGAGAACCCCTTCCAAAATGTACGAATCGCCGACTCTATCAAAATACGTGATTTCTGTCGACACGGATGCGTCGTCCGAAACTCTGCCTGTCACACCGGATTCCAAAGCCAACCGTTGATCCACTTGCATGCGAATATGCGGTTTTTGATCCCCAAGCGCCACGGAAACTCCCTCCTTCACGTTCTTCTATATCAGTTCACTTTATGTCCGCAGCACCCGCCATATGACAAAAAACGGCCGCCCCGCTGGAACGGGCCGGCCTTCACCATAAAATCACCGGTAGTTCGGCATCCGGTACAACTCTTTCGGGTTACAGCTCTTTCAAAGCTTCACGCGACGCTTCCAAGGTCCGGTCAATATCCGCATCCGTATGGGCTAAAGAGGTGAAACCCGCCTCCAATTGGGAAGGCGCAAGATACACCCCCCGCTTCAGCATCGCGCGGAAATACTTCGCGTAAAGCTCCAGATCGGACGTTTTCGCCGTCGCGTAATCGACGACTTCCATCCCGGTGAAAAAGCAACCAAACATGCCGCCGATATACGAGGTATAAACGGGAATCCCGCATTCTTCCGCCGCCTTTTGAAAGCCGTCCGCCAACCGCTTCGATTTCGCCGTCAGCTCTTCGTAGACACCCGGACGGCCCAACAGCTTGAGGGTTGTGTAGCCGGCGATCATCGCCAGCGGATTGCCCGACAGGGTTCCCGCCTGATAAATCGGGCCGGCGGGAGCGATCATCTCCATAATCTCCCGCTTGCCGCCATACGCGCCGACCGGCAGTCCGCCACCAATCACTTTGCCCATCGTGGTCAGGTCCGGATCGATGTCAAAATACGCCTGCGCCCCGCCATAGGCAACACGAAATCCGGTCATCACTTCGTCAAAGATCAAAAGCGTGCCGTACTCCCGCGTAATTCTCCTGACTTCCTGCAGAAACCCGCGCTTGGGCAGCACGCACCCCATGTTGCCGGCCACCGGTTCAATGATGACCCCGGCAATTTCTTCGCCGAATTTTTTGAAAGCCAGCTCCAGCGACTCGACATCGTTGAACGGAACCGTCAGCGTTTGTGCAGCAATCGGTTCCGGAACCCCGGGGGAATCGGGCAGTCCCAGCGTGGCGACCCCCGAACCGGCTTTGATCAGCAGACTGTCGGCATGCCCGTGATAGCACCCTTCAAACTTCACGATCTTGCTGCGTCCCGTGTAACCGCGGGCAAGGCGGAGAGCACTCATCGTCGCCTCCGTCCCCGAATTGACCATCCGGACGATCTCCACCGACGGGACAATCTCAGTCACCAGTTTCGCCATTTCGGTCTCCAGCAGGGTCGGCGCTCCGAAAGAAGTTCCTTTTTTCGTGTACTCCATGATCGCGTCCGTCACTTCCGGGTGGGCATGTCCCAGAATCAACGGTCCCCACGACAGAACATAATCGATGTACTCGTTGCCGTCGATGTCAAACACACGGCTTCCCCTGCCGCGTTCGATAAAAACGGGATCGGCTCCGACCGCCCGGAACGCGCGGACCGGCGAGTTGACCCCGCCCGGAATGAATTTCCTCGCTTGCGCAAACGCGGCACGCGATTTCTCATATCCTTTGTGCATCAGCAGACACCTCTCAGCATTCCCGCAGCCAGCGGGCCGCCTCTTTCGCGTGATACGTGATGATCAGATCGGAACCCGCGCGTTTCAAGCCGGTCAACAATTCCATCACCACGCGCTGTTCGTCCACCCAACCGTTTCGGGCCGCCGCTTTGATCATGGCATATTCGCCCGACACGTTGTAAGACACGATCGGCAGAGCGAAATTGTCACGCAGCTGGCGGATAATGTCCATATACGCCATCGCCGGTTTCACCATCAGAAAATCGGCTCCTTCCTCCACGTCCGCCATCGCTTCCCGCAACGCCTCGCGTGCGTTCGCCGGATCCATCTGATACGTTTTCCGATCGCCAAACGAAGGGGCGGAATGAGCTGCGTCGCGGAAAGGGCCGTAGAACGACGAAGCGTATTTTACGGAATAGGACATAATCGGAATCTCGGCGAATCCCGCTTGATCCAATCCCGCCCGCAGAGTCGCGATCCTGCCGTCCATCATGTCGGACGGGGCGATAATATCCGCGCCGGCCTGGGCATGGGAAACGGCTGTCTTGGCCAAAAGCTCCAGCGTCGGATCGTTCAAAATCCGGCCATCTTCCACAATCCCGCAATGACCGTACGGGTTATACGCACACAAACACACATCCGTAATGACGGTGAGATCCGGGTTTTCTTCCTTGATGGCCCGTACGGCTTGCTGCACGATCCCCTCTTGCGCATACGCTTCCGAGCTCAAATCGTCTTTATGAGCCGGCACTCCGAACAACAGCACGGAAGTGATCCCCGCTTCCGATATCTCGGCAATTTCCCGCCGCAGCATGTCGATCGAAAAATGATACACCCCCGGCATCGAACCGATCTCTTCTCTCACTCCGCTTCCGTGGGCGGCAAACAGCGGATAAATCAAATCCAACGCGTTCAACTCCGTCTCTCTCACCATCGCCCGGATTCCGGCCGTGCGGCGCAGCCGGCGAAAACGCCGAAAATCTGTCGGCAGTCGCATAATGGTCACTCCTCACAATTTATGTACTGGACTTTTTGCCGGCGAATCGCCTGATAACGGGTCACCGCCTCAACCAGACCGGCAAGCGTGTGGGTTTCGGCGGTTACATCCACCTTGATCCCCAATTTTTCCGCCGTTTCCGTCGTAATGGGACCAATCGAGGCAACCGTGACCCCTTCCAGCAGGGAAACAAGATCTTCCCCTTCCATCGCCTTGACGAAATTCTTGACCGTCGAAGAACTGGTAAACGTGATGACGTGAATGTCACCGTTTTTCAGTAGGCGGATCGCCTCTTCCGCATGCCCGGAAACGGGCAAATTCCGATAGACATCGACTTCCGTCACTTCACAGCCGATCCGGCGCAGCGCTTCAGGGAGCGATTTTCTCGCGATGTCCGCTCTTGGCAGCAAGATCCTTTGCCCGGCACTCACAAACGGCTCCAACGCTTCGAACAACGCCTCGCCGACAAATTGCTCCGGCAGAAGATCCGGCACCAATCCCCTCGCCCGCAGCGCTTCCTCCGTTGTGGTGCCTACAGCCGCTATCTTGCCGCGGATCCGCCGCACGTCCACCCCTGTTTCCCGCATCCGGCCGAAGAAAAACTCCACGCCGTTGACGGAAGTAAATACGATCCAATCGAACGAATCGAGCTTATGTAGCGCGTCATCCACCTGTCCCCAGTCGCTTGGAGATGCCAGGCGGATGACCGGAAATTCATACGCTTCCCCGCCGAGTTCTTCCACCATCCGGGCCAGTTCGCTCGCTTGCGACCGCGCCCGGGTGATCATCACCCGCCGACCGAAAAGAGGCTTCTTCTCCGCCCAGGCGACTTTTTCCCGCAAGCGGACGACGTTTCCCACAACAATCACCGCAGGGTTCCGGAAGTTCGCCGCTGCTGCTTTTTCCGCAATATCAGCCAGCGTCCCGGTCAGCGTCGCCTGTTCCGCCCACGTCCCCCAGCGGATCAGCGCCACGGGCGTATCGGCGGGACGCCCGCATCGTACAAGATTCTCTGCAATGGAAGCGAGTCGCCCGACTCCCATCAAAAAAACGAGCGTGTCAGCCCCGTTCGCAATCCGTTCCCAATTGACGCCGGAGGTTCCTTTTCCCGGATCTTCATGACCGGTGATCACCGCAAAGGATGTGGCAATCCCACGGCATGTGACGGGTATTCCCGCATGGATGGGAACCCCGATGGCAGACGTGATGCCCGGCACCACCTCATACTCAATCCCGCGCTCCGCCAAATACTCCATTTCTTCAAACACCCGACCGAATACGGCGGGGTCCCCGCCCTTCAGCCGGACCACCGTCTTCCCTTCTTGCGCCTTCGCCGCCAGCAAGCGGTTGATCTCCTCCTGCGGCAGGGTGTGTTTTGCGGGCGTCTTCCCACAAAAAATCCGTTCCGCGCTTTCTGGGGCATACGTGAGCAACCGCAGGGAACAAAGGCGGTCGTAAACAACCACATCCGCTTGCTTGAGCGCATTCAATCCTTTGACGGTTATCAGGTTGGGGTCTCCCGGCCCCGCTCCCACCAAATAAACCTTGCCGGCTGCCATCAAGACTTCAACTCCTCACGGACGGAAGCCAGAATGGCACGGGCCCCTTTTTCCAGCAGTTTCTCCGCCACCTGCAGACCGATTTCTTCCGGACTCTCGCCTTCGGCAAACTCTTTCAAAAGCGTCGTCCCATCCGGCGTTCCGACCATGCCCCGCAGCAAGAGCAGGTTATCATGATATTCCGCGAACCCGCCGATCGGCACCTGGCAGCCGCCGTTGAGTCGTCCCAGAAAAGCGCGTTCCGCCGTAACCTCCACCCGGGTCGGCTGATGATCCAGCGCAGCCAGGAGATCTTTGATTTCTTCGTCGTCGGAACGGCACTGGATGGCAAGCGCTCCCTGGCCGACAGCCGGGATGCAAATATCGACGGACAGCCGTTCGGTTGCGCGGTTCAGCCACCCCATTCGGGACAAGCCGGCCGCCGCAAGCACGATCGCGTCCAAGCCGTCTTCTTCCAATTTGCGCAAACGGGTGTCGATATTCCCCCTGAGCGGCACAATCTCAAAATCCGGCCGGGCGGCTTTCAGTTGCGCGGCCCGCCGCAGCGAACTCGTTCCGATCCGGGCGCCTTTCGGCAGTTCGCAAAAACTGCGCCCGTCGCGCGTGACCAGCACGTCGCGCGGATCTTCCCGTTCCGGCACCGCCGCGATCATCAGCCCTTCCGGCATTTCCGCCGGCATATCTTTCATGCTGTGCACGGCAAAATCGATTGTCCCGTCAAGCAGCGCCTGTTCGATCTCTTTGACAAACAGTCCTTTGCCGCCCACCTTCGACAGCGTGACGCCCAAAATACGGTCTCCCTTGGTGACGATCTTCTCGACCCCGATTGAGAGTCCCGGGTAGAGCGACTCAAGCTGGGAGCAAACCCAATTCGTCTGTGTGAGCGCCAGCGCACTTTGTCGGGTTCCAACTTTGATTTGCCTCATGAATTTCTCCGCTCCTCTATGATCATCCGAATCGTCCGGTCGGCTTCCGCCTCGTCTCCCTTGCGCAGCGATTCCCGCACGTTGGAGTGGACAATTTCCCGCAAAATCTCTGCACGCGCCGCTTCGTCATCGATCGTTTCTCGCAGCATGTTACGAATGATTCCCAATTTTTGCAAGTAGATTTCGTATTCTGCGCCAAAATAGGCTTCCAACTCTTCGCGAATGGCGCGCGCAACCGCAGGCCCCGTTCCTGAAGTCGAAATCGCCACCTGCAGCGGTCCCCTCCGGACAACCGCCGGCAGGATCACATTGCCTCCGGCCGCTGCGTGAACCGCATTCACCAGGCGTTTTTCCGAATCCGCTTCCCGTACCACCGCCCGGTTTACTTCCATGGAATCGGTGGCCGCAATCGTCAGAAACGCACCTTCGGTATCGCCCGGCCGATAGGGCCGCTCCGCATGTTCCACTTTTCCTTCTTTGACCAATTGCGCCAGCTTGGGCGTCAACGCGGGAGATACGATTCGCACCCGCGCGTTGCAGGTCAAAAGAGACTGCACTTTTCGCTCCGCCATCTGCCCGCCGCCGATGACGACGCACAACCGGCCGGTCAGATCCAGGAAAGCTCCGAAAAATTGTTTTGCCATAAACAATCCCTATCTCCAATGATGAAATTCGGAAAAAAACTGTCCGACAAACAGATAGTTGAGAATCACGCCGATAAACGCCGTAATGTTGATCCAAGCCAGCCTTCTGCCCAGCCACCCGGCTGACACCCGAAGGTAGAGATAAATACCGTACACCGCCAGCAGAACCACCGAAACAACCGGCTTCGGGTCAAGCACCAACACGTGGTCAAACCGTGCATTGTACCAGATCGCCCCCAAAATCATCGCAATCAACAAAAGCGGAAAACCAAACATGACCAATCGATAAGAAAAATTTTCCAATTGGTCAAGCGCCGGCAATCTCCGGAACAGATCGTTCCATCTTTTTTCTTTCAGCAGTCTCTCTTGGATCAAGTACATGACGGAAAAGATCGCCGCCAAAAGAAAACAAGCGTAGCTGAGCAACGCCATCGCGACATGCAAAAACAACAGGTTTCCCTGCAGCGACGCCGCCAGCGAAGTCGCTCCCTTGTCCGTAAAAGTCACAAACGCCACGACCCCAAATCCCGCGACATTCGTAAAAAACGTAAACAAGTCGATTTTGTAGAAAAAGTTGATCACCAGCGAGAAGGTAATCAAAATCCAGGAAAAGAAAATCATCGTTTCAAAAGTTGTCAACATCGGGATGTAATTCAGTTCTTTCATGCGAAGCACGAAAAAGACGGTTTGTACCAGCCAGACGCCTGACAATAAAGCGAACGCGATACGGTTGATTTTGCGGTGCGGTTGCAGAAAGTCGATAAAGTACAACAGAACAGCGACCGCATAAACGAACGTCATCACATCGTAGAGAAGGACACTTCCCTGCACTCCGTTGCCCCCCTTCTCATGACAGGCCGCCGACCCATTTCGGATCAACGGAAGCCTGCATGGCAGCCGATTGATATATGTCCGTTGCCGTGGAAGATTCCACTTTGCGTGTCTGTCTTGCATCCTGTGGTTGATGCGCTGTCGACTTCTCCCCTTCCGGCGTGGGAGTAGATTTTTTCATCTCCTGTTCCAAAAAGGGCTCAAGGCCAAAGATGCGCGAGAACACAGCCAGATACATCTCGGCCTCCGGTTCAACGGCCATCTCCTTCAGTTGCCGGATCGGCTCCCGCAGCATCTGGTTGACGATGCTCATCGTATGTTTTTGCAATTGCTTGATCTCGCGTTCCGACAGATTCGGCAGTTTGTTTTGCAAGCTCTGCATCACGGATTGCTGGATGTCTCCGGCTTTTTTCTGCACAGCCGCGATCAAAGGAATCGCCGCCCGTTCGTTTTGCCATTGTTTGAATGCCGCAAGCTCCTGTTCAAGCAAAACGTTGATTTTCTCGGCCTCTTTTTTCCGCTCTTCCAAATTTGCCGCGATGACGCCTTCCAAATCGTCGATGTCGTAAAGGAATACGTTGTCCAGCTTGTTGATCTCCGGATCCAAATCCCGCGGAACCGCAATGTCGATCAAAAACAACGGGCGATAGCGGCGCTGTTTCATGACAGCCGCCACCTGATTTTTCGTCACGACATATCCTTCCGCCCCGGTGGAAGAGATCACAATATCCGCCTCTTTCAAAGCGAGGTCAAGCGATTTCAGTTCGAGGGCGTGACCTTCAAACTTCTCGGCCAGTTCCTTGGCCCGCTCAAAAGTGCGGTTGACCACCAGGACGCAGCGAGCACCGGAAGCGTACAGGTGTTTCGCCGTCAACTCACTCATTTTTCCCGCCCCAATGATCAGCACCGTCTTGTCCGTCAATTCCTCGAAAATTTTCTTTGCCAATTCGACGGCCGCATAGGAGATCGACACGGCGTGGCGCCCGATCTCCGTCGCGGAATGGGCTTGTTTGGCAAGCGTCACAGACCGCTTGAACAGGTTGTTGAACGTGGGGCCGGTTACCCCCAGTTCCTGGGCATGCAAAAATGCGTCACGCACCTGTCCGAGGATCTGGGTTTCGCCGAGAATCATCGAATCCAGCCCGCAGGTCACCCGAAACAGGTGACGAACCGCCTTGTCATTCTCGTAGACATACAGGTAAGGCAAAAAAACCTCTCGGTCGATCCCTGAGGCGTTCGCGAGAAAATCTATGATCTCTTCCCGGCCAGGATCCGCCGCGCCGACAACCGCGTACACTTCCGTGCGGTTGCAAGTCGAGACCAGCACCGTTTCCAGCAGGTGGCTCGACTCGGCAAGCTGCTGCAGCGCCCCGGTCAGCACCTGGTCGGAAACGCTGAACCGTTCGCGGATTTCAACAGGGGCGGTCCGATAATTCAGACCCACCACAAGGATCTGCATGTATCCCACTCCGTTCCAATCTAAGACAAAATTCATGTATTGGATCTTATCGATTTATTATACCACTTTATACGAAAAAACCGAAGGGGGGTAAGCCGTCCCCGGATCTGACAACTTTCTGAAAGAACCGGCATGTCCGTTTGTCTGCCCCGTCTCCCCGGCTGTCACCTTCCAACCGGGCTCCCGCATAGGATGGATATCATACTGTAAGGAGGTCAAGGACTGGTGAAATGGAAGACGATCGGGGGGTTGATTCTTACAGGAGCGCTTTTGCTCGTTTCCGTGGGCTGCGGCTCCCAGCCAACCGCTTCGGAAAAGGCGAAGATTCGGGTGTCGGAAGTGATTCGGTCCGTTTTTTACGCGCCACAATACGTGGCGATCGAAAAAGGATTCTTTCAGGAACAGGGCTTGGAGGTGGAACTGACGACCGCCTGGGGCGGCGACAAGGTCATGACTGCCATTCTCTCCGGCCAGGCGGATGTGGGATTGGTGGGGGCGGAAACCACCGTCTTCGTCAACCAGCAGGGGGCGCCGGAACCGGTGGTCAGTTTCGCGCAAGTCACGCAGCGGGACGGCACGTTTCTTGTGGCCAGACAGAAAATCGACAACTTCAACTGGTCGATGCTGAAAGGCAAATCGCTGATCGGGTCCCGCCCCGGTTCGATGCCGCAGATGGTCAGCGAATACGTGCACCGCAAAAACGGCATCAATCCGAAAGTCGACGACCAAATCATCCAAAACATCACGTTTGACAACCAGACCGGCGCATTCGCCTCCGGCACGGGAGACTTCTACCAAGCCTTCGAGCCCGCCGCCTCCATTCTGGAAAAAGAAGGGAAAGGGTATGTGGTCGCCTCGTTGGGGCGGGACAGCCTGAAACTGCCCTATACTGTCTTTCTGGCAAAAGACAGTTTTCTAAAGGCGAATCCAACAACCGCCCAGAAGTTTGCAAACGCCATCCAAAAGGCGCAAAATTGGGTGCACAGCAGAAGCGCGCAGGAGATCGCCGACGTGATCGCCCCCTTTTTCCCGCAGGTTGACAAGGACATCTTGGTCCGCGTGACCGATCGCTACAAAAAATCGGACGTGTGGGCGCAAGACCCGGTCATCGACAAGGAAGAATGGGAAAACCTGCAGACCGTGATGCTGCAAGCCGGCGAACTGAAAGCCCCTGCCCCCTACGACAAGCTTGTGAACAACTCGTTTGCGGAGAAAGCAAAACTGCAGATAAAGTAAAACATCCAAATGCGCCGGAATTTTCACCCTAAAGATGACGCGCCCCTGCTGGGCGTACTACCAGCAAAAAAACGCTTCGGCCATATCGGCTGAAGCGT
>NZ_JBZCSF010000021.1:0-40520 GCF_058273125.1 Effusibacillus sp. SKA8 | reverse complement strand
TGATCGTTTTCAAACAGGGTCAGATACACGTTCACCTCTCCTTTCTTGAAAAAGAACGGCAATAATGAAAATTATACCCGAATTCCGTGCGTTCTGTCATTTGATGGATGCCGAAATCGTCCGGATCTACGGCATGCGTTGGAACAACAATTTACAAATGTAAGGAAGATTGGGACATATTTACATGATGCTGCCGATCATATAACATAAAGTTTGAAAGGGAAAACATTCGACAGACAACCACATCCGGTTCCCTTAAAAATGATCAACTGGGGTGGATTTTGTTGAAATTCGTGATTACGTATGAACGTCCCGAACAATTGGATATTTTATGTCAAATCATTCGTGAGAAAAAAATCGAGTTTGTTCAAATGATTGGTCTGGAAGATCTGCTTGATTCCGGTAAAGTAATAGGGGTTATCATACGCGAATCGGATTTGCTTGCGAATTCCCGATTCAATAAATCGGATGACTCAGTTATCGAAGCAGGACAGCTTCAACTTTGTCAAGGCAAGATATTTGACATTGATGGGCATCAAGTAATTGTGAAAGGAGAGGAGAAACATTTGCCGGGCAAAGAATTTGAATTACTTTTATTTTTGGCAATGCATCGCGGTAAAGTGATTCCCACCTTCGAAATAGTACGGAAGGTTTGGGATGAATACACCGATTCGGAACGGGTGCGAAAATACATTCAAAAACTCAGAAACAAGATTGAAGACAATCCGAAGGAACCCAGATTGCTGTTGTATAGACCGCGAGCGGGGTATTGCTTAAGAACAATGGGGATGTTGTTTATAGGGACAAACATCGATTTTTTGCTGGATTTTTTGACGATTTTTTAATAATGCTCGAATACGTTCCTAGAAGAGACTAAAAATAGTATACGTGAAGACTAGAGTATTGTGGGCAAATTACTATTTATTGAGGTAGGATGAGGAATATGGACAAGACATTTTCAAAAGCATTAATTATCTTGGTATCCGTTATAATTTCTTTAACTATAGCCGAATTTAATCCTTTTAAAATTTTGACCTGTGATCAAATTACTAGAGATCATCAATTAATAAACGAAATCAGCCAAATCAAATATGCCCGATCTGTTAAATATATCGGAAACGATACATATTATATTGAACTACCACAAGAAAACTTTATCGTTCAAAAATATTATACGAGTTCAATGAATTATCGTTGGCGGGTTTTTAAAGAAAACATGAGCACATTTTAAGGCACAGAAATGAATCTATATTAAAGGAATTAAATAAAGTGTGAGGTTATAATCTTATCTTTTTCAAACCTTAGTTTAATTTAACCAAACTAAGGCTTTATAGACCCCCATTCCGCCGTAGCGGCATGGGGGTCTATAATAAAATAAAAACAAAAGGAATATGAGGTAATCTCATGGAAACTAATGACTCCCACACACAAAACAAGAATGAGATGGAGATATCTGCTTTTCTTAAACTCAAGTTTGACACGATGCCCTACAAGAATGCCCACCGCTCTTGAGGTTGTGGGCATTCTGCGGACAACCTACCACTACATTTCTGACTGCCAGCCCTCTTTCAGCACTCGAGGTGGTGCCTGTGTCCCAATCGCCCGGAATGCTTCGTTGGCATACCCCTGAATTTCGTTCCGAACGAGCTGCTGTTCTCCATTGACGCGAATCAGAGACACCTTCATTTTATAGTGGCACACAATGTCAAGACAGTTTTTTAATAAATTTTAAGGGGTGAAATCTTTCACATAGCGATTTCTCTCTGTCGTTCGATGGATTTTCTGAAAACCAAATTTAGAAGTCCGGTGAAAAATGCCGATTTACGATGTGAAATGGCCTTATGAACGGAAAAATAACCGAAAATAACCTGGAAATCACAGAGGTTTGCGTTTCTCCCCCAGTCACCGATTCCGGGATTTCGGCATGCCAAAATACGGTTTGAGGTTGTTTTTTCTTAAACGGCATGACCTTTTCGGATTTTGAACGATTGCGGTCAGCAGCGCCTGCTCCTGCATGCAGTTCAGCCCGCTACTCCGTGCGCGATCCATCCCGCGCTTCTGCAAAGGCATATTCGCAACAAGTACGCCTTTTCTGAATCTGCTGGAACTCACCCTCGAGTTGGTTTGGCTTTGTTTTTGACCCGAACTTCTTGTACCTTGGCCTTTCTTTTTCGCTGTTTTTCCGGATTATAGATTTGTCTCTTCCAGGTTGGGATCGGTTCGGAGTTTCAGGTCAACGGTACGGGCGCCAACTTTAATCTGCATGTGTAATCCCTCCGGGCCAGCCACCTACGGGAGTCGGTACCTAGCCCCTTTTGTTTACTGCTTATGTTTGAGCATGTGAATTTGCTCTTCGTGGCGAGCAACTTTCGCAAGCTGGAAGTCCAAACGCTTATGGATTGTAGAAATATCTCCTTTTACAGACTCCATATCATCTTGTAGTTTGCGAACATCCTGCTTGATAAAGCCCAGTTCCGTCTCCAACGTGTCGAACCGGCTTTTCATCTGGCTTTCCATGCTTCTCATCTGGCTTTCCATGCTTCTCATCTGGCTTTCCATGTTTTTCATCTGATTTTCAATGCTTCCCATCTGGCTTTCCATGTTTTTCATCTGGCTTTCTATACGGTCTAAACGGCCCAGTTTATCGAGTATTTGTTTCAACATTTCTTCCATTTCTAATCATCCCTCCCAATACCCATATTATAGCAGAAAGATCATCCGTAGGATGGGTATTAAAAACGTCGGCACCACCTCCGGCCGCGGTACAGGAAAAAAATAAGCGCCGGCGGCCAGCGCAACCCGATCCCAACCGCCGCGCAGAGATATGCGTCAAGCAAGGGAAACTGGTGAACCAAGCCGGCACCAGCGCAAGATTGGCAGAGGCTGCAATCACAGTTCCCGAGTAAGGATCAAATCCCAGCGGGATGCTGCCAGCCTCACCCACCACCAATTCCAGCAAAAGAGAGCTGGAACCAGTTCATGTTAACCATTCGATAAATCGGTGTTTCCCGTAAACTGTCAGTTTGTTGTAATCAGCAGTTGCGGAAGATAGTTCGTGTCCTCCCCACCGTAAATCTCCAAAACGTCCGACGCAAAATCCGCCGGCGTGGAAGCCTTCAAACGGAATTGGGTCTTGCCCGTCTTGTTAATATAATTCAACGCATTTGCCGGGAGAGTAAGCTCCGTATAGGCGTTATTCGTTATCGGGACACTGAGGGTGCCGATATTGGAAGCGGATGCGGCAGCGTTGTAATCGCCTTGTTCCAGGGAAGCGCTCGTTCCGAAATACCCTTGTTTAATGTCTACGGAGACTCCACTAACCGAACCGGACAGGGATTTTCGATAGATGCGCAGCTTGGCGCTTTGAATCGTCGCAGCGTCAGGGATCGAACTAGTATCAAAGGAGAGAATGGTGCGATAGGTATCCGTATTATACATGCCTTTGTCTCCTGTTTTATGCACCGTGGCGCTCAACCCGTCGGCGGAAAGAGCTCCCACAAAACCGTCTTCCGCCGCAATGGAAGAGAACGTATAGGAACCGCCGGTGCCGATTGTGTAAGTCTCGGTTTTGACCGTTTCCTGGTTGCCCGCAGTATCCACACTGAAAAATTTTAACGTGGTGTTGCCGCTGATCGAAATGGGTCCGGTATACTGTGTGGAACTGGTGGTGGGAGTGCTGCCGTCTGTCGTATAGTACGTTATTGCCGGTTCATTGACGGAAAGTTGTACATTCACCGAACTGCTGTAAGTGCCGCCAGCCGGAGAAGCCGTTGTTACGGGTGGTGTGGTGTCCATTCCGCCACCACCGCCGTTTTTAGGATGGCTATTGAAGAAATCCCACATAATCTGGCTGGCATTCGGACCCTGCGGATCGGTGTATGAACCCGCGCTGCTACCACCGGACCAGGCATGCCCCATACCGTCCACCATATATTTTTCCATCACGATCGCACCGGCATTGTCTTTGTAAACGTATCGGGTGTAGCTTCTACCGTTCGGAACCTGACCGGTAACCGTTTGATCGGCGGTATCGTCGATATTGTTGTTATCCGTTCCATCAGAAGCCAGGTCATTGGTTTGCGCCCACTGTGAAATGACCTGGTGTCCGTTGACCGGGTACACAGTATAATCAGAAGTACCATGGAAAACGATTGTCGGAACGACTCTTTTGTAATTTCCCATCGCCGTATAAGCCGCGTTCCCCTGTTGAACCGGATCCGGTCCGCCGTTTGACATGGCCGTCCACGCACTCGTTTCATTGGTTGCCGCTTTATATTCCAACCCGGAACCAACTCCGATCGCCGCAAATACATCCGGATATGTCGCTCCCATAATTACGCTCATCGCAGCTCCAGCCGACAAACCAGCCACAAACACCCGGTTGTCGTCGATCGAATATTGGCTTTTCACCTGATTGACCATGCCCGCGATCAAAGCAGGCTCTCCACTTCCGCGTGACTGGTGGGCGGGATCAAACCAGTGCCAACACTTGTTCGGATGAGCGGAAGAGGGTTGTTCCGGATAGATGACGATAAAGTTGTTCGTTTCGGCAATCGCGTTCATCTGCGTCCCGGTCGCAAATTGATCCGGGTCCTGCGTACAACCGTGCAGCATGACCACAAGCGGCACTCTTGTACCCGCCTGATAACCGCCCGGCACATAAATCTTGTAGGTCCGGTTGTTATAAGTTTGGGTCGTAAAGGAACCCGCCGCATGCGTTACAGGAAGCAGAGATAGAAACAGAATGACCGCCAGAATGACAGAACCAAACGCCTTCAAACTTTTGAAACTCCTGAAATTCATTCTTTTTCCCCCTTATCTTGAATTCTATTAACTGAAAAATCAGTATTATATTAACTTTCATCCGTTACAATTCAGTTACAAAAACAGAAACCCGGAAGAAGCACTCCCGGGTTTCTATAACGGTCTGGCACAGCCTTACGCGCGATGTCGTTTATGCGCGTTCCACCAGCAGGGCGACGCCGATTCCCCCGCCGACGCAAAGGGTGGACACGCCATACCGCAGATTGCGGTGGTGCAGTTCATGCACCAGCGTGGCCGTGATTCGGGCTCCGGTACAGCCGATCGGGTGTCCCAACGAGATTCCCGAACCGTTCGGATTGACTTTTGCGCGGTCCAATTCGAGCAGTTTTTCGACGGCCAGATATTGGGCGGCAAACGCCTCGTTAATTTCCCAGATGTCGATCTCGTCTTGCCGCATACCCGTCTTCGCAAGCAGTTTTCGTACGGCGGGCACGGGTCCGTATCCCATCAAATCCGGTTCCACACCGGCAACCGCGCCCGCAATCAGGCGTGCCATCGGTTTTACACCCAATTCCCGCACTTTTTCGCCTGACATCAACACCACGGCAGCCGCTCCGTCATTGATTCCCGACGCATTCCCCGCCGTGACCGTGCCGTCTTTCCGAAAAATCGGCTTCAATGCCGCAAGCCCCTCGAGTGAAATATCCGCACGCGGGTGTTCGTCTTTTGACACCTCCTCCGTTTTCCGCCCCGCCTTAACGGTGACCGTTACGATTTCACGGTCAAAGCGGCCGGACTCCTGGGCGGCCAATGCCTTGCGGTGGCTTTCATATGCCAGGGAATCCTGCTCTTCCCGGGCAATTCCGTATTTGTCCGCCACCCGTTCCGCCGTTTCTCCCATCATAATCTTATGAACGGGGTCTTCCAGTATTTCCCATACCGTGTCGGTCACCTGCCCGTGCTGGAGTCGTTCGCCCCAACGGTATTGCTTCAGCACATACGGGCTTGAGCTCATCACCTCGACGCCGCCGGCCACAACGATCTCCGCATTGTCCGTTTGGATCTGCTGCATGCCGCTGAGAATTGCCTGCAGACCCGACGCACACTGCCGCTGGATCGTATAACCGGTGACCGTAATCGGAAAACCCGCTTTCAAAGCGGCGGTACGGGCCACATTCGGCTCGTCCGTCCGCTGGATGCAGTTGCCGAGTATCACCTCATCGATCTGCCCGGCCTGAATTCCCGCCCGCGCAACCGCTTCCCGCAACACCGGAACCGCCAGTTCCCCCGGCATCATCTCCCTGAAGGAACCGCCAAACGAACCGATGGCCGAACGTACTGCCGAAACCAGATAAACCTCCTTCATTTTCCGACTCCTCCCGGAACTTTTATTTATGATTCGACCGTACAGCCTATTCCCGTTACCGCGAAAAAATGCGAACTCCAGCAAAAAATCGGTTACGATATCCTTTTCTTCACAAACCTCTCAATATCCTGCACCAAGCGCTGCGGCGCCTCGACGTTCGGCGAATGGCCGATCCCCTCGTACAAAACCAGTTCGCTGTCCAAAATGGCGTCCCGGGTCCGCTCCATCATGTCAAGCGTGAGCAAGCTGTCCTGCGCGCCGAAGACGATCAGCGCCGGGATGTCCACGTCAGCCAATCTCTCGCGGTAGTCCGCTTCGCCAAGGGATGTATAGTTGGGGATGATCGTCGGTCCGGCAACCATCGCGTCATCCACCAAGGATTCGAAAAACTCTCCCTGTGCGGCAGTCGGCACGACGGCGGCAAGCGCCATTTTCATCAGGTTCCGGTCGCAAATCATCTTTTCAATCAAGGGCTTGCGTTCCTCAGGTGTCACAATCCCTTCCGCCGGTGCCGGATTTACAAGCACCATTCCCTTTACGAGTTGCGGTTCCGTCACCGCCATGTCCATCGCAATGGCGCCGCCCATCGAGTGTCCCACCACAATCACGCTGTTCAGCCCCAATGCATTCACTAGCGCTCTTACATCGGCGCTGTACTGAGAGATCTCGTGTCCGTATCCCGGCTGTTCGCTGCGACCGCAACCCCGCAGATCCATCCGCACCACCGTATAATTCCCGGCCAGTTTCTCCCAAACCAAATCCCACCAGCGGGCGGAAGCGACATTTCCATGCACGAGCACCAACACCGTCTCTCCACGGCCCGCTTGCTCATAATACAGATTGACCCCATTCACTTTCATGTGCGGCATCACGAGCTCCTCCCAATTTAACTTAATCAGTTGGCTAACTGCTGCTCGATCCAGGCCATCGCATCATTCTTCCGGGCAATATCCAGATGGTTATGGTTCATCCCCGTTTTAGCCATAAGCGGCGCCCCCCGCCTGGTAATCCCTTGGGTGTAGGTCGCGCTAGCGACAAAGAGCAGTCCGTCACTGGCGTCAGCCTTTTCCCCAATCGGATATCCCCACCAAGTGTGGTCCCAGACCTGGTTTGTGCCGTACAGGACGTAAAGCTTGACGTTCGGATCGAGTCCTTTCGCATTCAGTTTGGCGACAAAATTGCTTGTGCCGTTAGTGCCGGAAGGATCCCTGATCGCTCTGTCGATGCCCTCCGACGTGACATAGAGGCTCTGGCCGCCGTAATAAAGGTCCAGCATGGTTTCATTGGCGTCGGATGTCCAGCTTTCGGCGTTAAAGCTGATCGGATGATCCGGATCATCCACCCAGTTATGCAAAAGCTGCGTCTGCCCCTGATAGAAATTTCCGCTGTATGTGCTTGTCATGTCCCAGCGTTTGTAATACCGGTAAGCGTAATAGATATAAGCTTCCCAGAAAGCCACCGGGCTGTCCGAATTATTGCTGATGACCGTGGTGTTCGCGGTATAGTAGCGGAACATGGTGTCCAGCCCTTTAAAAGGAGCCGCTACAGCCACGTATTTCCGAACGTCGCCCCGATAGTCGGTCATCCAGGTGGTATCGGACCATTCCTGATTCAACGAACTCAAATAAGCCGCCACCGCCATGTTCCCCTTGCTGTGAGCCACCACATCCACCTGGCTCGCCCCGGTGCGGGACTTGATCACGTCAATCGCGCCGGCGATCAGTTCTCCCTGGATCAGGTTGTTGCCGTGAACATGCGGAAACGAAATGGCAAATACGGCATATCCCTTGTTCGCCAGGTATTGCATGAGACCGGGATTGGCAATGGTAGCGGGAGTCTGTTTGTCCCACGGGTGGGCCCATGCCCGGTTCATATCATCCGAAGCTCCGTGTACCAGCAATACCGGGTAAGGTTTTGTGGCATTATTCCAACCCGGTCCGTATCCCAGCAGGAAAAACCTGTTGCTTTTCAGGTGCCCGTAATCGCCGAAATTGTAGTCGTTGGAAGCGGTACTGGTTCCGTCCTTAACGAAAATATCAGCGGGGAACCAATTTCGCACCTTGTTGTTTTCCGGCAGGGCGACCTTGACAACAGGTTCCTGCCCGTTGATCATCTGTGACGCGGTGTCCGCCCAAAGTTCCACCCGCTCCCACGGAAACGGATCGCTTGCCGTGGAACTGAGCGTGGGGGATGCCGCGCTGGCTGGCGGCGCCGGACAAAGCAACATGTTCGCGATCATCGTCAGTGAAACCAGAATCGCAGCCAAACGAATGTTCAGCCGGTTGCACCATCTCCTCATACCCATTCTCCTTTCTGGAGCGTGATCTTTTTGACGGACTCTTTTAATGGATTCCGAGATTCAGCATCTGCCGGGTAATCTCATCCATTTCACCGACCTGTCCAATCAGCCCGTCCGCGGCGGACGCAATCTTGGTGGCAACCTGTTCGAGATCCGCAATTTGTTCCTGAAACTCCCCGTAAGTTTTGCCGATCGTCTGCAAATCGCCTGCGATCCGGTTGGCGGACTCGCTGACCCGCAGGGCGAGTTTGCGCATCTCCGCGGCCACGACACCGAACACCCGGCCCTTTTCGCCGTGTCGGGCCGCTTCTATTCCGCTGTTCAGGGCAAGGATATTCGTTTCTTTTGCTATATTGTTGACCGTTTTGGTAATTTGTTCCATTTCTTCGGTAATACCGGTCATTTTCGCGACAACGCTTCCCCAGTTTTTCCCGATGGCGGCAAGCTCAGCCGATCCCGCAGACAGGCTGGCGGAAGTTTGATTCACCACCAGCATGGTATCCTGCAATTTTCTGGCAATCCCAAGCAGCTTGTCTTCCCGTTCCAGGGACATCGAGAGGGAAATTCCGCCAATCACGCTCCCGGTTTGATCCCTGACCGGCACCGCTACCACCACATACGGAAATCCGAACAGCTCAGGCCCCACCTTGGTTACAATTCGCTTTTCCGAAAAAATTGCCTGTCCCATCCCGGAATCCGGCAGCAAAGGATTGCCGACTTTCACGCCGTGGTTCATCTGCGGCCCCGGGAAATAAGCCAACAATTGCTGCAGATCGCAAACGGCAATCGCACACTCTTCCGGCACCAATTCCTGGATAATCGATCCCATGTCAATCAACCGATCCAGAATTGACCTGCCCTCCATCTTAGACTCCCCCGCAGTTCTTCATGGATAACTCACTTTTGTCATCTCCCGCGTTTTCCGAAACCGCTTGCCTCTTGGCAAAACCTTTGTCGCGCAGCGTCCCGACAATCCCTTTTGGAAAAAACATCACAATCACGATGTACACGGCCCCGAAGATGATCATCCACCGTTCGAAAATCGGGTGCACCTTCGACAAGGATGTGAGCCAATCCTGAGCGAACCGGAGCACGCCCGCCCCCAACACCGAGCCGACCAGCGTACCCGTTCCGCCGATGATCGTCGCCAGAAGCGCCTCGACCGTTTTGTCCAGCCCGAGCACCGAAGTGTTCACAAACCGCTGGAAGATCCCGTGCATCGCACCTGCCAAAGCGGCGACCATCCCTGAAATGACAAGCGATGCCACCTTAAATCGAAGCACGTTGTACCCAAGCGATTCCGCACGGTTTTCGTTCTCCCGGATCGCCTGCAGCGTGCGTCCCAGCGGGGAATCGACCACCCGCCGCAAAAACAGGTACATCGCGACAAGAAACAACAGCGCCGCATAATAAAGCACGGTACGGTCCCGCAGGAAATCCGGTACGGAAAAGCTCATTCCGTCGTTGCCACCCGTCATCTTGTTCCACTTCTCCGCAACGATAAAAAACAGTTCGGCGAACGCAAGCGTAATCATTGAAAAATAGACATCCCTGACGCGCAGGGACAGGATTCCGATCAGAACCGACAGGACCACGGTGATGCAGACCCCCGCCAGAATCCCCCAAAAAATCATGTTCGGGTTCTCCGTCTTTGCGCTGAGAATCGCCACCGAATATGCTCCTGTTCCAAAAAACAGCGCATGCCCAAACGACACAATCCCCGTGTACCCGAGCAGCAAATCGTAGCTCATCGCGTAGACCGCGACAATGAAGATCTGGATCATGGTTGCCAGAAAGGTCCGGGAACTGACAAAGGGCAGCAGCGCCAACAGCGCCAGACACACAGCCAACACGCTTTTTTCGGCAAAGAACCGGTTGATCATTCCCATCACCTCCGCACTCCGAACAGGCCTTCCGGTTTGACCATCAGCACGATCGCCATCAGAGCCACATTGACCGCCAGCGCCGCTTCCGGCCAGTAGTACCCCATAAACGTTTGGCTGAGCCCGACCAGCAAACTGCCGGCAAAAGCCCCCGCAAAGTTCCCGATTCCGCCAATCACCACCACAATAAAAGCAAGCAGTTGATTCTGCATCCCGAGTTCCGGGAACAGCGATCCGAACGACGGCCCGAACATCACGCCGCCAAACGCGGCCAAAGCGGCTCCAAACGCGAAGACCAGCGAGAACACCCGTCTCACGTTGATCCCCAGTGCCTGCACCATGACCGGGTCCTGCACCCCGGCGCGGATCACCATCCCATATTTGGTTCGCGTCAGCAGCAGGTGAACCGCCGCGACGACCAAAACTCCGATCCCGATCACAAACAGCTTGTAAACCGGAAACGCATCGGTAAGAATCGTCACCGCACCCTGCAGAACGCCCGGTTTGTCAAAGTTTTGCAGATTCGGTCCCCAGACGACTTTCAGCAATTCCGTCAAAACGATCATCAGTCCCAGTGTCAAGAGAATTTGCGCAATGTGGTCGCCGTAAAA
This sequence comes from Effusibacillus sp. SKA8, assembly GCF_058273125.1. Lineage (NCBI taxonomy): Bacteria > Bacillati > Bacillota > Bacilli > Caryophanales > Alicyclobacillaceae > Effusibacillus > Effusibacillus sp. SKA8. Next base: position 29,597 of record NZ_JBZCSF010000021.1, on the reverse strand, counting down.
CGGACGGACAAAAAACCGCTCCAGCAGCCAGCCGAGCGCCCATCCCGTCACCGCGCCGGCCAACAGCCCCAATGCAAAACTTCCCGTCAAACCGTAGACGGTCCAGCCGGCATACGCGCCCCAGATAAAAATCGCGCCGTGCGCGAAGTTCAAAACCCCCATCAATCCGAAGATCAAGGACAGCCCCGCCGCGATCAGGAAAATCAGCATCCCGAGAGAAACGCCGTTTAAAAACAGGTTGACTGTAAGCGACACAATCGCGTCTCTCCTTTCGAATCAAGCTCCGATTCCGAGGTATTTTTTCTTCAGCGCCTCATCCTGTTTCACATCGGCCATCGCACCGCTGTAGACGGTATGGCCGTCGTCCAGAATAAACACGTCGTCGCCGACGCCGCTCGCCATCAGAAAATTTTGCTCCACCAAAACGATCGTCGCATGTTTTTTCAATTCGACAATCGCTTCCATCACCCGCTCCACCACGATCGGGGCCAGCCCCTTGCTCGGCTCGTCGATCAGGAGCAGCCGATTGTCGTTGACAAACGCCCGCGCGATCGACAGCATCTGTTTTTGTCCGCCGCTCAGGTTGCCGCCTTTGCGCTTCCAGGCGGTTTTCAAATCGGGAAACAACCGCAGCACCACTTCCAGGCGTTCTCTGGTGGCGTCGTCATGGCGGCGAATCGCCAGTTTCAAGTTTTCCTCCACGGTCAAATCGGAAAATACGCCCTGGTCTTCCGGCACGTACCCGATCCCTTTCAATGCCACCAGATGCGGCGCAAACCGTTGGATCTCTTCGCCCTGAAAAACGATTTTCCCGCTTCGTGCGGGCGTGATGCCCATAATCGTCTTCAGGGTCGTCGTCTTGCCGGCTCCGTTGCGGCCGAGAATCACCGTCACCCGGGATTCCTTCACTTCCAGGTCGACGCCCTGCAAAATATGGTATTGGCCGATAAAGGTTTGCAGGTTTTCAACTTTTAACAGCGTCTTCATAGAGTCCTCCCAGATACGCAGACTGCACCCGCTCATCACCCATAATTTCGGCGGGCGTGCCGTCTGCGAGAAGTCTGCCGTTGAACAACACGGCCAACGAGTCGGACAAGTCCAACACCATGTCGATTTTGTGCTCGATCAAAAGAATCGTGTGACGGCCGGATTCTTTCAAGGAACGAATCAGTTCGATAATCGTGGGCACTTCTTCCAACGACATGCCTGCCGTCGGCTCGTCAAGCAGCAGCAATTCCGGTTCCAGTGCCAGAAGAATCGCGATCTCCAGTTTTCGCTTGTCCCCGTGCGGCAGATGCTTCGCCAACTGGGCCGCTTTCGGGCCGAGATGCACTTTTTCCAGGAGTTGATGCGCCGTTTCCTCAAACTGCCGAAACTTTTTGGAGTGGGAAAACAGCCGGAAGCCAACCCCGCTTTTCGCCTGCACCGCAAGCCGGACATTCTCCAGGACGGTCAAGTCCGGAAACACGTTGGTAATTTGGAACGAGCGCCCGATGCCCAACCGGGTACGCTCATGCACGGACAGGTCCGTTATGTCTGTTCCTTTAAAGAAAACTGCCCCGCCGGTCGGTTTTAACTGCCCGGCAAGCAGATTGAAAAATGTGGTTTTGCCCGCCCCGTTGGGCCCGATGATCGATTTGAACTCACCGGGCCGCAAGCGAAACGATACGTCGTCGACAGCGACATGGCCGCCGAATTGAATGGTCAAGCCTTTCGCTTCCAATAACCGGTCTGACACGAAAGCCACCCTCCTTTGCAAAAGATGCCCTGCTGCCGGCAGGGCATCCTGTCGAGTATTTGGCGATTATTTGGCAACCGTAATCGGCGGCGCCGTTTCTTCCGGTTTCAATTCCTTGATGATTGTCGGAACCAGATGATCAACGCCCTCTTTTTTCTCCAGTTTGACGATATACATCGGCTGCAGCGCCTGGTGGTCTTCTTTGCGGAACGTGTAATCCCCTTTCGCTCCCCTGAACGTCAGGCCTTCAAGGGCGGCAGCCAGCTGGTCGGCATCCGTCGACCCGGCTTTTTTGATTCCTTCGACGATGGCGATGCCTGCCGTGAAGCCGCCCGCGGTGAACAGATCGGGAACGGAGCCGTACTCTTTCTTGTGATTTTCCAACAGCCAATCATTTTCTTTGGTTTTCGGAAGCGAGTGATAGTAGGTCGTGAATCCCTGCATGCCGGCGGCTCCGTCTCCCATCGTCTTGATGCCGGCAATGTCGGGGATGCCGGTAAACACCGCCATTTTTTCGTAGACTTTCAGTTCGTTAAGTTGCTTGAAAAGCGGTGTGGCCCCCGCCCACGTAATGTACAACACCTTGGCGTTGGATTGCAGCGCCCGCTGCAAAAACGGAGTGAAATCCTGCGTGGTCGGCGGCGCAAAGTCTTCCCCCACGATTTGTCCGCCCGCTTTTTCAACCGCGGCTCGGGCGGCTGCCGCGCTGGATTTTCCAAATGCGTTGTCAGGCGCGAGATGATAGATCGTTTTTCCGATGTTGTCGACCGAATACTTTGCCCCCGTCGCCCAATCCTGCGCCACATTGCGGCCGGTGCGGAAGACGTATTTGTGGAAATTCTTGCCAGTAAGATCGTCGGCCGTCGCCGGATCGATCATAAAAATCCGTTTGTTCTCTTTTGCCAGATCGGTAATGGCAAGCGCCACGGTGGAACTCGCGGTGCCCTGCAAAATGTCGACTTTGTCTTCCTCAAGCAGTTTGCGGGCTTTGTTTTTGCCTTCTTCCGCCTTGCCCTGGTCGTCTTCTTCCAGAATCTCGATCTTGCGGCCAAGCACTTCGTTGGTGCCGCCGGTCGCGTATTTGATCCCCAGCTTGAGCCCGTTCAGCTCCTGTTTTCCGTACGTTTCCAGCGGTCCGGTTTTCGAGGTGACCACCCCGATTTTGATCGGCTTTTTCGCGTCGTTTCCGCCCGTTCCGGCGGAACCGCCGCAAGCGGAAACCGTTAGCATCGTCGCGGACAGAAGCGTTGCGAGGCCGATTCTGCTCCATCTCTTGTGATGCATGGCAAGCGCCCCCTTCTCAATTCGATTTCTGAAAATTTATTGACAGATTTGTCTAAATTCTACCGTGCGGTCGTTACACGGGAGTTACAAAGTTACGTCCCCTTCCCGGCGGATGGCCGTTACAGGGGGGCCAGTGCACCTCAAAACAAGCGAAAGCAGGTCACCCTTGAACGTCTTGCCGAGTCAGGGTGACCTGCCGTTTGTGAATAAAACACTAAACCGACAGGCGAGATCCACGGCTCAATTTATACAAAACATATTGATTCAACGATACCCCTTCCAACCCCGCTTCAACAGAAAGCTGCCGGTGCAGGCTTTTCGGAATTCTTACCACAAATTTTCCACTAAATTCCTCCTCACCAACCGGCTCCGGGACCGGATCCCCATTTTCCAATTTCACTTCCAAATATCCTTCCAGAGCTTCACGCAGATTTTGATAGGTTTCATCCGGAGTGTCGCCATGGCTTTGGCATCCACCCAATTCCAGAATATGGGCGTAAAAATATTCCCCACTCTCATCGTGTAGCTTTTTGATTATGATCGTCCAAGGCAAGTTCATGTAGTAAGTAAGATCTCTTTGCATTTCGCTTCTATCCCCTTTAAGATGGAAAAGACTACCTCCCGATCCGTTTGAGCACATCCTTAATATAAACCGCCTTAACCGACTCGTGGTGTGGTATCGTGATGACATCGCCGTCCGTGCTTCGGAAGTGATAGTGTGAACTTTTTATTCCTATCAGATCGTGAGAAAACTTTCCGATGTGAAGCAAGAAGTTGTTCTTGGAACAAAACTACATTATGCCCCAACAATGTCTTCGGAATTTCTGTTTATCTCGTCAATGATCCCAATAATTTTTTTGGCATCCTCCATGTTATCTTTAAACAGATCCACAATGCTGCCGACCGTCTTAAACGGTTCTTCTTGCAGTACCTTTTTTTCGATTCCCCCGTTTTTGACCACATAATCCACAATCAGCTTGACAAACCTGACTTGATTGGCATTGAGCCGTTCGCTGGACAGAAACTCAGAGAAAGCTTCGTTGGCCGCCTGCGGGTCAAGGCCGACAATTTGACGTACCAGTTTTGTAATTGGGGTGTCGCCAAACTCCCGCCGGTAGTCTTCCCGTGTACCGAGCTCTTTCCACAGAATGTCCTCCAGCGTTTTCAGGTCTTGTACAGTCAGTTTTTTGTTGTTTCGAAGCTTGTGGATCGCAATTTGATCCCGGTGTTCGTGCAGGTATTGATTTACTTTTTTCCTGTAGTTTTGAAGGTCGTTCGCATTGTAGATCGAGCCGCCTTCCCTGACTTCCAAGATCTGGTCTTTGAAGTTCGTAAAATAGATTCGCCGCGTTTCTCTCTCAAGGAATTTAATCAAATCGCGTAAAGCTTCGCGAACCGCTTCGAGTTCAAAAATATCCGCTTCTTCCCAAAATTCTTCCGTCAACACTTTCTCGATAATGTATTTTTTCTCCAGCACTTGCGGGATACTGCCGAGCCTGGACAAGGCTTCGGCTGTCCGAATGACGCTATTGACGGGTTTCGCTGCGTTTTTCGCTTGCAATTTGGCCAATTCAATTGCATACATGACCAGATCGAACCGCTTGGCAAACTCGTCGTCGGAATACGGCGGAAGAATCGGCGAAATATGCTCCTTGATTTCGTTGACATCCAGCACCGTAAGAGAGTTCCAATTGTTTCGGTTCTTGAATTTGTGTACAGATTGAATGTGTTGGCGTACCCGGAAGTTTTCGTCGTCTAGCGCCTGGATATGCCCCACCGCATCGTCAATCAGTTCGTTTCGGTGGTTGATATACTCCTCATCCTGGAACTCAAGATTCTGCAATTCCTTGATGATCTCCACTTTGGCGTTGAACAGACGTTCTGTCAGGCTGATGACCATTTTCCCTTCCGTTCCCTTTGGATTGGCGCGAAAAAACTCAAAGTTTCCGCAAAAATCAAAGATCAGAAAATGCGTCTTATCCTCCCCGATACCCAGCAAATCTTTACACAGCCGGGTTCCGCGTCCAATCATCTGCCAGAACTTTGATTTGGAACGGACTTTTTTGAAAAATACGAGGTTGACGACTTCCGGGATGTCTACCCCTGTATCCAACATATCCACGGAAACGGCAATCTGCGGCATTTTTTTGCGATCCGAAAAATCGTCGATCAATGTCTGGTAGTAGCTGACACTGTAGTCGATGACCCGTGCAAAGTTTCCTTTGTATTCCGGGAATAAGGCGTCAAAGCGTTCGACAATCCGAACGGCATGCTTGTGGTTCTTCGCAAAAATGATCGTTTTCCCCAGCTTGTCGCCCCCTTCCACGCGAATCCCTTTTTCCATCAGCATTTTCAGCACTTGATCAATGGTATCGTCGTTAAATAACCATTCGTTTAGCGCTTCGCTGGAAATCTCGTCTCCCATCTCGTCGTCAAAAGTGTCTTCGTACATCTCCTTTTCTTCCTCGGACAATTCGTCGTAAGAGATACCTTCTTCCAGAAACTTTAATTTTGTCTCGACGGTTCGGTAATCGACCAGGAAGCCGTCCGTCACCGCTTTTTCCAATTCATACGCATAAGTGGGAACACCGTTTTCCAGGTCAAAAACTTCATACGTATTTTTATCAATTTCATCTTTTGGCGTTGCGGTGAGTCCCAAAAGAATCCCGTCAAAGTAATCAAAGATCGCACGGTATTTTTTGTAGATGCTGCGGTGCGACTCGTCAATAATGATCAGGTCAAAATGGCCTGTTGTGAACAAGCGTTTCCCATCTTTTCGCTTTGCCTCGTCAATGGCATTCATCATCGTGGGATAGGTGGAAAATACCATCCGGGCTTCTTCCGGATTGTCTTTGTTGTCCAACAGATTGCATAATGTCAGACTGGGAAGCAGCTGGGTGAAGTTGTTTTTCGCCTGCGTGACAAGGGTTTTTCTGTCCGCCAGGAACAAAATGTTCTTTACCCAGTTATGGCGCGTGAGCACATCGACGATAGAAATCGCTGTACGGGTTTTGCCGCTGCCGGTTGCCATCACGAGCAAGGCTTTGCGCTGTTTGTTTGCAAGCGCTTCGCAGACAGCCAGGACGGCCTCTTTTTGATAGTAACGGTTTGCGATGTTGTCGTTAATCACCACATTTTGCAATGGCCGCTTCATCGCGCGGCGGTCAATCAGCAGGCTTAATTCTTCTTTATTGTAGAAGCCCGACACCTTTCGCGCCGGGTACGACAGGTCATCCCAAATGTAGGTTTCAAACCCGTTTGAATAAAATAGGATCGGTCGCTGACCAAACAGGTTCTCCAGGCAATCCGCATACAACTTCGCTTGTTGTTTGCCTTTGTTGGGGTCCACGGTGGTCCGTTTCGCTTCGACGACAGCAAGCGGCTTTCCGTTATCGCCAAACAGCACATAATCGACGTAGCCGATTCCCTGCTGATTCGGCATACCTTGAACCGGATATTCCTCCGCCACGTCTTTTTTGAATTCCCAGCCGGCCAGTTTCAGATCGAGATCGATATATTTCTTTCTCGTTTCGTATTCGCTGAGTTCATCAACCTGGAAGTCATACTCCCGGGTATTCGCTTCCCGCTTTTCGGTGAGAAGGGAACGCAGTTCGGCGTTTTCCCTGATCATCTCTTCCAGCCGTTTGTCTTTCGAACTCAGTTGTTCGTACAGATCCTGCAATTCTTCCGGCCGTTCCCGTTTTTCTTCGCCCACGGGAAGCAAGGATTCGTCAAATTCGCCAGCTGTATGTTCATCCGAATAGCAATAATCGATCCAGGAGACAAACTGGTGCAGGTTGTAAAGCGACAAAATCGCCTCGTCCCGGGAAATGGACGAATTGGTATGCACGGCGACATTGCCCAGTTTGACGATATAGCGCAGCAAAGGCAGCAGTCCCTGGTCAAGAATGGAAAGAAAGGCACGGTCATGGATCAGGCTTGACAAATTGTCCTGGTAAGGCGCTTGCAAAGCGCTGTCAAAGCTGTAGACCCATTTCACGGCAAGTTCAAGCGCCCGGCGTGTCAGGATCGCGCACGTCGCCGGGCTCACGACCAGGCTTTTCTCCGCTTCCAGGCAGGCATCCGTGAAGCTTTCGTAATGGGGTTTTCCTTTTAAAAAACTGAAGTTGGATACCAAGGAGATCCCTCCGTTGCGAAACAACTCTCGGTGGTGATGGCAAGAATGAACCTACTCTTTGCACAATTCCCCGCGAAACGCGCGTTGCATGAGGGAGTGGAAATTGTTTTCCAGTTCTACTAAGCTTTTTTGGAGGAGTTCTTTTTGGGATTCGACTTTCTTGGCGATTTCCGCGAATTGGTTTTGAATCCGAACAGGAGGATATATGATCTTCAACTTTGATAACTTCGTACAAGAGAGTTCAATTTGATTAGTAGAGCCATTAACACAAGTTTTATAGATTTCATTCTGGACGTAACTATTTTTTACTAGCTCAACCAGAAAAACAGGATTTAATTCTCCTCTTTTCGGTCTAACAACGGTAACATGGCTATCTGCAATAAAAGTATTTTCATTTAAATCTGTTATTGCTAAGGCTCGACCGAGTGTTCCGGTTCCAGTTGAATTTATTAATACATCATCTTTTTTTATAAAATCTTCCTCATCAAGAGCATCTCTAAATTCTTCGTTATAAAACTTACAATTTTTTTCTTCTAATTTATTCCAATAAATACACTTTTGATTAATCACTTTAATTTGCGAAGCTTCACAATACTTTGGGGTTTTCCCTCTTTTAATAGATTGGCATGTTTCACTCAAATGAATTATAGACCAATTTTTTGTATTTTTGTAAGGATCCCCGAACATCTCCAAAAAAACACTTTGCGTTAATTGCTCTAACGCTTCGATTTGGGCTTTACGTTTATCGATGAGTTCTTGGGCTTTATCTAAAACCGAAGCGATTCTTTGTTGAATTTTTAGTGGAAGAAGTGGTACCTCCAAGTTGGAGATGACATCAATTGTAATTCCTTTTACTGTAGCACCATTTCCTTGTGATTCAATATACTTCGCTTTACTCTTCAAAAAATAAAAAAGGAAAAAAATATCTAACTTTGTAGAGTCTTCTATTATCAATGCCTTTAAATCTTGATTAATGGCAACATCAATAAAGTTAATTGCAACCTTACCAAGAGCCATTCTCGTTGGTATTATAATGTTTCTTTTTGGAATTAGCTTCGCACTAGAATTCTCCAATCCATGACTCGTTATAGTTTCAAGTGATGAGTATATCTTTTCTTCCGAAAGATCTTTTACGGAAATCCAATTTATTTCACCATTCCAATATTGACTGTTTCTACGGTCTGGTGTTCCACCACCTACAATTTTCACTAATTTTCCTAACTTCACCCCAACATCTCCTCCAACTCCCTCATACCTTCGATAATTTCTTCTTCCAGTCGCTTAACCTTCTGTAAAATCTGTTTTGGGGGAGCGTATGGTATTTCCTCAAATACTTGCTCTTTATACCGATTAATACTCAAATCATACTCATTCTCCCGTATCTCATCCACCGGCACCAGGAACGATTGCTCCGTGCGGTTCCGGTTCTTTTCGTTTTCCAGGTTATGAAACCGCTGTATGATATCCGGAATGTCGTTTTCGTCAACCGGATTCCGCTTGTCATCCAACGAAAATCCGTCCGCCTTCATGTCATAGAACCACACATAATCCGTTCCGCCTGCACCCGTTTTCGTGAAAATCATAATCGCCGTGGATACTCCGGCGTAAGGTTTAAACACGCCGCTTGGCATGGAAATAATCGCTTCCAGTTTATGGTTCTCGATAATTTCCTGGCGAATCGTCTTATGCGCTTTTGAACTGCCGAACAATACCCCGTCCGGAACGATGGAGGCGCAGCGCCCGCCCGGTTTTAACATACGCAGGAACAACGCCAGAAACAAAAGTTCCGTTTTCTTGGTTTTCACAACCTTTAACAGGTCGGCCGATACGGCTTCATAGTCAAGCGACCCTTTAAACGGGGGATTCGTCAGGACAAGAGTATAACGATCTTTGTCCTTGTTTTGTTCAGACAGCGAATCGCGATATTGAATGTTGGGATTCTCAACGCCGTGAAGCATCATGTTCATGGCCCCGATCCGCAGCATCGTGCGGTCCATGTCAAAGCCGTAGAACATATGGTTGTGAAAATGTTCTTTCAAACTTTGCACCAAAAACAAATCGTTGCGGTTTCTGCGGAGATATTCGCCCGCTTCCACGAGAAAACCGGCCGAACCTGCCGCCGGGTCCACAATGATATCTTCAGGGGTCGGCTTCATCAGTTCCACCATCATTTTGATGATATGGCGGGGAGTGCGGAACTGGCCGTTCGTCCCCGCCGTGGCGACTTTCGACAGCAAATATTCGTAGAGATCCCCTTTTGTATCGCGGTCTTTCATTGGGATATGATCGATTCCGTCGACAATTTTCGCAAGCAGTTGCGGAGTCGGAATCATAAAAATGGCGTCATCCATGTATTTGGCATAGGCGGAATCCTTGTTGCCGTGAAGGTTCTTGATGAAAGGGAAGACTTCCTTGGACACCACTTCATACATTTCTTCCGCTCCCAGATTTTTGAATCTGTTCCACCGCAAATGCTGCCTGTCTTTCGGGAAGATCCCTGCATGCTCAAGACCGAGGAACGTTGCCTCTTTTTCGTTCGTTGTCTCTACTTCATCCAACCCTTTTATAAACAAAAGGTAGGTAAACTGTTCAATGACGGACAGCGGATTGGTAATTCCCCCCGTCCAGAAAATCTCCCAAATTTTGTCTACTTTATTTTTTAATTCTCCCGTAATCATCGATGTCCTCCTGCCGACTTCCATCAACTCTTTCTCAGTTTAATTTTAACCGACTCTACCAACATTTTCACCGATTTTCATTCAGCGTTCGTTTCACAGCCCGGTTGCCCCGGACAAAACGGTGCAATTTGCCGTAAAATGCAAAAAACCAGGCCAAACGTCCTGGTCATCAACACCCGTTCCTTGTACCCTTTCATCCCCACCGGATCGCGCAGGCGTCCCAGGCGTAGCCGATGCCGGCGCTGACCAGCACGACCAGATCGCCCGGCTTGATCCGGCCCGTTTGCAGCCCCAGCTCCAGGGACAAAATCTGGTCGATCTGCCCGATGTGGCCGTATTCCGACAGGTAATACGATTGCTCCTCCCGCAAACCGAGCTGCCGCAGCACATAGTCGTGGGCGGATCGCTTCATGTGCAGGATCGCAAGATAATCGATGTCGGAAACGGTATAGCCGCTTTTCCCGACAGCGCGTTCGATGACTTTGCGGAAATTGTCCATCGATTTCTGCTCCAACCTCTGTTTCATGCCTTCCGGGTCTGTCACGTCCAGGCAGTTGAGCCGCCGCGCGATCGCCTCAGGCGTAATCGGATGCTTGGTCCCCCCGGCTGGCACCACGACATCTTCCGAGAAGGAACCGTCGGTGATGATATGGCTTGCCAACAGTTGGTTGGCGGTATGGCCTTTCCTCAAAACGACGGCGGCTCCTCCGGCGGCCAAATTGTACATAAAGCGGGTACGCGGATTGCTGTAGTCGATCAAATCGCAGTTCCGGTAGCCCCCGGCCAGCAGTGCCGTATGGATACCGGGATCGGCCAACATCATGTCTTTGGCGACTTTCAAAGCCATCACCATCGTCCCGCACCGCTGCTGTACGTCAAACGCCCAGGCATTGACCGCCCCAACCGCCTGCTGTAGCTTGATTCCCGCCGTCCAGAGCGGATATTCCTTATGTTCTTCCCCGATCCAGATGACAAGATCGATCGAAGCGGGATCGACATTCCCTTGTTGCAGCGCTTTCTCCGCGGCCCAGATTCCCATCTGGCAGGTGTGGTCACCGGGTCCGGGAACCGTTTTGCGCACAATCCCTAGTTTCGCTTCCACAATTTCCTGCGGAATGCCGCTTTTCGCGGCGATCTCCGCGCTTGTTTCAAATGTGTCCGGCAGATACACCCCGGTGCTGACGATTCCAATCGTTGTCATATCGAGTCGCCTCCCGCTGCCATCCTAACAGGGCAGGGTTACAGGCGGGTTACGCGCTCCCCCGTACCAAACGCTGATAGAGTCTCGTCGTTTCCGGCATCGGCGGCAGGCCGAGCTTGTCTTCCATCTGCGCGGCGCATTTTTTGTAAGTGGCAATCACCAGATTGCGGTTTCCCAACTGGTGGTAACAGGACATCAAGATTTGATAGGCGGGCTCCCAGCACGAATCCGCCGCGAGAATGCGTTCGCAGCAACCAATCGCTTCATGCAAGGCTCCCTGGGCCTGATAGATGCGGGCCGTTCTTTCCAGCGCGCGGAGATACAGACCCCGCAGACGTTCCCGTTCGTCGGCGCACCATTCCTCGTACGGGTAGTCCTGCAGGAAGTCCCCTGCGTACAAGGCGATCGCCGCTTCCAGTTCTTCCAGGGCTTCTGTTGCGGCTTCCGCTCCGGTTTGCCTTGCTTTTTCCGCCAGCGCAAGCCCCTTTTCGGCGCGGGCTTCAAATTCGTCCCGATCGATCCAGACCGATACGCTCTGCTGCAGCCGGTAGGCCGTGTCCAACCGTTCGATGAAAAAAGATTCGGAACGCGCTTCCCGCTCCGGTTCGATGGCGGTAATCAACGCGTTTAACGCCACTTTGAAATCCCGGTTGGCCGTGTTCTCATCCGCGTCCGGCCAAAGCAAAAGGCAGATTTCGTCCCGCTGCAGGAATTGCCCCCTGCGGGTGACAAACAGTTGAAAAAGCTGACGGGATTTCTCCCGTTTCCACTCTTTCCGTCCGATCTCTTCCGCTCCCCGGAAGACGGCGAACTTCCCCAAGGTTCGGACTTGCAACGTATAGCCGGGATGTTTCCGGATTTCTTTCAATCCCATCCGCCTGAGCAGATCGTCCGCGGTTTTCAGCCGGAGTTGATCGCGGGCCTGCAGCAACGACGGGACAATCATCTGCAGATCACTTGGTCCAAACAAGGTTCTTTTGAAAAACAGAAACTCATATCCGCCGGTTTCCACTTCCTGCAAAAGAAACGGCATCACGCGGGAAAACTCTTTTTCCCGCCGGGTTTTCCGGTAAAGAATGGCGAGCCACAACAAGACGTTTGCGAGGCAGAACCGGTCCCCGCAGGCGGCGAACCCTTTTTCCGCTTCCAACAGCCAGGGCAGCGCATCTTCATACTGCCCCCACATGGTTCGGATAAGGCCCAGGGACAGGCGGATCATGTTCGCACACCACATGTCGTGCACGGCAAGAGCCAGCTCCACTCCCGTCCGCGCATACCGTTCCGCCCGCTCCACTTCTCCCGCGAGACCCAGGGCGATGCACAATCCCATCAGCGCTTCCACTTTCCCCCGCTCCACCTTCAAGCTGTCGCTCATTTCAATGGAACGGAGATAGCATTCCCGCGCTTCTTCCAGGCGGCCCGCAAGAACTGCCGCATGTCCCAGCCGGATGTGCCCGACCATCTCGACAAAAGGAGACTGCAGTTCGCGGCCGATTCGAATGCCTTGTTCGGCATTCCGCCGGCTGGAAGCCGCTTCTCCCATGAACGCGTCGATCAGGGACAGCAAAAGATGCTTTTCCCGGTGGGATTTGGCGATTCTCTTGCGCAGACGCTCCCCTTCCCGCTGTTCTTCCTCTATGATTTCAAGTGTCAATTGCCGCGCCAAAGCGAGCCGGCCTGTTCGCAAATGGATCCGTATGTCCAATTCATCTTTGGGAATGCCTGGCATCAGCCGGTTCGCCCGCTTCAACACTTCCTCCGCTTCTTGCAAACGCCCGCTGTTGGTGTGATTTTCCGCGATCAGCCGCAGCACCGCAGCCGTTTCTTCCGGATGGTGGTCGCCCAAGACTTCCGCCGCTTTTTTCAGCCAATAGATCGCTTTCGCAGGCTGAATCGTATCCAAATACAATTGCGCCTGACCGCGGTAGACCCGACTGCGGCCCAACACATCCCCCTGCCGGATAAAACCGCCCTCCGCCAAAGTGTACCAGTGGCCCGCCTCCGAAAACCGGGAGGAGACGCGGTCAATCTCTCCCCGCCAGAACAGGAGCTTGGGATGCCGCTGCAGCATGTCGCTCGGCAGGCGTTCGATCCAATTTTTCAGGAGTTCCAGCCGGCCGCTCTGCAAAAATTCCGATCCCCGTTCCAACAGCAGTTCTGCAACCGCCTGCAGGTTTTGCGCCTCGTAATAATGTTTCAAAGCCAGCTCGCAATCCCCTTTTTGACGGTAAAAAGCGGCCGCCTGCCGGTGCAGCGCAAACCATTCTTCCTCGCTGCCATCGAGCAAAAAACGGGTCAGCAAAAACTGCCGAAACAATCGGTGGTAACGGTAATGACCGGTCCCCGTTTCCGTCACGAACAGACCGTTTTGTTCCAGTTGCGAGAGAATGTCGCTTGCATCCGACCGTCCCGTGAGCAAATTGCAAACCTCCGGCTCCATCGATTCCAGCACGCAGGTTCGTTCAAGAAACCGGCGGGTCAGTTCCGGTTGCCGGTCGAACACCTCTTCCGCCAGATAATGGAACAGTTGCCTTTCCGTTTCCGGCTGCTCTTTCCACAATTCGGACAGGGTGACGCCTCTTTCGAGCCCTTTCCAGACCATCTGCAGGGCGATAATCCAGCCTTCCGTCTGTTCCTGCAGTTCTCGCATTTGTTCACTCGCGAGGAAGATGCCGTATTCCTCCCGAAACAACCGTTCGATCTCCTCGGTGGTGAATGACAGCTCCCGCTTGCCCACAGCCAACAAATCGCATGTCGAACGCAACCGTTCAATGGCCGGTAGATGCAGCGCGTTTCGGGTGCCGATTACGAGATGCACCTGCGGCGGCAGATAGCGAATCAACACCTCCAGGATGGTTTGAACCTCCGGCGCTTCCGCCGCCGCATGCAAGTCATCCAGCACGAGCAGGGTGGGGTCCGGAGCCCGTTCCAGCAAATCGTTCAACAACAATGTCACGCAAGGGGGAATGACGGAAACGACGGGGGAATCCGCCGCTTCCAGGAATCGGAGTGACCGTTCGCCGATTTCCGGATCGATGGTCTTGCACGCATGAATCAAATAGTACAGAAACAGCAACGCATCCCGTTCGTTTTCCTCCACCGTATACCAGGCAACCCGGTCGAAAAAAGGATACAAATGGGTGGCCAGCGCCGTGCTTTTTCCATACCCCGCTTCCGCTTGCACAACCGTGACCGGGTAGTTGGCCGCCTGCCGAAACAGATCATCCAGCCGCGGCCGCAGCAAGCATTGCGCTTTGACACGGGGAGGAACCAATTTTGTCGAAAGCACATGGAGTTGTTGATTCATTTCAAGCTCTCCCGTTCCTGAAAATTCCGAATTTGTCTCGGATACCTTTTTCGTTTGCAAAGCGTAAATCTCCTCTTTGGCTGTATATCATCATAAAGGTTGACAAAGTTATGATTTTACGTATGGTAAATTATGCGGGGCCGTAACATACACTCCGTCCCGAAAATAACCGAATTTGGAGGAAGCGCTATGCTTTTGCCGCCCATACAAGTGATCTCGATCAACGTTGGGAAACCGACAGCTTTTGAGTACAAGGGGCTGGAAATTTCCACCGGCATTTTCAAAACCCCCGTCCGTGAAAAAATTTATTTGTCGTTCTCGAATTTTTCCGGTGACGGACAAGCGGATCTGGTCAATCACGGGGGGCGGGACAAAGCGGTATGCGTGTATTCCCATGAGCATTACCCCTATTGGGAAAAGGAACTGGCGCGTCCTTTGCCGTCTGCGGCATTCGGGGAAAATCTGACGGTTGCTGGAATGCTGGAGCAGGACGTTTGCATCGGAGACATTTATCGCTTGGGCGACGCAATCGTCCAAGTCAGCCAGCCCCGGCAGCCTTGCCACAAGCTGGCCAAAAAATACGACGCGCCCGATCTACCAGTCCGGATTCAACACACCGGTTACACAGGATTTTACTTCCGGGTGCTGCAAGAAGGTTGGGTGGAGGAAAAACCGGTATTGCAGCTTCTGGAACGCCATCCGAAAGCAGTCACCGTTGCCTTTGGAAACCGCATTATGCACCGCGACAATAGCAACCTGGAAGGAATCAAGCAGCTTCTCGAAGTCGACGCTTTATCGGAAAATTGGCGCAAATCCCTCGAAAAACGTCTGGCTGGCCATGACGTCGATACGAAACGAAGACTTCAAGGATAGCAAACCGCCCCTGCGGAAACTTCCGCAAGGGCCGCCGGTGTCAACCGATTTTTTTGCATTCCTGCACGATTCTTTGTTTGTCGATTTTCCCCACGGATGTTTTGGGCAATTCGTCTACGAACAGATACGACTTCGGTATTTTGTAGCCGGCGATTTTGCCGGTGCAGTACGCTTTCAGCTCTTCTTCCGACACGTGCCTGCCTTTCGCCGTCACAACGACTGCGGTGACCGCCTCTCCCCACTTCGGATCCGGCAGGCCGATTACGGCAACTTCGCTGATCGCCGGATGGGATTGGAGCAATTGTTCAACCTCCAGCGGATACACGTTTTCGCCGCCTGTAATGATCATGTCTTTCCTGCGTCCCACAATGTAGTAGTACCCTTCGGAGTCGCGCCTGCCGAGATCGCCGGTCCGCAGCCACCCGTCGACCAGAGCTTCGGATGTTGTTTCCGGCTTGTTCCAATACCCGGAAAACAGGTGCGGCCCCGCAATCCAGATCTCACCCGTCTCCCCATCCGGCACGTCATTTCCGTTTTGATCGACCAGGCGGACGCGGTTATGGAACATCGGAACCCCGACTGAGCCGATCCTTCGTTTGGCATCCTGCGGATCGATGTAAAAATTGTTGGGCCCCGCTTCCGTTAAGCCGTATCCCTCTTTGAAATTGAGACCTTTCACCCAAAGGGCCTCGTAAACCGGATACGGGCAGGGAGCTCCCCCGGAGAGAAACGTGTGCATCGAGGAAAACGACGCTTCCGCAAATTCGGGCGTCTGAATCAACATATGATACATGGTCGGCACAAACAAGGCGATTGTGCATTTCTCTTGTTCCAGCACGCGGATAACGGAAACCGGATCGAATTCTCTGCCGATCACGACCGTGCCGCCCGCATACAGGACGGGTGTGGCAAGGGCGTTCAATCCGCCTGTATGGAACATCGGCAAGTATACCGGTGTGATGTCATGCGCCGTGATTCCCCAACTCACGATGGTGTTGATCGCATTCCAGATAATCGCCCGGCGGGACAAAATCGCCCCTTTCGGATACCCGGTGGTGCCTCCGGTATAAATGATTGCCCAGGGATCTTCCAGGTCCGTTTCCGCATATCCGTTAAACTCGCCGGCTTCCGACAGGACTGATTGGTATTCGGATTCCTTCAGGACAACCGGTATTTCCGCCTGTTTCCGCAGCGCCGCGACAGTGGGCTCGTAAGCATCGTGATACACCAACACGCGCGGCCCGCAGTCCCGGAGCACATAAGACAGTTCGGAATTTGAAAAACGGTAGTTTAAAGGCACGAACACAGCTCCAATCTTTCCCGCCGCAAACAGCAGCTCCAAATAACCGGAAGAGTTGGGAGCCAGCAGTGCAACCCGGTCTCCTTTCCCGAGACCGAGGCGGTGCAGATAACCCGCCAGACGGTTGGCCCGTCGATTGAACTGTTTGTACGTCAGGCGGACGCCCGTGTCGGCCTCGACAATCGCTGTCTTGTCAGGGGTAAGGCGGGATCGGCTGTCTAACCAATCAGTCGCGCAATGCATCAGAAAGTCAATCCTCCATCCACACTTAATACCGCTCCGTTGATAAAACCGGCTTCATCGGAAGCGAGAAACAAATAAGCGTTCGCGATATCGGACGGCTGGCCCAAACGGCGCAGCGGGGTTTTTTCCTTCATCTGCTCGAGAACCTTGTCCGGAACTTTCTCCGTCATGCCCGTCATGATGAATCCGGGAGCCACCGCGTTGACGCGTATCCCTTTGGGGCCAAGTTCCTTCGCCCATGTCCGGGTCATTCCGATGACCCCGGATTTTGTGGCGGAATAGTTCGTCTGTCCGATATTTCCGTAAAGCCCGACCACCGACGATGCATTCAGAATGACGCCGGACCCCTGGTTGATCATCACTTTGGCCACCGCTTGTGTGCAATAAAATACACCGGTCAGGTTGACCGCGATCACCTGATCCCATTGCTCCGGCTCCAATTTCACCAAAAACCCGTCACGGGTGATTCCGGCATTGTTCACCAACACATCGATCCTTGCAAACCGTGCCACTGCGGCATCCACCATCTGCCGCACATCATAGAGATTGCTGACGTTCGTTTTGACAAACTCGGCTTCGGCCCCCGCCTTGCGAAGCGCTTGCAGCGTTTGTAGCCCTTCGTCCTCGTCAAAATCGGCAATCATCAGCTTGGCGCCGTTTTTCGCGAAAAGGAGCGCCGTTTCCCTGCCGATACCGTTAGCCCCGCCCGTTATAAGGGCTACTTTGTCCTTTAACCGCATAATAACCTCCCCAAACGATCATTCGTTTGAATTTTACATGCCCTCGGTTACAGATGAGTTGCAGACTTTTCCTTTTCAGACAAAAGACGCCGGAACATCGGCGTCCTGATCATCTCGCAGTTCGGAAAAGTCAGCGTTCCGCTCCCACAAACGGACGAATACTATCTTCCAGAGTGCGTAAAAACCTGCGTTGATTGTTTTTCGCCATCGCGGCGTATTCGTCGGCCAGTTGAGTCCACGCATTGCGGCGTTCGCGCTGGAATTTGACGAATTCCCTGCTGTTTTCTTCAAAGCGTTTTTCCGCCTGCTCCATCAGATCCAGCGTGAATTTCAACGGCGTCCAGGCGAGGTTTTCCAGCTTCTCGACCACGGTTTCCAATTGGCTTTCCTGCAGGTTCAGCAAATCGTAGCTTTTTTTCGTCACATCCCTGACGTAATTCTCGAAATTGCCGCGCTGTTCGCCAAACCATTTTCTGGCTGCGCTGCAGGCGTTAAGATACGCATCCTCGCTGTCTTGCAGCTGTTTGCGGGCACGCGCCATCCCCGCTTCATAATTGTCCCATACGGCATCAACAAACGCATCAACCCGGTATTTCGTTTCCATTTCATTCTTCTCCTTCGCTTCCATCGGAATTCCTCCTCGCTTTGGATTTATTACTCTTTTTCTCCATGTCTCCCTCCGCGCGGTAGGGAGGCATATAGAGATCGAGCATACGGGTGTACATGCTGAAAAATTGGTTCAGCATCGACTGGTACCGCTCCAGTTCTCCCGCATACGTCTGCAGATACGCCTCGCCGATCTCAGTCAGACTGTACAGGCGTTTGGCGGGTCCGCCGGAAGAAGTGTCCCATTCCGAACGGACGTAATTGTCTTTTTCCAGCTGACGCAGCATCCTGTAAATGTTTCCGGGGTCCAAAGCCTGGAAACCAAGCGACGTCAGCTTCTGGATCAGTTCGTAGCCGTGAACGGGTACGCGGTGCAGCAGCAACAGGATAAACGGCACCAAAAAGTTTTTGGGTGGACCGCCAAGTCCACTTTGTTCCTTGCCTTCTGCCATCCAACATCACCTTCAATTATCATCTATATGTATTTTACACTTATATGTTCGTTTTGTATACCCGCTTTACAAAATTTTCACAAATTCAAACGTTTGTCCGTTTCCGCTATGGGGAATAACGGATACGACGACTTCACAACGGAAGATGTGTCCGAATATGCTACTTACACCCTGTAGAGTGAGGTAATTTTCCATGTTCAGCGCGACGATTCGAGACACCACGATCCACTATGACAGGCTCGGGTCAGGGGAACCGCTCATCCTGATACACGGTTTGGGGGAGCGCAAGGAGGGCTGGGAACACCAACACGCCCTGGCCGACGCTTATGATCTTATCATTCCCGACTTGCGGGGGCACGGACGTTCCGTAAACGCCAAAGGCATTTCGATCGACAATTTCGCAAAAGACACGCTGGCTTTAATGGATCATCTCGAAATCGAATCGGCCCACATCTGCGGATTGTCGATGGGGGGAATCGTTGTCCAGGAGATCTACCGGCTGGCACCGGAGCGATGCCGGTCCCTGATTCTTGTCAGCACGTATTTTTTCGTACCGGATCTTTGGGCAGGCCTGCTTTACAATCTCTACACGTGGCGGCTCAACGTTCTGCCAAAAGCGGTCCGCACGCGGTTGGCCGCTTTCACATGCCTGTATTCCCGGGACGAGGCGATCGTGCGAAGATTCCACCGCGCGATCGCACCGGAAGTAAAAGCCTACAAGGAAACGGTCGCGGCCTGCGTCAAGGTAGACAACCGGCGTCTCCTGCCAAAGATCAAAGTCCCGACCCTGATCATTGGATGCGCTTGCGATCTCATCACACCCGTCTGGATCCAGGTGCTCATGCACAAATATATCGCCAATTCGGAACTGGTGATTCTCCGCAACGCCGGACATATGGCCAAACTTGAAAAACCGGGGGAATTCAACCGCGTGCTGCGCGAATTCCTCGACCGACAGAGACGGACTCCAACAGGGCAAACCCCAAAACCCCAATCCGAAATGTGATCAAGGTCACACCGATGGATTGGGGGTTTGTTATTCTTATTACAGTTATTCTTAATTACAGAATCGACGAGGAGGAAGTGTATGTCCTGCGGGAACTATTATTCCAAATCTTCTTGTATTCCCAATGTCCCGATTTTCGAAAGCCTAACCGAACAAGAAATCAGTACTTTGGAAAGTGTGATACGTACCTGCAGCTATAAAAAAGGCGAATTTGTTTTTCGCGAGGGAGAGTCTTCGGACACCTTGTACATCATTCATCAAGGCGTGGTGAAACTCACAAAACTGTCTCCTGTCGGGAAAGAACAAATCATACGCTTTCTGTTTCCGGGGGATTTTTTCGGGCATTTCTCTTTCCTGCTGGAAAAGAACCATTATGCGAACGCCGAAATGCTCGAAAACACCATCGTTTGTCTGATTCACAAAAAAGACTTTAAGTCCATACTGGAAACCAATCCGGACATGACCTACCGCCTTCTGCTGGCTATGAGCGAGAAACTGTACCAATCCGATGAATGGATTGGCGCCCTCAGTCTCTTGCGAGTGGAACGCCGGCTGGCGAGAATTTTACTGTTTTTTCATGAAAAAGTTGGTTTCTCAAAAGAATTTTTCCGGCTGCCTGTGGCAAAAAAGGAGTTGGCCGCTTTACTCGGTGTCACCCCTGAAACGCTCAGCCGAAAACTTGCTCATTTTGAAACATTGAAGCTTCTGGAAATGAATAATCGCAAAAAAATACGAATTCTCGACCCGGCCGGGTTAAGTCAACTAGCCAAAGAGTAAACAAACCGCTACAGCGGTTTTGATAGGTTCCCAACATGATTTCAATAGAATTTGATCTCATATTCGCAATGCTCATCCCCGTTCACATTGCATTTCACTTCACGGACCGCCACCTGTTTCCCCATGATTTTTTTGAGCGCGCCTCCCATAATGGAGCCTTCCAAATCGCAAACCAGCTTTCCTTTGAATACAGGCAGTCCCTCACAAAAACAATCTTCAATAGCAATCCTCATCCCGTCGTCATCTTGGCGAATAATCTTGGGAATCCCGATTTTTAACTCCAGGAACAGTTTTGTGAAATCCTCCAGTGAAGTCACCGGCATGCTTTCGCCGATTTTACGCCCCACGGTGACGGTGGTCCCCTTTCCCCCCATGGGCAGCCCCTGATACATGCCAATCAAACGAATCGCGCGAAACAGTTCGAGCGGGACTTGATTTCCCAATTTACTCCGTTTGATTTGTTTCATATCTTTAAATGTAAACTCGTCCATATGCAGTTCTCCTCCTTCTCGCCGTTTGATCCTCCCTCCTTTACTATCCATGATTCAGATGATTGATAAATTGATGCAGATCAAGTTTTTATAACTTTTTCGGGCGCATGCTGCGATATACCACATAACGCCGGTTCAGGTATTCAAGCGGCAAGCTCCAGACATGGACCAGGCGGGTAAACGGCCATATTCCGAACAGCAGCAGGGCGGTCAGGATATGGATTTGAAAGCCTGCCGGCGCCCCCAGCATCAATTCAGTGGCAGGACGAAAGGTTAAAATACCACGAAACCACGGCCCGACCGTTTCCCGGTAATCAAATGTACCCCCAGTTGCCGTATACCCAACTGTGTTCGTAAAGCCGGTGACGATGACGAGAGCCAACAGAATCAGCACAATCAAATCACTTTTTCCGCTGTTGACCAGAATCCGTCGGATTGTCAGACGGCGTATAAGAAACAAAACGATGCCAATTACGGTGACCACTCCGGCAACCCCGCCGATCCAAACCGCACCGAAATGGTACGTCCGATCCGTTACCCCGATCGCTTCATAGACACGCTTGGGAATCAGAATTCCCGCCACATGCCCGAAGAACACAAACGCAATTCCCCAGTGAAACAAGAGACTGGCCTGGCGCAGACGGCTCTTTTCCAAAAATTCGCTGGACCTGGCAGACCAACCGAATGGGTCCGTGTTGTAACGCCAGATATGGCCAGCGACAAACAGGGTCAACATCATGTATGGATAAATCAGCCACAGGAATTGATCAAGTAAGCTCACGGAAAATCCTCCATTCCCTGTTTTATTTCCTAAGAAACCTTTCTTTCTGCCAGAAAGGAATCGAGTGCCCGGACACATCCGCGCATAACCCACCGATAGGGATTGTCGGACGATTCCAGTTCGGCTAACAACCGGTCAATGGCCTGTTTATGGATCATAAGGATTTTTTTGGCGTGTTCCGGTCGGGCAATTGCGGCAAACTCAAGAACCACCGGCAGAAAATCCGGCAATTCCCCCTCCGCAAGAAACCATCCGGCGTTTGCAAATTCTTCCTTCAGCTTCACAAAAGCCGGGCCGCGTTCCGGGTTGTCACCAAACAGGTTATAGGTTAAATACAGAGTGGTTTTATCGGCAAAATCAAATGTGTTGACATAGATCTCGCACAGCCGTTCAAAATCCGTGTTCTTCAGGTACTCCAGAAATTGCAGATATAACTCCCGCACGGGCAAATTATCCAAACGGGAAATTTCCCACCGCAAATCTTCATCTCCGGTCCATTCCCGGTCCGGGTATTGCAGCAAAATGGAAGCCAGTTTAAAGATTCTCTGATGTTCGTCCACTGTTATCTCCCCAATACTCTACTCCGAATTTGTACTCATCCGGAAGACTGTGATTGACTGCACAACCAGAGCATTCTTCCATAAAATCAAACCCGGCCGTTCCCTGACCAAGATACATGTTGTCCGCCATCTCCCGGTGTGAGGAAGGAATCACGTAACGATCCGAATACTTGGCAATGGCGGCCAATTCATACATGTCCCGCACGGTCTGTTCGGTCAACCCGACCGCTTCCAGAATGCTCGTGTCAAGTGTTTTCCCCAAATTGACAGCCCGCATGTAGCTTCTCATGACCACCATCTTTTTCAGTACCTTTCGAATCACTTCTGTGTCCCCCGCGCTCAACATGTTGGCCAAATATTCGATTGGAATACGCAGTTGGTCAATCGCCGGAAAAATAACTTGCGGATCAATCCCGTCCGGTGTTCCTTCAAAACCTCCCATAATCGGGCTAAGCGGCGGGATGTACCAAACCATCGGCAGGGTGCGGTATTCCGGGTGAAGAGGAAGGGCGATTTTTTGCGTGACAGCCAGTTTGTAGACCGGCGACCGCTGGGCAGCCTCAATCCAGTCATCATGATATCCGGCTTTGCGAGCTTCCCGGATGACCTCCGGATCATGCGGGTCCAGAAAAATGCGCAACTGGGCCTCGTACAGTTTCTTTTCATCAGCAACGGAAGCGGCTGCTTCCACCTTGTCCAAGTCATAGAAGACCAGGCCGACATAGCGGAGCCGTCCGACGCAGGTTTCCGAACAGACGGTCGGCAGTCCCGCTTCTATTCTCGGGAAACAAAAGGTGCATTTTTCCGCTTTGTGGGTTTTCCAATTAAAATACACTTTTTTATAAGGGCAACCCGTCATACAGAAACGCCAGCTCCGGCAAGCGTTATGATCGACCAACACAATGCCGTCTTCCTCCCGCTTGTAAATCGCCCCGGACGGACAGGAGGACACGCAGGGCGGATTGATGCAGTGTTCGCAAATGCGCGGTAGATACATCATGAAAGTTTGTTCGAATTCAAATTTCACTTTCTCTTCCAGTACCATTATATTGGGATCCCGTTTGCCAGTCTGGTAGACCCCTGCCAGATCATCCTCCCAGTTGGGTCCCCAGGCAAGATCCATATACTCACCGGTCAATTGTGATTTGGGCCGCGCCACTGGTTGATGGTTCCGTTCCGGGCTGTCAGTCAGGTTTTCGTAGTCATAGGTCCAGGGTTCATAGTACTCGTCGATAGGCATCAAATCGGGATTGTAAAAAATGTGCAGCAACTTGTTCGCACGCCCCCCCGCCCGCAGTTCCAGCCTTCCGTTGTTCAATACCCATCCGCCCTTGTTGACGTCCTGATTTTCCCATTCTTTCGGGTAGCCGATACCCGGTTTCGTTTCCACGTTATTCCACCACATGTATTCCGCCCCCGGCCGGTTTGTCCAAGTGTTGTTGCAGGTGATGCTGCAGGTATGGCAACCGATGCATTTGTCAAGATTCATGACCATGCCGAACTGTGCCTTAATCTTCAAGCCAGTTCACCTCCTGTCCCACCTTCCGGATGATCACCTTCTCATCCCGTTGATTGCCGGTCGGCCCGTAATAATTGAAGCCAAAACTCAGTTGGGCATAGCCGCCGATCATCTGGGTCGGTTTCACATGGATGCGGGTCGGGCTGTTAAACGTTCCCCCCCGCAGTTGGCTGATGGGGGAGCCCGGAACATTAATCAACCGATCCTGTACGTGATACATAAACGCGACACCTCTCGGCAGACGGTGACTCACCACGGCCCTTGCCACCACCACCCCGTTGCGGTTGTACATTTCCAGCCAATCATTGTCCGAGATCCCTACCTCTTCCGCATCCTGATGATTCAGCCAGACGTGCGGTCCGCCCCGGAACATGGTCAGCATCGGTAACGTGTCCCCGTAGGTGCTGTGGTACGACCATTTGAAATGGGGCGTCAAATAGCGCAGGGTGATTTCTTTCTCCGTGCTTGCGGGGCGCCGGTCGATCTCATAAAAGGCAGCCTTGCGCAAAGGGGCTTTGAAAGTCGGCAGTTCTTCCCCAAACTCCAGCATTATTTCATGGTCGAGATAAAAATGCTGTCTGCCCGTCAAAGTCCGCCAAGGGATTAGCCGTTCCACGTTGGTGGTGAACGGGGAATAGCGCCGGTTTCCCGTTTCCGTCCCGCTGAACACCGGTGAGGAGATCACTTTTCTCGGCTGTGCGGTGATCTCTTGGAAGGTGATGTGCTCTTCCGCCCGTTCTTCCGCCAGATCCCTCAGTTTCTGTCCGGTCTTTTGCTCCATCGCCGCCCACGCCTTCATTGCCAACGAGCCGTTGGTCGTACTGGACAAGGTTAGAATGGTTTCCGCCACATTGCGGTCTGTGAACAGGCTGGGGCATTCCTTGCATTCTGACGTCTGGTTGGCCGTGCCAAGCATCGCCTTCAGTTTGTCGTATTCTTCCCTGGCGTGCCAGGCAAGACCTTTCGCTCCAATCTGTTCTTTGATCATCGGACCGAGGGAGATAAATTTATCATATAATTTTGAATAGTCCCTCTCCACCACATGCAAATGGGGAAAATTCACTCCGGGAACCGGTTCGTTTTCTCCTTTTTTCCAATCCTTGATCAGCCCAAATGCCTGTACGATCTCATCCCGCGTGTCATGCAGCAGGGGAGTGGCAACAAGATCCTTAACGGGAGTCTCGAAATATCTGGGAGCTAGCTCAGAAAAAGTACGGGCCAATTTTTTGAAAAAATCCCAATCGGACCTAGCTTCCCACGGCGGTGCGATAGCCGGATTGAACGGATGCACGAAAGGGTGCATATCGGTACTGCTGATATCGTATTTCTCGTACCAAGTGGCGGCTGGCAACACGATATCCGAATAGAGGCCCGTGCCGGACATGCGGAAATCGAGATTGATCAGCAGATCCAGCTTTCCTTCCGGCGAGTTTTGCGACCATTGGATTTCATCGGTTTTCAAATCGAAGCTCTGTCCGCTCAGATTTGCATGATGGGTGCCCAGCAGATGTTTGAGAAAATATTCATGTCCCTTTGCCGAACTGCCGATCAAATTGGCCCGCCATACAAACATGATCCGCGGAAAGTTCACCGGGTCCGACGGATTCTCAATGGCAAACTTGAGACTGCCCTGCTTGATCTGTTTGACTGCGTATTGAACCGCTTGTTCATCCGTTGTCGCTTGGGCCTGGTCAAACATCTCGATTGGATTCCGGTCGAACTGAGGATATGACGGCAACCATCCGAGCCGGGCCGCCAAATAATTATAGTCCCCGGCATGCCTGTAGCGAGGCTGGCCAAACAGGGGCGAAATCTGCTCTGCCATCGCCTGGTCATCGTATTTCCACTGTTCTGTTACAAAATAGAAAAATGACGTACCGTTTTGCAGCCGAGGCGGTCCGCCCCAATCACGAGCCATCGCCACCGTCTGCCATCCTTCCAGCGGCCTCACCTTTTCTTGGCCCACATAATGGGCCCAGCCCCCTCCGTTCACCCCCTGCGAACCGGTTAACAGAACCAGATTCAAGATTGTCCGATAGATAGAGTCGGAATGATACCAGTGGTTGATGCCCGAGCCCATAATGATCATCGAGCGGCCTTTCGAATCAATTGCATTCCGAGCGAATTCACGGGCAATTTGCGCAACCAGCTTCCGGTCGATTCCCGTAATGGCCTCCTGCCAGGCGGGTGTATAAGGCTTCGGATCGTCATAATCTTGCGGGTAATCGCCCGGTAGTCCGCGAGATACTCCCGTTTTTGCCAAAAGCAGGTCGAAAACGGTTGTAACGTAAAGGGTGTTCCCGTTTTGTCGAATCTCCTTGACCGGAACAGAACGCCGCAGAATAGTTCTTTCTTCCTGCTCAAAGTGGGGAAACCCAAGGGTTACGATCCGGTCTTCGCATCCCAGCAAGGTAAGAGCCGGTTCGATTCCCGTCAGTTGGTTGTCCGAATCATTCAGATGCAGATTCCAGTTTCCGTCCTGATCCCAACGATGACCGATGGTGCCGTTGGGAACGGCAAATTGTTTGGACTTCTCGTCCCAGACAACCGTTTTCCATTCTGCATTCGTCAAGGCCAGCCCCAGATCGCTGGCGCGAAGGAAGCGGTTGGCCGCATACTGGTCGCCTCTTTTTTGCAGTGTGATTAAAAACGGCAGATCCGTGTATTTCTTGACATAGTCGGTAAAATACCCGGTCTGCTTCTCCACATAGAACTCTTTCAAAATCACATACGTCATCGCCATCGCCAGTGCTCCGTCCATGCCGGGGTTTATCGCCAGCCAGTTGTCGGCAAATTTGACAAACTCGGCATAATCCGGGCTGACCGCGACCACCTTGGCGCCCCGGTAGCGAGCTTCCACCATAAAATGGGAATCTGGCGTTCGCGTTTGTGGCAGGTTGGATCCCCAGACCAGCAGATAACTGGAATTAAACCAATCCGAGCTTTCCGGAACATCTGTCTGTTCTCCCCAAATCTGCGGGCTTGCCGGTGGAAGGTCCGCATACCAGTCATAAAAGCTTAGCAACGATCCTCCCAACAACGACAGAAATCGTCCACCGCCCGCATAGCTGACCATGGACATGGCGGGAATCGGCGAAAACCCGAAAATGCGGTCCGGACCGTATTGTCGGATGGTATGTATCAGAGCGGCGGAAATCATCATATTGATTTCATCCCAATCGGCTCTCACGAATCCTCCTTTTCCCCGCACTTTCTTATACCGTTTTGTTTTCTCCGGATCTTCTACAATTGATTTCCATGCTACAACCGGATCCCCGGTCTCTTTCATCGCCTCTCTCCACAATCGGAGAAGAGCGCTTCGCACATACGGGTAGCGAACCCGCAGCGGGCTGTAGATATACCAGGAAAAACTCGCCCCTCTCGGGCAGCCCCGCGGCTCGTATTCGGGCATATCCGAACCTGTGGTCGGATAGTCGGTCTGCTGGGTTTCCCAGGTGATAATTCCGTCCTTCACATGAATTTTCCAACTGCAGGATCCTGTACAGTTCACCCCGTGGGTGGAACGAACCACCTTGTCATGCTGCCAACGGCGGCGATAGACTTTTTCCGAATCCCTTTCGTAGGGTGACAGTTCGGCATGGCTTGCAATCTCTTGCGATTGCCCGAAATATCTGAGTTTTTTCAACAAGGGAGAGATTTTTCTGCTCATGCTGATCTCCTTTCACTAAGAGCCTAGTAGTTGTATTTCCCAAAAAGTTGGGTTTATTCACTGAATTTTCCTTGATACAACCCCGACTCTTCGGAGACAGCCCCCCTGCTGAAGCGGGATCATGACCCTATGCGTACTCTGGTAGATGAGATAAAGGGGATATTGTCGGCAAGAGGGAACCTGACAGGAGGAAAACCTATTGTTTTGTTAACGTACAGGCTGCTGCGACACAAGTTCGTCAGCAGCCTGTCTTGTTTTTCAGTTTGTGTTTGTATTTGGCGTTAATCAGTGTTTCCGCTTGTTTGTGCTCCGAGATGTCACTGAACGTTCCCGCGTAATATTTCACTTCTCCCCCTTCGTTTTTGATGGCGCTGATCGTCAGCCATTCCAAATAAATATCTCCGTTTTTACGTTTGTTCCAGATCTCGCCTTGCCAATACCCGTTTTTCTCCAATGACTCCCACATGTTTTCATAAAATTGCCGGTCATGTCTGCCCGATTTTAGGATATTGGGATTCCTGCCGATTACTTCATTCGGTTCGTATCCGGTCACTGACGTAAACGCAGGATTCACCACCTGAATGACCCCTTTCGGATCCGTCACCACGATTCCTTCCACCGTATGTTCAAAAATGCGGTCTTTCAGGTCCAACTTTTCTTGATAATACATCCAGATCACCAGGATCAGGCTGGCCAAAGCAAATTCCGAGAGGGCCATAAATCCGATCGCATAATTCCCGGTCAAATTAAACAGCAATGTAAGGATGATCGGCGGGAAAAAACCGCCCAATCCTCCCATCGCCGCCACTACACCGTTGACAATGCCAGCCTGCTTGGTGAAATACAGCGGTACCAGTTTGAAAATCGTTCCATTTCCGATCCCCGCACAGGTAGCAACCGCCAAACAGCCGACCGTGAAAAGGGGCAGATGCGGCATAAAGGACAACAGAATGGCTGCCACCATCAAACCTCCGAAAACAAACATAAGAATCTGAAACGAATTAAATCTGTCTCCCAGCCATCCTCCAACAGGCCGCAGTAATGTAGCCACTACGATGAATCCCGCCGTCCGAAAGCCGGCATCGACTTTGTCCAGATGAAAATGGGTTACCAGAAAATTGGGCAAATACACGGAAAATGCCACAAACGAACCAAATGTGATGAAATAAAACAAGGACAGCAGCCAGAGCTTTTCATTGCGGTATACGCCCTTGATCTGTTCCATCAGCGGAATGCCGGATTTCCGCTCTTTCCGGTCTCCCGCCAAAAAATTGAGCAAAGCAACCGCAGCAATCAGTACAAGATAAAGTCTGACTGTTGCAGCCCAGCCCTGCTGTTTGGCCACTATCGGAGCAAAGAAAGCGGTTACAGCGGTACCGATGTTTCCTGCTCCGTAGATTCCATTGATAAAGCCGTGTCTCTCTCTGGGGTAGTACTTGGGGAGCGCAGTTACACCTACCGAAAAAATCGCCCCGCTAATCCCCAACAACATCCCTCCCGCCAACAAATCCAGAAATGAATCCGCGACACTGATGTAATAGACGGGCAGCAGCAGAATGAGGAAGGCTATTGTAAACATTCGTCTGGCACCAAACCGGTTGGTCCAATATCCAAACGGGACACGCAACAAGGAGCCTAATATGACCGGGACTGCTGTAACCCATGCCTGTTGATTGGAAGTCAGGGATATGCTTTCCTTGATAAACGGAATCAGGGAAGAAAGAATCACCCAAACCATAAACCCTGCGACAAAACTGGACGTTTGCAATACAAGTTGTACATTGGGCCGACTATAGAAATCTGACCGATTAATGTTTGCTTCTCCTTTCCTTAGGAAAATAGGCCGGTTCATCAAAGGGGCCTGATTTACTGCCCGTCTTGTGGCTCTCTATGCTGATTGTTATTGTTTGTCATTCGATACACAAATATTGATTATTGATACATGGAATGTATTGGATAGCAATTCATTTTAGTCGTGGCAAGGGATCTAAGTCTTCAGGACTAAAAAAGCTGGAATTTGGAAAAAATGATTATTGGCTTTTACGATGTCTTAAAATTGGGCCTTGCTCTTGGGAAAGGAGATTGTTTTGTTGTTTCGCAGGTTGTTTTGGAAGCGCAAACCGCTGAGGCAAGAATCATTATCGTCAAAAGAACAGCAATTTCCTGTTTTTAGAGATTTTAATCAAAATTTTCAAATTTTACAATCGATTTATGAGAACTGCTATGACGTGAT